>CAYMHF010000009.1:0-125313 GCA_964390215.1 uncultured Dokdonella sp. | reverse complement strand
CGGCCCGAGGCCGTCTCCTGCGACAGCATCACCGCGTCGGTGCCGTCGATCACCGCGTTGGCGACATCGAGCACTTCGGCGCGGGTCGGAATCGGTGATTCGACCATCGACTGCATCATCTGCGTGGCGGTAATGACGGCGCGGCTGCGCTCCAGCGTTTCGCGAATGATTTTTTTCTGCAGGCCGGGCAATTCCGCATCGCCGATTTCGACGCCGAGGTCGCCGCGGGCGACCATCACCACATCGCTGGCATCGATGATTTCGCCAAGCGCGGCAATCGCTTCGGTGCGTTCGATCTTGGCCACGATCGCGGCATCGCCGCCGGCTTCGCGCAGCAATCGACGCGCCTGTTCGACATCCGCCGCGCTCTTGACGAACGACACGGCGAGAAAATCGACCTGGAGCTCGGCGGCCAATTCGATATCGCGACGATCCTTGTCCGACAGCGCGGCCACGGTGAGACCGCCGCCCTGGCGATTGATGCCTTTGCGATCGGACAGACGTCCGCCGACACGCACCTGGCAGTGCACTTGTTCGCACGCCACTTCAATCACGTCGAGCGCGATCAGGCCGTCATCGAGCAGCAGCAGATCACCCGGCTTCACATCGCGCCAGAGATCGAGATAGCCGACGCCGACCCGGCTGACGTCGCCGGGCGGCGCATCGGCCCGACAATCCAGGGTGAAGCGCGCGCCGACATCAAGATGCACGGCACCATCGGCAAAGCGCTCGACGCGGATCTTGGGGCCCTGCAGATCACCCAGCACGGCGACTTCGCGGCCGAGCTCGGCCGCCGCCGCGCGTGCTGCTGCGGCACGCACCCGATGATCCTCGGGATTTCCGTGGGAGAAGTTCAGGCGTACGACATCAACGCCCTCGGCCAGCACCTTCTTCAACATTCCGGGCGCATCAGTGGCCGGACCCAGCGTGGCGATGATCCGCGTACGACGCAGCTGCTCAGACATTCATCGACTCCCATGATCAGCCGATGAAACTACCACAGGCAGGCGATTCCGCGTCACACAATAGTCGTCATGCAAACCTATTCATTGCCAATGACTGCCATTCCGGAACGTGCCCTGATCTGCAGAGACAAGCAGCCAATTCCGAGGCATCGGCGACGATAGGGTCGGCACCGGCTCTGCGAAGCTCGTCGGCACCACCAAACCCCCACAGCACGCCGATGCCGCGCACCCGGTTCGCACGCGCACCTTCGATATCGAATCGACGATCACCGATCATCACGCTGTCCTCAGCCGTGCCGTCCTGCTCGCGCAACGCCTGCGCAACCAGGGCGGCCTTTTCGCTGTTGCGCACGCCAGGCGCAGGGCCGTGGACGGCCTCGAACAGATGGCCAAACGGAAGATGATCCACGATTCGACGTGCCTGATCGGACATCTTGCTGGTGACCACGGCCAGACGATGGCCCCCTGCCGCCAGCCTGGCCAGCAGTTCTTCGATGCCTGGGTAAACTCGATGCTCACACCAGCCGACCTCGTTGAAGCGCTCGCGATAGTGGTGAACCGCACGGTCGATACGAGCGGGATCGTTGCCGAGGACGCTCGAAAACGAGGCGTGCAGCGGCGGGCCGATCCAGCTGCGCAGTACGGCCTGCGCTGGCGGCTCGATATCGAGCGCACGCAGGGCATGCGCCATCGATCGGGTGATGCCGATCTCCGAATCGATCAGGGTGCCATCGAGATCGAACAGGATCAGCGCCACGGCTCAGGCGCCGCGCGCACGCAAGGCGCTGACCGCCGGCAGCTCCTGGCCTTCGAGGAATTCGAGGAAGGCGCCGCCACCGGTCGAGATGTAGGAGATCTTGTCGGCGATGCCGTACTTGTCGACGGCGGCAAGCGTGTCGCCGCCACCGGCAATGGAGAACGCCGGCGAATTGGCAATCGCGTGTGCCAACACTTCGGTGCCACCGCCAAAGGTCTCGAATTCGAAAACACCAACCGGGCCATTCCAGACTACGGTGCCGGCCTTGTCGATCAGGGCCGCATAAAGCGCCGCGGTCTGCGGGCCGATATCGAGGATCATGTCGTCATCGCCGACATCGGCAACGAGCTTTACCCTGGCCGGGGCATCCGCGGCAAAGCGCGGCGCGACCACAACATCAACGGGAATGGGCACCTGCGCCCCGCGTGCCTTGGCCGCCGCGCTGATCCGGTTGGCCGTCTCGATCAGATCCGGCTCGCACAGCGACTTGCCAACGTTGTAGCCGGCCGCAGCTAGAAAAGTGTTGGCAATGCCGCCACCGACAATCAACTGGTCGACCTTGTCGATGAGATGCTCGAGCAGGGCCAGCTTGGTCGACACCTTGGATCCGGCGACGATCGCGAGCAGTGGCCGCGACGGATATTCGAGTGCCTTGGCCAGAGCATCCAGTTCGGCCATCAGCAACGGGCCACCCGCAGCGATTTTGGCGAAACGGATCACGCCATGCGTGGAGGCCTGGGCACGATGTGCGGTGCCAAAGGCATCCATGACAAAAACGTCGCACAGCGCGGCGTACTTCCGCGAGAGCGCTTCGTCGTCGCTGGCCTCGCCGATATTCATGCGGCAGTTTTCCAGCAGGCTGATCGAGCCCGGGGCGACCTCGACCCCATCGACCCAATCACGAATCAGCGGCACCTCGCGTCCGAGCAGTTGCGAAAGGCGCAAGGCCACCGGTGCCAGCGAATCAGCCTCGCTCCAGACGCCCTCCTTGGGTCGACCGAGATGCGAGGTGACCAGCACCGTCGCACCCTTTTCCAGCGCCAGCTTCAGCGTCGGCAGCGAGGCCGTGATGCGTTGCTCGGAGGTGATCCGGCCCGCCTCGATCGGCACATTGAGATCCTGCCGGATCAGGACGCGCTTGTTGCTCAGATCGAGGTCGCTCATGCGGATGATGGGCATCGGATGATCCTGGTCGGATGGAAGAATGTCAGCGCGCCATTACAGCGACAGCGCGCTGACTTTGCAAATGCATCCATTCCGCAATCCGAAGATCGGCGATGGTCTGCGCCGGCCTGACCAGTCCTCGTCGATCATCCTGTCACTTCCACCGGTCCAGCGCGGTCGATTCATCCGACCTTGCGCTCGGCGCCGTCTCGCGAGACTTGAGGAAAATCATCGAGCGATGGCACCCAATCAACCCCGGCGGCTTGCATGGAGCGACGCCGCGACGCCGCGACGAGCATGCATGCTGGTCGATTTGATCGCAACACGCTGGCGCGGCGCTAAAGCCAGCGCCGCACGCGAGCGCGATAGGCGCTGAACTGCTCGCCGAAGATGCATTCGAGTGCGCGCTCCTCCGGCTGAATCTGAAAGCGGGTCATGTAGCACACGAACAGGAAAATGCCCCCGATCGGCAATAGCGCGGAAAGGTGCACAGCCCAGGCCAGCAGCAGGAAGGCCATGCCGACATACATGGGATTGCGCGTGATCCGGTAAATGCCGCCGGTAACCAGGGCCGAGCTGCGTTCGGGCTTGAGCGGATTGATCGTAGTACGCGATGCACGGAAGGTGAGAATGCCAAGCACATCGAAACCGATGCCGATCACCAGCAGCAGCCCGACCAGCGCGTACTTCAGACTGGGATCCACGGAAAACTGCGGACCGGTCGCTGAGATTGCCCACATCCCGGCTGCCGTCAGCGCACCGATGAGTGGCGGCGGAATCCGGTTGTCAAGAAAAACCATGGCCACCTCGCCCGCGTATCTGTCCGGACTGAAGTCTGCCGGAAAAAGCGGGCACGGTGGGTAACCTGTCGCATCCAGACAAAACCGGATCCACCGCGGGGTTGCCTGCACGAATCGCCGTCGGCGACAGCGCCTTGACCATCCGGTCAAGGCGCATGGTGGTCACGTTTCGCGACCGTCCTGAGCCGAGATCACGAGCAGATGCTTGGCCAGCTGACCGTGCAAATGGCCGATGGCCTTGGCGATATGCAGCATGCCGAACAGCAGCAGCACTCCGGCAATCAGGATCAGTGGCATCCAGAATGGCGAGGTCATGAACAAATCCGAACCATCGTTGATGATCAGGCCGCCCGGAAGGCCGAACAGGTGCAGGAATGGCGCGGCAATGAAACCGAGTGCGAGCGACATGCCGACCGTGACAATGCAGAAATAGATGATTCCCAGCGGCAACATCAGCAGCATGTAGAACAAGGTGCTCCAGGTGCGCGGATCGGTGAACATCGCGCCGATGCGCTGCCAGATCGACTTGTCGCGATCCACATTCCAGGGCCGCCTCGGCATGCGTACGCCCAGCATCGCCTCGACGATCTTGCCCTCGACAAAGGACAGCGCACGCACCGTTGCGAAGAACAGGACGATGAAGGGGATGCCGATGATCAGGATCGCAAATCCGGCAGAAAGACTGAGTCCGGTGACGACCCAGGTGAAGTAGAAGATGCCAGTCGCCATCGCCAGCACCATGTAGAACATCGCCGCATAGGCACGCGGATCAACCGCGATGCCGAAGAACTTTGCGATGAACGATTTTTCAGGCTTCGGGCGCACGCGACGGGGCCGCAAGGCCTGCTCGACCTCGCCTTCCTTGACCCGATAGATCTCGGCGACTTCATCGGGCGCACCGTAGCTGGTCGCGACCTTGGCCAATACCGCCGCCTCATCGAGTTCGGGATGTTCGGCGAGTTCGGCGCGCAAGTGTTCCTCGGCGTCGTACAAGGCATCCTGGATCATCGCCGGATCGGCGCCGCGCAACTCCATGCGCAATTGATCCAGATATTCGCGGATCGTTTTCGGAATCGGATGGTTCATGATTTCGCCCCTTGCGAAGTGTTGCTTTCGAGCACGCTGTCGACGAAATCGCGTGTCGTCGCCCACGTTGAAATCCATTGTTCAAGCACCTCGCGGCCGAGCGCGGTGATCCGGTAGTAACGACGCGGCGGCCCGGCCACCGAGGGTTCGACTTCGCTGTCGAGCAGGCCGGAGGCGCTGAGATTGCGCAGGACCGGATACAACGCGCTCTGCTTGCCGGCGAGCACGCCTTCGCCGCCATCAGCGAGGCGCTTGGCGATCAGATAGCCGTACATGGGTTCCTCGGCGCCGGCGAGCACAGCCAACAGAACCAGGGACACCGATCCAGAGGACAACTCCTTCTGGAATTTCTTGAGATGGGCTTCAAGCTCGGTCATCGTCGCTGCCATTCATCACGTCATAGCGTTGAATGGATCATAGTGTTGACTTCATACTAGTGAATCCCCCAGAAGTCACGCCTCCCTTCATTGGCCTCGCGAAAGCACGCGACCAACGGGGTGACGACCGAGCGCACCATCCGGGTTAGTCTTGCCCCTTTCCGATACTTGCTGGAGTGCGATGTGACCATGCGCAGCGAACCCACCCTTGTCGAAATCGATCAGCCTCCACTCGCGCGTTCCGGCAAACGAAGAGCAGGCGCCTTGCTCAGCATGGCGATCGGCCTAGGCATGTCGTGGGCCGGAGTGGCTGTCGCCACCGATGCTCCGGCGAAGAAACCGACCATGCAGCAAGTGCTCGACGCCTCCAGCGCAGCCGATTGGCGCGCACTCGACGCCGACAACACCTTGTACATGGAATTGCCCGGTGGCCGTGTCGTGATCGAGTTGGCGGAGGCGTTTGCACCCCTGCACGCGGCCAATATCCGTACCCTGGTCAAGCAAAAGTATTTTGACGGTCTCGCGATCCTGCGCGTGCAGGACAACTTCGTCAGCCAATGGGGCGATCCGAATGCCGAGGATCCCAAGACCGCGCGCCCGCTCGGCGAAGCCAAGACGTCACTCGCGGCCGAATTCAGTCGGCCGGCCAAGGGTCTTGCGTTCACCGTGTTGCCGGATGGCGATCTGTATGCGCCGGAAGTCGGTTTCTCGAATGGCTTTCCGGCCGCGCGCGATCCGAAAGCCGGCGAGGCCTGGCTTGCGCATTGCTACGCGATGGTCGGTGCCGGTCGCAACAACGAACCCGAATCCGGCAGCGGTGCGGAATTGTACGTGGTGATCGGCCACGCGCCGCGCCAACTGGATCGCAACATTGCCACGGTCGGGCGCGTCGTCAAGGGCATGGAACTTTTGGCCGCACTGCCGCGCGGCACGGGGGCGGCGGGCTTCTACGAGAAAGATCAGGCAAAGTTGCCGATCACGGCGATACGCCTCGCCGCCGACCTTCCGCAGAAAGATCGCAGCCATCTGCAGATCCTGCGCACCGACACAGCCACCTTCAGCGCGCTGATCGAATCCCGTCGCAACCGCAGCGACGACTGGTACATCCATCCAGCCGGAAAAATCGACCTGTGCAATGTGCCGATTCCGGTACGCGAGCAGAAGGTAGGCAAGTAGCAGCCGGCTTCGTGGGAGCGACTTCAGTCGCGATGCTTTTCAAGAAAAATCAGGACAAGCATCGCGACTGAAGTCGCTCCCACGATGGATGACGCCAGTATCGGTTTAGGCTGCGTCGAGTACCGCATTCCACTTTTCGAGCTGTGGCTTGGCCGTTTCGAAAAGGGCGGTGGTGTCGCCTTCGATGGTGATCGATTCGATCGTGTCGCCGCCGCGGATCGCGTCGACGACTTTCTGATCCGCCGGGCCATCAACCATGCCGAATACGGTGTGCTTGCCGTCCAGCCAAGGGGTGGGAACGTGGGTGATGAAAAACTGGCTGCCATTGGTGCCCGGGCCGGCATTGGCCATGGACAACACGCCGCCCGCATTGTGCTTGAGGGTTGGCACGATCTCGTCCTCGAAGCGATAGCCCGGACCGCCGGTGCCGCTGCCATTCGGGCAGCCACCCTGGATCATGAAATCGGGAATCACGCGATGAAAGCTCAGGCCGTTGTAATAGCCTCGCTGGGCGAGGTTGACGAAGTTCGCCACCGTGATCGGGGTCTTCTCGGCAAACAGATTGACCCGGATCGGCCCCTTCGAGGTGGTGAACAGGGCGGTCAGGTGGGTGGGTGCATTCATTTCATTGCTCCGGATTGCGAACTGACTAGCCTAAACGATTTTCGTGACTTCGACAGGGCGTGTTTGGCTCTGCTGCGGATTCGCACACAAATCCAGCTTGCCCTGAATTTCGTCAGCGGTTTGCGCAGCACTCGTGACCGAACCGGATCAGCGGCATTCTTCGATGCCGGATACGGCCTTTGCATCAGCGTCGATTCGCCAGTTCGCGCCGAATCAGCAAACGGAATGCGGCCGGGATCACCAGCATGGACAGCAATGGCGCCGTGAGCATGCCGCCGACCATCGGCGCGGCAATGCGCTGCATGACTTCCGAACCCGCGCCCGATCCAAGCAGGATCGGCAGCAGGCCGGCAAGAATCACCGCAACCGTCATCGCCTTCGGGCGCACGCGCAGCAGCGAACCTTCACGGATCGCCTCATCGAGTGCGGTCTCATCGGCATGCGGATCGAGTTCGCACCGATGTCGCCAGGATTGGCGCAGGGTCAGCATCATGATCACGCCGAACTCGGCGGCGACCCCGGCCAGGGCGATGAATCCGATCATGGTCGCCACCGAGATCGAGTGACCGAGCAGCCAGACCAGCCACAGGCCGCCAACCAGGGCCAGCGGCAGGCTCAACATGATGATCGCGGCATCGGCGGCACGATGGAAGATCAGATAGATCAGCAGGAACACCAGCGCCAGCGTGGCCGGCACGACCAGTCGCAGGCGCTCGATGGCGTGCTGCAGGTATTCGTACTGGCCCGACCAGTCGAGTGTGTAGCCGCTCGGCAAATCGATGCCCTTGGCCACGGCCCGCTGAATCGCCTCGACTTGGGCGACAAGATCACTGCTGCTGGTATCGACATAGACATAGGTCGTCAATTGGCCATTTTCGCTTTTCAGCATTGGCGGCCCCGCGGCCAGGCTGATATCGGCGACCTGTCCCAGGGTGACCTGATTGCCGTTGTCGGCAACGATCGGCAACTCGCGCAACGCGGCCAGCGAATCACGTTGCGCGCGTGGATAGCGCAACACGATTGGATAGCGTTCGAGGCCCTCAATGGTCTGACCGATCGGTGCGCCGCCGACTACCGTCGCGATCAGCGACTGCAGCCGCGCCTGAGTCAGCCCGTAACGTGCGGCCGCATCACGGCGGATGTCGATATCAACGTAACGACCACCGGCGGCGCGATCGGCCACCGCCGAGGTCACCCCGGCAACCCCGCGCACGAGTGCTTCGATTCTTGCGGCCAGACGCTCAAGCTCCTTGGTGTCGGGGCCGAGCACCTTGATGCCGATCGGGCTCTTGATGCCGGTGGCGAGCATGTCGATGCGATTGCGGATCGGATACACGAACAGATTGGTCAGGCCCGGCACCCTGACCGCCGCATCGAGTTCTTTCTTCAACGTGTCCATGGTCATGCCGGCGCGCCACTGCGTGCGCGGCTTGAACGTGATCGTGGTCTCGAACATGGTCAGCGGTGCCGGATCGGTCGCCGAATCGGCACGGCCGGCCTTGCCGAACACATGGGCGACCTCGGGCACGCTCATGAGCATGCGATCGGTCTGTTGCAGCAACTGCGAGGCCTTGCCCGCCGAAAGGCCCGGCAAGGCGCTCGGCATGTACAACAGGCTGCCCTCATCGAGTGGCGGCATGAATTCGGTGCCGAGCCGGCTCCACGGCAGGATCGCGGAAGCCAGCACGAGCCCGCCGACGAGCAGAACCGAGCGCGGCGCACGCAGCACCCAGCCGAGCAGCGGCCGATACGCGGCACTGACGATCCGGTTCAAGGGATTCTCATGCTCGGCACGGATGCGTCCGCGCACCAGATAGCCAATCAGCACCGGAATCAGGGTCACCGACAGACCCGCCGCCGCCGCCATCGACCAGGTCTTGGTGAAGGCAAGCGGCTTGAACAGGCGGCCTTCCTGCGCGCCGAGCGCAAACACCGGCAGGAACGACAACGTGATCACGAGCAGACTGAAGAACAGGGCCGGGCCGACCTCGCCAACCGCCTTGCCGACCAGCGCCCAGCGTTCGTCGTTGTGCAGCGACCGATCCGGATTGGCCAGATTCCAGCGCTCGATGTGCTTGTGCATGTTCTCGATCATGACCACGGCGGCATCGACCATCGCGCCGATCGCGATGGCAATGCCGCCGAGCGACATCAGGTTCGCGCTGATGCCCTGGTAGTGCATGACGATGAAGGCGGCGAGCACACCCAGCGGCAAGGTGATCACGGCCACCAGCGACGAGCGCAGGTGCCAGAGGAACAATGCACAGACCAGGGCGACGATGAGGAATTCCTCGATCAGCTTGCTGCGCAGATTGTCGACTGCGGCGATGATCAACTCGGAGCGGTCGTAGGTTGTCACCACCTCGACGCCCTCCGGCAGGCTGGCTTTCAATTCCTGCAGACGCGCCTTGACTGCCGCAATCGCGGTCAGCGCATTCTTGCCCGAGCGCAGCACGATGACGCCACCGGCAACTTCGCCCTCGCCATCGAGTTCGGCGATGCCGCGGCGCAGGGTCGGGCCGCGCCTGATCCGGGCGACCTCACCGAGCAGGACCGGCACGCCGTTGTTTCCCGTGCTCAGCGGAATCGATTCGAAATCGCTGGCGCTGCCAAGATAGCCGACACTGCGCACCATCAACTCGGCCTCGCCCTGCTCGATCACCGAGCCGCCGCTGGCGCCATTGGCAGCACGGATCGCATTCTCGACCTGAACCAGACTGAGATTGCGCGCGGCCAGCGCCTGCGGATCGACGACCACCTGCCAGGCCGCAACCATGCCGCCGATGCTGGCGACTTCGGCGACATCGGGCACGGTCTTCAGGCGGTAACGCAGAAACCAGTCCTGCAGTGCACGCAGCTCGCCGAGATCGTGCTGGCCGCTACGATCGACCAGGGCGTATTCATAGATCCAGCCAACCCCGGTCGCGTCCGGGCCAAGCGCGGGGCTGACCCCCTCGGGCAGCTTGTCGCGCACCTGGCTCAGGTATTCGAGCACGCGCGAACGCGCCCAGTACGGATCGGTGCCGTCCTCGAAAAGTACATAAACATACGAATCGCCAAAAAACGAGAACGCACGCACGGTGGTCGCGCCAGGCACCGACATCATCGTCGTCGCCAGCGGATAGGTGATCTGATCCTCGATGATCTGCGGCGACTGGCCGGGCCAGCTGGTGCGCAGGATGACCTGGGTGTCGGAAAGATCGGGCAAGGCATCGAGCGGCGTGCGCACGACGGCGATGATGCCGGCGACGGACAGCACCACGGCGCCTACCAGAACGAGGAAACGATTGCCGATCGACCAGTGGATCAGACGCAGGATCATGGCTGCGGATCCTTGTCGGCGGCTGCGGGCATGGCGTGTCCGTCATGCATGTCGTGCCCGGCATGCGGATCCGGTTTGACGGGCATCACGTGGCCGGAATGTTCGTCTTGCGTGGCCGGCATGCCATGGCCTTCCTGCATGTCGTGTCCGGCATGCGGATCGGCGGGTGTCGGCATCGCGTGGCCGTCATGCGCATCATCTTGCGGCGGTGCCGACAGGCGATCCAGCACACCCGACAGGCTGGCTTCGGAATCGATCAGGAACTGGCCGCTGACAACAACGCGTTCGCCACCATCGAGCCCTTCAAGAATTTCGGTTTGCCCCGCCGCCGAGCGCCCGATAACCACACGCACCGGTGCGAAACTGCCCTGCCCGGTTTCGACGATCACGCGCGCGTCGCTACCGGTGGCAATCAAGGCGCTGTCAGGAATCAGCGCGTGTGCGGCGCCTTCGGTGGCGATAAAGGCAAGCTCGACAAACATGCCCGGAGTGAGGCGGTGATCGGGGTTGTCAAGGACGATGCGCGCGCGCCGGGTACGCGTACTGGCGTCTATGTCGGCGAGCAACAATTCGACCGTGCCGGCAAACACCTCACCCGGAAACGCATCCGCGCGTGCCTGCACCGGCATGCCCTGGCGGACACCGGTCGATTGCGCCTGCGGAATCGCCGCATCGGCCCAGACCGTATCCAGCCCGTTGATCGTCATCAGCGACATCCCGGCCTGCACACTCTGGCCTTCGCGGATCATCAGCGCGCCGACCACGCCGTCAACCGGCGCACGCACGATGATGCCGACCTTGCCGCCACGCAGATTGCGGATCTGCGCATCGTCCATGCCGAGCACGCGCAGACGATTGCGCGCGGCCGCACGCAGTTCGCGGGCATCCGTGGATTGCAGGGACTCGAGGGCGAGATACTCCTGCGCCGCCGCGTTCCATCCTGGCGCGATCAGCTCGACCAGGGGCTGGCCCTTGCGCACCGACTCGTACGCCGCGCGCACGTGGAGCTTGTCGACGATGGCGTCGACGCGCGCGCTGATTTCACGCGACGCACGTCGATCCCAGTCGATGCTGCCGGGCACACGCAGTGACGAAGCCAGCCTGCCGACCTCGACCACGGCCGTGCGCAGGCCGAGATTCTGCCGCGTATCCGATGGCACCCTGATCGTCGCGGCATCCCCTGCATCGGCATATTTCGGCACCAGTTGCATGTCCATGAATGGTGATTTGCCGGGCTTGTCGAAATGCTGATCCGGCACCATCGGGTCGTACCAGTAGAGGGCGACCTTTTCGTTGACGGCGGCTACGCTGGCGGTCAACTGCGGCGACGGTTGCCGCGCGCCGAGCCAGTAGGAGATCAGCGCTGTTGCAACCAGCGCCGCCAGCGCGAAGATCGTGGCAAGGATTCGTGTGTTCATGGTGCGCCCTCCTCAGGCAGCAACCAGGCCAGTGCGGCCCAGGCTTGTCCCCAGTCCGCGAGCAATCGTGCGTACTCGATACGCGAGCTGATTTCGTCGCGCTGCGCATCGAGCCAGCGAGCGAGATCGGCACCGCCCGAATACGCGGCGAGCGCCGTTGCGCTGCGATCGTGGGCGAGCGGCAGGATTGATCCAGTCAAGCGCGCAACCTTGCGGCCCAGCGCGGACCATTCGGCGAAATTTCTGCGCACGGACTCTTCCTGGAGGCGCCGTGCATCCTCGCGAGCGGCGCGGATCGCCTGCAAATCGGACCGGCGTGCATTGACGCCGCGATCCTGACGATTCGCCGAAAACACCGGCAAGCCGATGCCGACCTGGAGCCAGATCACGTTCGACGCATCGGCACCACGTTTCGCAAACCCCGCGCCGATGCTCCAGTCAGGCCGCTTCTCGGCATTGGCCATGGCCAGCGTGGCATCGGCGGCGGATTCCCGCGCATCCCAGACCAGCAGGGGCGCCTGTCGATCGAGCTGGTCGAGCAGCTCGGATTGGCTGTGCGGAAGTTCCGAGAAATCCGGCGCCGCCGCCAGTTCACGCCTCGCATCATCGCCGATCCAGCGTGCCAGACCGGCCCGCGCCTGCTCGAGCCTGGCCTCGGCATCGTCAATGCGATTATCCAGTTCGAGTTCGGCCGCGCGCGCGGCGAGCGCATCGCTGGCCGTGCCCGCGCCACCACCGAGGCGCGCTTTCGACGCGGCAACGGCAAGGCGGGCTGGTTCGCGCAACTCTTCCAGCAGGGATTGCTCGCGCTCGGCCGCCCACAAGGCAATCCAAGCGCTGGCCGCGTCACGCCGGGTCTCCAGCACGGTGGCGACAAGGGTCGCGTCGGCCTGCGATTGCTGAGCCAGTGCGGATCCGCGGCGCGCCTCGCGCTTGGCCCGCGATGGCAAGGCCTGGGTCAGACCGATACTGCGCATGGTCATGCTCTCGGCGTCCAGCGAGTAAGCATCGGCACCCGCGATCGGCAGGTTCTGCACACCGAGGGCAAGTACCGGGTCGGGCAGCGCCGCAGCGCGGGCGACTTCTTCGGCTGCGGCCGCGATGCCGGCATCGCGCGCTTCGATCATCGGCGCCCTGGCCAGGGCCAGTGCAATGGCTGCATCGACAGACAAGTCAGACTCGGCGGCAGTCCCGGGCCTGGGCCCTGCAAAAAGTGCAAACGAACAAACGACCAGCATGCGGCAACAGATCCGGAAACGGATCCTTTCGATAACAACGGCAATCGGGTTCATGACAGCTCCACCCACGCAAACGCGAAGACACCCCGCAGCGACGGCAGGGAATCGGACGGGATTTCGGGAGGATGCCTAGATCAGCAGGCTGCAGAAACGCAGACGTGCCGGAGGATCGGATCGATGGACAGGCGGGATCGTCGGTGTGCCGGGATCGGGCAGAACCGGCACGAAAAGCAGATCGAGCGCGGGCGGCAGCATCGCCACGAAGTGCACGGGCGGCCATTTGCAATCGGGCACGACGGCCAGATCCGGCGCGCAATGGCTCTTGCACAGCGTCGGCGATTCCATTGGAGTCACCTTGTCCGCGCAATGATCGGGCATCGCTGCAGGCGCAGCCGGCACCATATCCATCGCACAGAACGACGCCGCCACGACGGTCTGCTGGAACAGCAAACAGAACGTGGTCAGCAGGGCGAGAGCGAAGCGCATGGCCGAATGGTACCCCGGTTGACGGGAAGTGGGGAGTGGGCATGAAAGCCTCCTGCGATCAGTGGGCGAAACAGGGCAGCGGGATTCGATGGCGCCCCGTGTTGCCGCTTCGTCGTAGGAAACGGCTTCAGCCGTGATGCTTTTCGTCAATCCGACCATCAGCATCGGGCATGAATGCCTTTCCTACGATGAGCGGAGGAACAGGGCGCGGGACTCGATGGCGTATCTAGCATTGCCGCTTCGTCGTAGGAAACGGCTTCAGCCGTGATGCTTTTCGTCAATCCGACCATCAGCATCGGGCATGAATGCCTTTCCTACGATGAGCGGAGGAACAGGGCGCGGGACTCGATGGCGTATCTAGCATTGCCGCTTCGTCGTAGGAAACGGCTTCAGCCGTGATGTTCTTCTCCAGTCCCGCCATAGGGCATCGGGCCTGAAGGCCACAGATAGCCCGCCAACTGCGGCGCAGGATTCGTTGACGGTGAATGCGCGTCGATCCCCCTCAGACTGCACTCGGCGCCAACCTCTCACCGACCGTCCCGCCAACCGCTCACTGCTTTCCCGCTAACCGCCAATCGCAAACCGTTTGGTAGCGTTCACGCCCCCAACTCCGCGATTTCGGCGCACAACACAAAATCCGGGCATAATATCCGGCTGCCGTGAGCGCGGCTCCTGATTTTTCTCCCTGCAACGGCCCGTCTTGAGGTCGTTTGGTATTCCCGATGTCCATTGAAAAACTGCGCAATATCGCGATCGTCGCCCACGTCGATCATGGCAAGACGACCCTGGTCGACTGCCTGCTCAAGCAATCCGGCACCTTCAGCGAGCGCACCGTGCTCGCCGAACGGGTCATGGATTCCAACGATCAGGAAAAGGAACGCGGCATCACGATCCTATCCAAGAACACCGCCATCACCTGGCGCGACAACCGCATCAACATCGTCGACACGCCGGGCCACGCCGACTTCGGTGGCGAGGTCGAGCGCGTGCTGTCGATGGTCGATACCGTGCTGATCCTGGTCGACGCGATGGACGGACCGATGCCGCAGACGCGCTTCGTCACCCAGAAAGCCTTCGAGATGGGCTTCAAGCCGATCGTCGTGATCAACAAGGTCGATCGTCCCGGCGCACGGCCCGACTGGGTGCTCAACGCCACGTTTGATTTGTTCGACCGCCTCGGCGCGACCGATGAGCAGCTCGACTTCCCGGTGGTGTATGCCTCCGCCCTGCACGGCTACGCCGGACTCGATTCGGACGTGCGCGCGGGCGACATGACCCCGCTCTACGAAGCGATCATGAAACACGTGTCGCCGCCGCAAGTCGATCCGGACGGCCCGTTCCAGATGCGCATCAGCCAACTCGACTACAGCAACTACGTCGGCCTGATCGGCATCGGCCGCATCCAGCGCGGCAAGGTGCGCACCAACATGCAGGTCGCCGTGGTCGACAAGGAAGGCAAGAAGCGCAATGCGAAGGTATTGCAGGTGCTCGGCTTCATGGGTCTCGAACGCCGCGAAGTCGCCGAAGCCGAGGCCGGCGACATCATCGCCATCAACGGCATCGAGGGCTTGAGCATTTCCGACACGATCTGCGCGCCCGAAGCGCCGGAACAATTGCCAGTGTTGCACGTCGACGAACCAACCATCAGCATGACCTTCCAGGTCAACAACTCGCCATTCGCCGGCGTCAAGGAACACAGCGGCGGCAAGTTCCTGACCAGCCGCCAGATTCGCGAGCGACTGCTGCGCGAAACCCTGCACAACGTCGCGATGAAGGTCGAGGAGACCGAGGATCCGGACAAGTTCAAGGTCTCCGGGCGCGGCGAGCTGCATCTTTCGGTGCTGATCGAGACGATGCGCCGCGAAGGTTATGAACTCGCCGTGTCACGTCCGGAAGTCATCATCAAGGAAATCGATGGTGAGTTGCAGGAGCCCTACGAGCAGCTTGTGGTCGATCTGGATGAACAATTCCAGGGTGGCGTCATGGAGCGTCTCGGCAACCGCCGTGGGCAACTCTCCAATATCGAACTCGACGGACGCGGTCGTGCGCGTCTGGAGTACATGATACCGGCCCGTGGCCTGATTGGTTTCCAGACCGAATTCCGTACCATCACGGCCGGCACCGGCTTGCTGTTCCACGTGTTTGATCATTACGGCCCGCGCTCGGAAGGCGCCATCGCCAAGCGTCCCAACGGCGTCATGATCTCGAATGGCCAGGGCCCCTCGCCGGCCTATTCGCTGATCAGTCTGCAGGAGCGCGGCCGCCTGTTGATCAATGAAGGCGATGAGATCTACGAAGGCCAGTTGGTCGGCATCCATTCCAAGGACAACGACCTCACCGTCAACGCCTTGCGGGCCAAGCAGATGACCAATGTGCGCGCCGCCGGCAAGGACGAGACCGTGCAATTGACGCCGCCGATCCGGATGTCGCTCGAACAGGCGCTGGAGTTCATCGAGGATGACGAGCTGGTCGAAGTCACCCCGAAGGCCATCCGCCTGCGCAAGAAGCATCTGACCGAGAACGACCGCAAGCGCGCCTCGCGCGCCGCCGCCTGAGTCCACGGTGGCCACTCCGATCCTGCTGGCCTGGAGTGGTGGCAAGGATTGCCTGATGGCACTGGATCGGCTGCTCGCCGATCCAGCGTGGAAAGTGGAGGGCTTGCTGACCACGCTGGATCGCAACACGGATCGCGTGGCCACGCATGATATTCGCGCCGAAGTGCTGCGCGCCCAGGTCGATGCACTGGGTCTGCCGTTGATTGAAATGCGCGTCGATGGCGAAGTTGCCAACTCGGATTACGAAGCGGCCCTTGCGCAGGCGCTCAATCAAGCCCACGCGACCACACCGGCCTGTGAAATGATCGCCTTTGGCGACCTCTTCCTGGCGGAAGTGCGCGCATGGCGCGAAGCCAGCCTGCACCAGTTTGGCTGGAAAGCCGCCTTTCCCCTCTGGGAATTACCGACCGACAAACTCGCCCGCGCCTTCCTCAGCCGCGGCCATCGCGCCGTCGTCACCACGATCGATCTCGAACAACTGGATGGCGCGTTTTGTGGACGTGAATTCGACGCGGAATTCCTCGCCGACCTGCCCATCGATGTTGATCCCTGCGGCGAGAACGGCGAGTTTCATACGCTCTGCCATGACGGCCCGCTGTTCAGCTCACCAATAGCCCTGGAAGCGGTTTCCGCGACCACGCGCAACAACCGCTTCCGTTGCCAGGACTTTCGCCTGCGCTGATCGCACAGCAGCGGCACCCGCAAGCTGTCGCGTCATTCCGCCGGCAGGCCCATTTCCTTGAGCAGATGCGGGGCCGGATAGACCTTGGCCATCAGCCAGCGCATATAACGCATGTCGACATGCACGGCGCGCTTGTAGCGGGGATCGAACATCCAGCTGGCGCTGACGGCTTCCCAGTTGCTGTCGAAGTTGAGACCGATCAGTTCGCCGTGGGCATTGAGAACGGGTGAACCGGAGTTGCCGCCGGTCGTATCCAGATTGGTCAGGAAATTGACCGTCTGGGTCTTCAACACCGGATCGGCCGTGCTGCCAAAATCGCTTCTGGCAATAGCGTCAAGCAACGGCCTGGGCGCATCGAAAGGCTCCACATCCGTATTTTTCTCGACGATGCCGGCTACCGTGGTCACCGGCGCATAGCGGACTGCATCACGCGGGACCAGACTTTCAAGTCGGCCAAAACTGACGCGCAAGGTACCGTTGGCATCCGGGTAGACGGCACGCCCCTGTTGCTTGCGCCAGGCAATCAGCGCGCGCATGTAGGCCGGACGCAGACGCAGTTGTTCACCGCTGCGCGCCTTGCGTGCATCATCGATCCGCAACTGTGCCGGGAGCAGCGTTGCCGCCAGCGTGATCAGGGGATCGGCGGCCATCGGCTTGCCCTCGCGGGCGGCGGCGAAACGGGACAGACGCGCCTCCTCGTCACCCAACGCGGTGCCGGCATACAAGGCATCCAGCGCGCTGGCCAAGGCTGAAGGCGTGCGGCCGAATGCGGCGTCGAATTCCTTGAGCCGCTCGGAATCCGGCAGCTTCTGGTAGCGCCCGAGCAAGGCCGCGAGAAGAGCTTTTTCCACATCTGCTGAATAGCGTCGTTGCACCTGCCGGAGCGTTCCCTCGATGCGCGCGTGGTCGCGAACTTGATAGCCGCTTTCACGTTGCGCATCGGGTTGACTGGATTCCACGCGCAGGCGCTCCAGCATCTGTGCCGAGCGCAGCAGCTGAGTCTGGCTGCTCATCAGGCCGAGCAGCAGATCGCGGTCACGCACGGCGGATGCCTCCTTCAGCGCGGCCTGCAGCGTGGCGATGTCACGCACATCGTTGCCCTTGGTGGTGGCCAGCATGCCGCGCTCGTCATCACTGCGCACACGCACCGCGTCGGCTCGGCGCAAACCTTCGAGCTCCCCCGCGCTGCGCTTGCTGTTGTTCTTCAGCGACTGCAACTGCGAGGCATAACGGGTGCGCGCCTCGGCATCGCCTTTGCCCGCCCTTTCGATGACGCCGATCAACTCGTTGAAGATCTCCACGCGCGCCGGCAAGGTGTGGTTGACCTGATCATCGAACTCGGCCGCGCTGCGATGGCGATAGGTGATGCCGGGATAACCGGCCAGCATCGCGTAATCCCCTTCCTTCGGGCCCTCGCTGGCGATGCGAAGATGCGCTGGCGCCTGATAGGGCACGTTGTCGGGGGCGTAGGCGGCGGGCTTGCCCTGCTTGTCGACATAGGCGCGCAGCAGGGTGAAGTCGCCGGTGTGGCGCGGCCACTGGAAGTTGTCGATCTCGTCGCCGTAGTTGCCTATCGATCGCGGCGGCGCATAAACCAGGCGCACATCACGCAACTCCAGTTGCTTGACCAGGTAGAAATCGGTGCCGTAGTACATGTTGGCCACGCTGCAGCGAAAGCCAGCCTCCTGCTCGCATTCGGCAACCAGCGTCTTGGTCGCGATCTCGATGGCATCGTAGTAAGCGCGGCCCCGCTTGCCCCGTGCACCCGTCAGAATGCGCTCGGTCACCTTGTCGAATGCGGTCGTGACGAGAACACGATAATCCGGATTGGCGGGCAATTCGGCCGCTTGCTCTGCCGCGATGAATCCGCCGCCAATCAGATCGCGATCAGGCTTGCTGTTGTACTGGATCACCCCAAAGGCGACGTGATGATTGGTCAGCAAAAGGCCATTCGCCGACACAAATGCGCCGGTCCCTCCGCCCACCTTGACCACTGCATTCATTGGCGGCCTGGCCAACTCGGCAAGATCGGCCGGATCACCGGCAAATCCGGCCGCCTTGAGCGTGGCGGCAATCTCCGGCAACTGCGAAGGCAGCCAGATGCCCTCGTCGGCCTGGGCACCGGCAACGGTCATTGACAGGATCAGGGCGAGCATGGATTTGCGCATGGGAAGCTCCGTTGGGTCAGCCGGCGACCATAGGCGATCGTCGCGACGCGGGCAATTGCGCGCAGCTGTTTTCTGCCCGACCGTGGAACGGCAGATTGCGCTCAAGCAATTGCCAGAATCACCCGATTCGCCGAGGCTTTGCCCGGATCGACTTCGCTGTCGTCCTGCCGATTCCACCCATCGAGCGTGGACTGGATCAAGAGCCCGGCATCTGACACTGCATCCGCATCCCGGCACGCACCGTATATCCAATGACTTCCATCAACCGACAGCGTGTCCATGCCCAAGCCCATCGCCGCGCATGCTCGAACGCGAACTCGCTGGGCTGCGCTTGCCGGCGTATCGCTGATTGGGTTTGCGGCCGCGTCGATCGGAATGGCAAGTTCAGCCATCGAGCACTACACCGGCACCGCCTACGACAGTGACGGACGCGAGCTCTACAGCGAGTCGCACTGGAGCACGATTGATGGCGGGGAAACCCGACGCGTAGTCCTTTTCACCTGTCCTGACGGCAAGCCATTTGCCCGCAAGCGCGTCGCGGAAACCGGCCAGACACTGGCGCCGTTGTTCGAGCTCGATGACGCCCGTTACGGCTATCGCGAAGGCGTGCGCCTCGATGCCGATGGCAAGCGCGAAGTCTTCATTCGCCGAAGCAGCGGGCAAACTGAACAGACTGCGCCCGTCGACGCCGCCAAGCGCCTCGTTGTCGATGCCGGTTTCGACCGCTTCATCATCCAGCAGTGGGATGCCCTGCTCGCTGGTCAGGAGCAAAAGGTCGAGTTCCTGCTGCCGAGCCGATTGCGCACCTATGCGTTTGTGCTGAAGCCGACCGGAACCGATCAAATCGGTGGCACACCCGTACAACGCTTCCGGCTTGAGCTGGATTCGTGGTTCGGTTTCGCCCTGCCCGCGATCGACATGGCCTATGCCAAAGACACCAGGGCGCTTCGCGAGTACAGCGGCATCTCCAACATCCGCGACAACAATGGCAAGAACCTCAAGGTGCGCATCGAATTTCCGCCAGCGGCGCGCTCGCGGAAGGCGGATGCGCAAGCCCTGGCCACTGCAGCATTTGTCCTGCTTGACGGCCAGTGCAGCCTTTGATGTGGGCGCCGCAATCATGTCTACTGCCACTCAACCCAACCCGATGGAATCCCCGCATGACCGCCGTGTATCTCTGGATCAATGCCGTGCTCTACGGCCTGCTTGCGCTGTGGTGCGTGCTGATGCCAACACAAACCTCGCAATCGATCGGCTTTCTCCAATTGTCCAGCTCCGGTCAGTCCGAGTACGCGGTGATTTACGGCGGCATGCAGTTCGGCTTCGCCTTTTTGTTCGCCTGGACCGCGCTCAGCGGCAACCATCGGTTCGGCCTGATTTTCGCGCTGGCCATCTATGTGCCGATCCTGCTGTTCCGCATCGTCAGCGTCGCTCGCTACTGGCCGGTTTCAGCAACCACGCTGGGTACCGGCGCCCTCGAAGTGGTGCTGACCGCGGCAGCGCTGCTGCTCTGGTTCAGGCTGCGCGCGCTCGATTGATCGAGGATGGTGAAAGATTCCGGAACCCTGTACGGTCTGCTGCGGCTGGCCGTTCGAATCCGGGGGTTTCCGTGGCAGAGGTGGAATCACGTTCAGGCGATGGCGAGAGCCTGAACCAATTGTTGCTTGCGGTGGCGGGTGGCGACGCCATGGCGTTCGAGAACCTGTACCGGACGACCTCGGCAAAACTGTTTGGCATTTGCCTGCGTGTGCTGCCGCAACGCGCCGAAGCCGAAGAGGTGTTGCAGGAGGTGTTCCTCGGCATCTGGCGCAAGGCCGAGCAGTTCGACGCCACCCGCGCCAGCGCCATGACCTGGCTGTCGATGATGACGCGCAACAAGGCGATTGACCGCCTGCGCGCAAATGTCGGCTCCCGTGGGCAGACACTGATTGAACTCGATGAGATCGAAGCCGACACGAGCGCCAGCGAAGTCGCCGAGGTTGCCCAGGATCAGGCGCGTATCGAGGTCTGCCTCGATGAACTGGAAGCACCCCGTCGCCAATTGATCCGGGTGGCGTTCTTCGAAGGCGCAACCTACGAAGAGCTCGCCGAACGCAGCGGCAATCCGCTCGGCACCGTGAAAAGCTGGATCCGTCGCAGCCTGCTCAAACTCAAGGCTTGTCTTGAACGATGAACACGATCGACAGCCAAACCACTCCACCGTCCGGCGACCTGGCCGCCGAATACGTGCTCGGTGTGCTCGATGCGCGTGAGCGTCGCGCTGCGGAGACACGCATCGCCAGCGATATCGGTTTCTCGCGCGAGGTTGCGTTGTGGGAATCGAGATTCATGCCGCTGATGGGCGAGATCGCACCTGCCCATGTTCCCGATTACGTCTGGGCACGCATCCGCTCGGCGCTCAAGCTCCCCGAACCCGATCGCGTCAAGGTCGTCACCGCACCGACCAGCATCTGGGACAGTCTCGCTTTCTGGCGCTGGCTGGCAACCGGCGCATTCGCGGCTGCAGCGGCCTTTGCCGTGGTTGTGTTCAACGCCCCACAAACCGTCACGCAGGTACCCGCGAATCAGATGGTTTCAACGCTTGCCGATGACAACGGCGTAGCCGGTTTCGTCGCCATGGTCGATCGCGACAAGGCCCGCATGACGATCACGCCGCTGATCGCCCCACCGACCGATGGCCGGGCCCAGGAACTGTGGCTGATTCCCGAAGGCAAGGCCGCGATATCGCTGGGCCTGCTCGATGCCACACGCGCGCAGACCATGCGCATTCCGGATGAGCTGCTCGCCGACATCCGTGCCGGAGCACTGTTTGCGGTCACCCTCGAATCACCCGAAGGTGCGCCCCACGCCAAGGCCGCCGGGCCGATCATCGCCAAGGGTGGCGTGGCTTTGCTGTAGGGCGAGTGGGATTTGTTTTGCCTGGGCGTCCTGCGCTTGCGCGATAGTTCGAGGCGAAACGGATATCGCTCAGCCTCCGAACGTTCGAGTGTCTGCGAGGCGCGACGCCCAGCACCGTGAGGCAAGCAGGGATCTTGCCCGCACACCTGCATCCATCTGCCCCGTTACTGCGTATATCCAGCTGATTACTGGAAACCGATCCCGCTGCCCATGTCGACCGAGACACCCCATTCCGTGCCAATCCCGTCTCACGGACGCGTCATGCGCACCTTGCGGCGCTGGTTCGACACCGCGGATGACGCCCCGCTGGATGACAACGCCGACCGCATCGACTGGTTGCGCACGATTCCATTCATCGCCATGCATGTCGCCTGCCTGGGCGTGGTCTGGGTCGGTTTCTCCTGGGCGGCCCTGCTCGTCGCGACCGCGCTGTATGCCCTGCGCATGTTTGCCCTGACCGGCTTCTATCACCGCTATTTTTCGCATCGCGCGTTCCGCACCTCGCGACCGGTGCAGTTTTTCTTCGCCGCCATCGGTGCCATGTGCGTGCAGCGCGGACCACTGTGGTGGGCGGCGCATCATCGGCATCACCATCGGCATACCGATACGCCCGATGACATGCATTCGCCGCGTCAGCATGGATTCCTGCGCGCGCACATGGGCTGGTTTCTGACTCCGCGCGGATTCCGCACCAACTGGGAGGCGATTCCCGATCTGCGCCAACTGCCAGAATTGCGTCTTCTCGACCGCTTTGATCTGCTCATGCCGATCCTGCTTGCGGTCGGCGTGTACGTGTTCGGTGGCTGGCTGGCCGAGGCCCATCCCGATCTCGGCACCAGCGGCCCGCAAATGCTGGTCTGGGGATTTTTCATCTCGACCATCGTGTTGTTCCACGCCACGGTCACGATCAACTCACTGGCCCATCAGTTCGGCTCACGCCGCTTCGAGACGCGTGATGACAGCCGCAACAACTGGGTTCTCGCGTTGATCACCTTTGGCGAAGGCTGGCACAACAACCACCATTTTTTCCCCGGCTCAGCACGCCAGGGCTTCGCCTGGTGGGAGCTGGATCTCACCTGGATCGGCCTCAGGCTGTTAGCCGGCCTTGGCCTCATCCATGATCTGAAGCCGGTGCCCGCAGTGTTGCTGCAAGGCCGAAACCTCTGATGCGCATTGCCGTCATCGGCTCGGGCATCGGCGGTCTTGGCAGCGCCTGGTTTTTGTCGCGCCAGCACGAAGTGATCCTGTTCGAGAAATCCCCCACCTTGGGCGGGCACACCGATACCCACGGCATCGAACTCGATGGTCGCCGGCATGCGGTCGATACCGGCTTCATTGTTTCCAATGCCGAACACTACCCGCTGCTTACGCGATTGTTCGCCGAACTCGGCGTCGCCACGCAAGCGACCACGATGAGCTTTTCCGTGCACGACGCCGCCAGCGGACTGGAATACAACACGGGCAGTCTCGGCGGATTGTTCTGCCAGCCGCGCAACCTGCTGAGCCCGCGCTTCTGGCGCATGCTCGGTGACCTGCGCCGGTTCTATCGCGAAGCGCCACGCTTGCTGTCCAGCGCCGAGCCGGGCCCAACGCTGGGTGAGTACCTGCGGCAAAACCGCTATTCCAATGTCTTTCGTGATGACCACCTGGTGCCGATGGCCTCGGCGCTGTGGTCATCGCCTTCCCGGCGTATCCTCGACTTCCCGGCGATCGAGCTGGTGCGCTTCATGGCCAACCACCACATGCTGCAGATCAGCGGACGTCCGCAATGGCGCGTGGTCACTGGCGGTTCGCAGCGCTATATCGATGCCATGCGCAAGAACTGGTCGGTCGAAGAGCGTCTCGGCTGTGCGGTCAGTCACGTGAGCCGGCATCCTGGCCGGGTTGAAATCAACAGCGCGGCGGGAGTCGAATCTTTCGACCATGTGGTGATGGCTTGCCACAGTGACGATGCACTGAAGCTGCTGACTGATGCGACGCCGGCCGAGCAATCGATTCTTGGCGATCTGGGCTATCAGGACAACGATACCGTCCTGCACACGGATAAAAACGTGCTGCCGGAAAACCGCAAAGCCTGGGCCGCATGGAACGCACATATCCCGGTGGATCGCGAGGCGCCATGTTCGGTCAGCTACTGGATGAATGCGCTGCAATCGATCGAGTCGAGCGAGCCGCTGATCGTCAGCCTCAATCGCACGCCGCAGATCGATCCGTCGAAGATTCTGCGACACCTCAACTACCGTCATCCTGTGCAGACTCAGGCCTCGGCCAGCGCACGCGGACGCAAGGCCGAGATCCAGGGCCAGTCCGGCACCTGGTTTGCCGGCGCGTATTGGGGCTTCGGTTTTCACGAGGACGGTTTGCGCAGCGCGCATGAGATCGCGACTGCGCTGGGAGTCGAATGGTGATGACGCGTCTGGCCACCGCCAATCCGCAGCAAAGCCGTGCCGATTCCGAGAACACCGTGGTGTCGACGCATGCACGCGATTCGGCAGAGTCGATGTCCGTCGCGGGGTATGCCAGCGCGATCTATCAGGGCAGCGTGCAACACCGTCGCCATGCACCACATCCACATGCCTTCAGCTATCGCATGGCGATGCTCTATCTCGATCTGGCCGAGATCGATCAGGTTTTTGCCGGTCGCTGGTTGTGGTCGTCCGGACAGCGCAATCTGGCAGAATTCCGTCGCAGCGACTATCTGGGCGATGCGTCGATTCCGCTGGATGAGGCCGTGCGCATACGTGTGGCCGAGGCCCTCGGTCGCGTGCCGGAAGGCCCGATCCGACTGCTCACCCATCTGCGCTACTTCGGCCACAGTTTCAATCCGGTCAGTTTCTACTATTGCTTCGAGGCCGATGGCGTCACCCTCGATGTGATTGTCGCCGAGATCACCAATACGCCGTGGAAGGAGCGCCATGCCTATGTCTTGCCGGTAGCGACGGCCGAGCATCGCGCCGACGCGTTTTCGTGGCAGTTCGCCAAGGCCTTTCACGTATCGCCCTTCATCGGCATGGACCGCGATTACGCCTGGCGCTTTTCGACGCCGGCCGAACGCTTGCTGATCCACATGAGCGTGCTCGATCGCGCAGCGGGAACCCAACGCGAGTTCGATGCAACGCTGACTCTCGAACGCCAGCCGCTTTCCAGCATCAACCTCGCCCGCGTCCTTTTGCGCTTTCCACTCATGACCACCCGGATCGTCGGCGCCATCCACTGGCAGGCACTGCGCCTGTGGCTGAAACGCAATCCGATCCACGATCATCCAGACAACAACAAGGCTGCATGAGCATGAATACCCGCGAGATCACCACCTCGGATGTGCCCGAGAATTTTTCTGACACCTCGGCGCGCGCGACGCCCATGCTCGATCGCATCCTGCGCAAGCGTCTGCTCGACCTGCTCAGGAACATGCGCGACTGCCGCATCAGCATCGACGAAAACGGCGAGACCCAGGTGCTCGGAATGCCTGCGGCTGATCCAGAGGAAACCCTGGTCGCGCACATCCATATCCATGACTCCGCGTTCTATCGCCAGGTCGCCCTGAACGGCAGCGTCGGCGCCGGCGAGGCGTACATGGACGGGCTCTGGGATTGCGACGATCTGGTCGCACTGACCCGTATCCTTGTGCGCAATCGCGATCATCTCGACGCGATGGAATCCGGCCTCGCCCGCATTGGCGGATCGGCGCTGCGGGTATGGGGCGCGCTGATGCGCAACACGCGCAAGGGCAGTCGTCGCAACATCGCCGCGCACTACGATCTGGGCAATGACCTGTTCAAGCTCTTCCTCGATGAAAACATGATGTATTCCTCGGCGATTTTCGAAAGCGAGGATGACAGCCTGGAGACGGCCTCGACGCGCAAGCTCGATCGCATCTGCCGCAAGCTCGGCCTGGGCCCGCAGCATCACGTGCTCGAAATCGGCACCGGCTGGGGAGGCTTCGCGCTGCATGCAGCACAGCATTACGGTTGCCGGGTGACCACGACCACCATCTCGAAAGAACAACACGATCTCGCCCGCGAGCGCATCGAAGCAGCCGGCCTCGGCGATCGGGTCACCCTGCTGCTTGAGGATTACCGCGACCTCAAAGGCCGCTTCGACCGGGTCGTTTCAATCGAAATGATCGAGGCCATCGGCCACCAGTATCTCGAGCCCTATTTCGCCACCGTCAACCGCCTGTTGAAGCCTGACGGCATGGCCCTGATCCAGGCCATCACGATCGAAGACCACCGCTACAAGCAAGCGCTGAAAGCCGTCGACTTCATCAAGCGCTTCATCTTTCCCGGCAGCTTTATCCCCTCGATCAGCGCGATGACCAGCGCCATCGGTCGCAGCAGCAACATGAAGTTGTTCAACCTCGAGGACATCGGTCCAAGTTATGCGCTGACCCTGCGCGCCTGGCGTCGGCGCTTCCTCGATCGCATCGGCGAGGTACGCGCGCTCGGCTATCCGGAGCGCTTCATCCGCATGTGGCTGTTCTATCTGACCTACTGCGAAGGCGGCTTCATCGAGCGCTCGATTGGCGATGTGCACATGCTGTTGTGCAAGCCCGAGGCGAGACCGGCGCAATTCACGCCACGCATCCAGGGCGTCGAGCCGACATGAAAAACTGGATCAACTTCATCGCCTTCCAGATCGTCTGGTTTGCCGCCGTCGGCGGCGCCGCCAGTTCCATCTGGTGGGCTGGCCCAGTCGCGCTGGTGATTTTCGCAATCTGCCATTTTCGCAGCGGTGTCGCGGTTCGCGGCGACCTCAAACTGATGGGACTCGCGCTTGGCCTCGGCTTCATCACCGACACCTTGATGGCGGCAAGCGGACTGTCGACGTATTCCTCGCCGCTGCCAGCTGCGCCGCTCGCACCATTCTGGATTCTTTCGCTGTGGGCTGGCTTCGCCCTCACCCTCAATCATTCCTTGCACTACCTCAACGCGCGTCCGCTGATCATTGCACCGCTGGCCGCCGTGGTCGGTCCGATCTCGTACTACGGCGCCGGGCGTGTCTGGGGCGCGGTGACCATCGCGCCACCGGTCTGGATCGCCCTGGTCGTGCTGGGCGCGTGCTGGCTGGTCGCGATGGCGGTGCTGAGCGTGGTCGCCCGCCGATTCTCGCGGAAACCTGATAATTCCGTTTCACTGCCACTGATGAGGGCGCCATGAGCGGACTCGCTGCCATCGTCCTCGTCTGGCTTGCCGCCAACCTGATCATGATCGCGGGCTGGCTGTACCAGCGCCGCACGCGCAATGCCGGCATTGTCGATGCGCTGTGGTCGGCATCAATGGCCGCCGCTGCCATGTTCTACGCACTGACCGGATCCGGTGCCTTCTTGCCGCGACTGCTGGTCGGTGCCATGGGCGCGATCTGGGGCGTGCGACTGGCCTTGCATGTCCTGCACCGGGTTCGCACCGAGGATGAGGATGGCCGCTACGCTTTCCTGCGCCAGCACTGGAACGACAGCCAGGCCAAGTTCCTGCTGTTCTTTCTCGCCCAAGCCTTGTTCACCGCGGTTTTCTCGCTGCCGTTCTGGATCGCCGCACACAATCCGGTCGAAGGCGCAAGCGTCTGGACGATCCTTGCCGTGCTGACCTGGATCATCGCGCTTGGCGGTGAGTGGATCGCCGACAACCAGCTCGCCGCGCATCGCGCCGATCCTTCGATGAAGGGCAAGACCTGCCGCTACGGCTTGTGGAAATACTCACGCCATCCGAACTATTTTTTCGAATGGCTGCACTGGTTCGCCTATGTCTTCCTCGCCATCGGCGCCGGCGCAGGCTGGGTTGTCGCCAGCCTGGTTGGGCCGGCCTTGATGCTCGGCATGCTGAGCTGGATCACTGGCATTCCCTACACCGAAGCGCAGGCCCTGCGCTCTCGTGGCGACGACTATCGCCAATACCAGCGCACGACCAGCGTGCTGATTCCGTGGTTTCCGCGCAAATCCTGACACCCATTCGATTGAGAATTCGATCATGTCCAGCCAATCCATTGCCGCTAATCCAATCCAGCGCAAACCCGTCGCCGAGAACGAAAGCACCCTGACCCGCTGGGCCGAACGCGGCCTGATTCCGGATGGCCTGCTGCGATTTGGCATTCGTCGCCAGTGCGCGTTGCGTCTCAGCCAGGAAAACGCCCTCGGTGTCGAAGCCACCGCCGAGCGTCAGCGCGCGCAGATCGACGAACTGCGCGACAGCCCGATCGCGATCGAAACCGCGGCCGCCAATGCCCAGCACTACGAGCTGCCACCGCCGTTCTTCCAGCTCTGTCTTGGCAGGAATTTCAAGTACAGTTCGTGCTATTGGGATGACAGCACGCCCGATCTCGATGCGGCCGAGGCGCGCATGCTTGGCCTTTACGCTGAGCGCGCTGAACTCGCCGACGGTCAGCACATCCTCGAACTCGGCTGTGGCTGGGGATCACTGACCCTGTGGATGGCCGCAAGATATCCCAGCGCACGCATCACTGCGGTTTCCAACTCTCGCCCGCAACGCGAGTTCATCGAGGCGCGCTGCAAGGAACGCGGACTCGACAACGTCAGCGTCATCACCATCGACGTCAACACGCTCTCCCTGGAGGCTGACCAGTTCGACCGTGCCGTCTCCATCGAGATGTTCGAGCACATGCGCAACTACGAACACCTGCTGCAGCGCATCGGCGCATGGCTCAAACCCGGCGGAAAACTCTTTGTCCACATCTTCTGCCACAAGACCCTCGCCTACCCGTTTGAAACCGCCGGCGAAGACAACTGGATGGGTCGGCACTTCTTCACCGGCGGCCTCATGCCAGCTGCCGACACCCTGCTGCATTTCCAGAAACACATTCATATCGAAGAGCGCTGGCTGCTGCCCGGTACCCACTACGAGAAAACCGCCAATGCCTGGCTCGAAAACCAGGACAGCAATCGCGAACAGGTCATGGCCATCCTCACGCAAGCCTATGGGCCCGAGCAGGCCAGGCTCTGGAATCAGCGCTGGCGCATGTTCTGGATGGCCTGTGCCGAACTGTTTGGCTATGCCGAGGGCAGCGAGTGGCTGGTTGCGCACTACCGGTTTGCGCGCAAAGGCTGATCGGTCGGAAGCTTGCACCGGCACGCGCGCAGGTCACACCATGCCGAATGTGGCAACGCCGGACGATCCCCGCCGGCAAGTGCATTGGCAAGGATCATGATCCCGTGCCCGAATCCGGAATCTACATCGTCACGTTGACGAATCCGCATCCGATCTCGGTGAATGCGCAAAACCGCAAGCTTGCCGAGCGGTGCATCACGGTCACCTCGGCCAACTGCAAGGTCGGCAGGGCAAGGAGTTTCCAGGTTCGTGAGCGCAACTACTGGCGAACGTTCGGCCAGCAACACGTGATGTTGCGGCCGATCGCCCTTATGCGCGATCCGCGGATCGCCGAGCGGGTGATACTCGCGGCACTCAGGGAATGGCGCATTCGCGGCCGATACGGACGGCTCACCGAATGGCTGGAGGGCATTTGTGCTGCCGATGCCGAGCGGATTGCCGTCGGCGCCATGCGTTCGGCACAGATCCGCTATTCCGCGTACGAATCCTGAGTTTCATCGCGCGAGAAGAACCCGCGCGAACGCCAGTTCCCGAATCCGGTCAGTCGAAAACGCAGGATAGAGCCTGCGTTCGGCGTGAGTGATTCCAGGAATCGCGAAGGTGTCGGTCTGCACGGATGCAACATCGCCGATGTGACGAGTACTATTTCGCGACCGAGCAGCAGCTCCGCCTGCTCTGCACAAAGGCTCAATTCATGCATATGCGAATTCTGCTCGCTCTGACCCTGTTGCTGACGTGCCTGCCCTGCAGCGCACAGATCCCGGGGAAGCGGCCCGACCAAGTCCTGTTCGTGGGCAACAGCCTCACCTATGTCGGCAACTTGCCCGCCGTCTTTGCAGCTCTGGCAAACGCCAATGGACATCCTGTGCGCAGCGACATGATCGTGCGGGGCGGGGCGACCCTCAATCAGCGCGTGCAGGACGGATCGGTTGTTCGCGCCTTGTCGGCAAACCACTACACGACGATCGTCCTTCAGGAACGTGGCGGCGATTTGTTGTGTGCGCAGAACCGCGAAGTCTGTGCGCAGTCGCAACAGGCGATCGAGAGCCTTGCCAAAGTCGCCCGGAACAAGGACGTAAACATTGTGCTCATGGGAACGTATCAAGGTCTGTCTTCGGCATCGCGGGCGCTGGTCGAGGGCGAGTCCCGGGCTGCCGCCCGCGCAGGTATCGCCTATGTCGAGGTTTCCGAAAAGCTCCAGCGCCTGCGCCGGGCGGAACCCGGGCTGGGCTGGTTCCAGTCCGATGGCATGCATCCCGGGACGGATCTCGTGCTGCTTGATGCGATTGTCCTCTACAAGCAGTTGTTTGGTTCTGATCCGGAGCCAAAGGCATTCACCGTCAACGCACCGATCTACACGACCAACAGTCGACTGACCGAGGCCTTGCGAGCGGCCGATGCGACGCCACCGAGAGCGGAGACGCCGGGAAAGGTGTCCTATTCCTCGGTTACAGTCCAAGCGCTGCTTGCCGGCATGAGCAAGGATTACCCCGGCTGACATTCGCGGACAGATCAAGCCGGTTATTATTCCCCGCTTGCGAACAAACTATGGATCTCCCATGTTGCGCAATCTCCTGAAGCCGTTGCTTGCGTCTTGTGTCTGTGTGGTGGTTCCCGGCACCGCAGTGGCCGCTGGTTCGACTGATCCGGGTGTCGATTCCGGCATCGTCGAGGCCAGCGTTGCCGACCTTGCCCTGCGCATGCAACGTGGCGATCTCAGTGCACATGAACTCGTCAGGCAATATCTCGATCGGATCGCCACGATCGACAAGAACGGGCCGGCGATCAATGCCATCATCGAACTCAATCCCGATGCGCTCGCCATTGCCGACGCGCTCGATGTCGAGCGAAAGAACGGCAAGATCCGTGGCCCGTTGCACGGCATCCCGGTCTTGCTCAAGGACAATATTGAAACTGCCGACAAGATGCACACCACGGCCGGCTCGCTGGCGCTGACGGATTCGATCGCGGTAAAGGATTCGACCGTCGCTGCGAAATTGCGCGCGGCCGGTGCGGTAATCCTCGGCAAGACCAACCTGAGCGAATGGGCCAACTTCCGCTCGACGCATTCGAGCAGCGGCTGGAGCGGTCGTGGCGGGCAAACGAAAAACCCCTACGCGCTTGATCGCAATCCCTGCGGATCGAGCGCGGGCACCGGCGCGGCCATCACAGCCAGTCTGGCGACGATCGGCATCGGCACCGAGACCGACGGCTCGATCGTCTGCCCATCGGCGATCAATGGCCTTGTCGGCATCAAGCCGACCGTGGGCCTGGTCAGCCGCGCCGGCATCATTCCGCTGTCGCACAGCCAGGATACGGCGGGCCCGATGACGCGCAGCGTTCGCGATGCGGCGATCCTGCTCAACGCGCTTGCTGGCAGCGATGCGCGCGATGCGGCCACGGCGGATGCCGACAAGCAAGGCGTCGACTACACGAAATCCCTCGATGCCAATGGCCTCAAGGGTGCGCGCATCGGCGTCGTGCGCCAGTTCGCCGGATTCAGTGCGCAAGTTGATGGCGTGCTTGAGCGGAACATCACCGCGCTCAAGGCGGCCGGTGCGATCATTGTCGATCCGGTCGAGATACCGAATCACGCCAGCTATGACGATGATGAAATGACCGTGCTGGAATACGAGTTCAAGCACGATCTCGATACGTATCTCGCTGGTTTGCCCGCGTCGGCCAGGGCACCACGCTCACTGGCCGAGCTGATTGCCTTCAACACGCGCGAACACGCCCGCGAGATGCCCTGGTTTGGCCAGGAATTGTTTGAACGAGCGCAAGCGCGCGGGCCATTGACCGACCCGGCCTATCGCGATGCATTGAAACGCTCGAAATCACTTGCTGGCGAACACGGCATCGACGCCGTGCTGAAGGCAAACCAGCTCGACGCCTTGGTCGCCCCCACCGGCGGCCCGGCCTGGCTGACCGACTGGATCAACGGCGATCACTTCTCCGGTGGCAGCTCGACGCCGGCCGCTGTCTCGGGCTATCCGGCGATCACGGTTCCGGCCGGCTCCGTGCACGGTATGCCGATTGGCCTCAGCTTCTTCGCCGGCGCCTGGAGCGAATCGACCCTGATCAAGCTTGCTTATGCCTTCGAGCAGGCCACGCAAGCGCGCATGCCTCCGACATATCGCGATCACATCGCGATCCCGCAACCCTGACCATGGCGCGATCGACACGGACGTTGCTCACTCGACCAGATCGCAATTGAAGCCAGAGGCGGCCTTCGTGTGAGTGACTTCAGTCACGCTGCACATCCTTGAAAAGAAAGGGCATCGCGGTTGAAACCGCCCCCACGAGTTGGTCAAAGTGCTGGATCCGATGGTGCGACCCGCACGATCGAAGACATGAGAAAAGAAGGAGTCGGCCGATAAGCCGGGTTTTGTCGTGGGCAGCCATTCCTCTGGATCCTGCGTCGCCGCAGGATTCAAGCAACCAACCCGGGAGCGACGCGGGCCGCGCCATAGCTCCCCTATTTGGTCTTGCTCCAGGTGGGGTTTGCCGTGCCATGCGGCGTTGGCCCCGCATGCGGTGCGCTCTTACCGCACCGTTTCACCCTTGCCACGCGCATCTGGCGATGCCGTTCGGCGGTTTGCTTTCTGTTGCACTTTCCGTCGGCTCGCGCCGCCCAGGCGTTACCTGGCACCTTGCCCTGCGGAGCCCGGACTTTCCTCGCCGTGCCTAAACACGTCGCGACTGCCTGGCCGACTCCAGCGCGCAGTGTAGCCCGGATCAGGCATGCGGGCGTGGATTCCCAGCCCACCCGCCACCTGCCGTTCAGCGCTGATCCTGCATTGAGTGCGGGAATCGTGCTGCAAGGGCCGAATCATGATTGCCACACCCCATGCAACATCGCACACGCGTTCGCTCGATTGAGGCACGGGGTTACCTCCGCTATGCTGCCGCGCTGCTCCACGCACCGCCGAGCCTCCCTTGATCGACACGCAATCCGAAGTGGTGAAGAAATCGTTCTGGCGTGCCGTGCTGCTTGCGGTGATCGTTGCCACGCTGAACTTCGGCCTGTGGGCGTTCCTCAACCGGCCCGTCCCGATCGATGACTGGAGCGGCCGCGTCGAAGGCATGGCCTACAACGCCTTCCAGCGCTATCAGGATCCGACCAAGGGCCTGTTTCCGAGCGAATCCGAGCTGGCCAGTGACATCCGCCTGCTTTCGCGACATACCAAGCGCCTGCGCACCTATTCTTCGCTTGAGAGCCCGCAGATTCCGCGCCTCGCCGCGTTCTACGACATGGAAGTGCTCTCGGGAGCATGGATCGACCGGCGCATGCGCAACAACGAGGCTGAACTGGAAGCGCTGATCGCCTTGTCACGCAAGCACCCGAACATCACCCGGGCGATGGTCGGCAACGAAACGATCCTGCGCGGCGATGTCAGCATCGATGAATTGATCAGTTACATCGACCGTGCGCGTGCGCAGCTGAAAATCCCGGTCTCGACCGCCGAACCGTTCTTTGTCTGGGAGCGCAATCCCACGCTGGCCGATCATGTTGATTTCATCACCGTGCACCTGTTGCCGTACTGGGAAAAAATCCCGCGCAAGGATGCGATCAACTTCACCCTCGGCCAGTACAACCGGCTGAAAGAGCTGTTTCCGGGCAAACCCGTGGTGATCGGCGAAATCGGCTGGCCGTCGAATGGCGACCGCAAAGAGTACGCCCAGCCCTCGATCGAAGACGAGGCGCAGTTCCTGCGCGAATGGTTCAATGTGGCCGAGCGCGAGCACATCGACTACTACGTGATGGAGGCGATCGACCAGCCGTGGAAGGAAGCTATGGCCGGACGCGTCGAAGCCTACTGGGGCATGTTCAATGCCGCGCGCGAACCGAAGTTCGCAATGACCGGCAAGGTCATCGAAGACCCGACCTGGCCGATCAAGGCACTGGCTGCCTCACTGCTCGCCCTGCTGCCGATGTTCTGGTTTGCGCGGCATTTCATGCGCTTCTATGTCACCGGCATCTTGTTCTTCCTCGGCCTGATCCAGTTGTCGGCCTCGGTGATCGTGTGGTCGGTCAGCGTACCACTGGCGCTCTATCTGAGTCCGCTGGACTGGACCATGTTCCTGCTCCTGGTGCCGGCGCAGATCGCGATCATCCTCGTCCTGCTGATCAATGGTTTCGAGTTCACCGAGGTGCTCTGGCGGCCCCGATGGCTGCGTCACTTCGAGTTGCTTGAACCCTCGCCAGCCGACGAACAGCCGTTCGTCTCGATCCACCTCGCCTGCTGCAACGAGCCGCCCGAGATGGTCATGCTGACCCTCGACTCGCTGGCTGCGCTCGACTATGCGAACTACGAAGTCCTGGTCATCGACAACAACACCAAGCGCGAAGAGGTGTGGAAACCGGTCGAGGAATACTGCGCGAAGCTCGGCGCGCGGTTCCGCTTCTTCCATCTGAATCCGTGGCCGGGTTTCAAGGCTGGTGCGCTCAACTTCGGTCTCGAACAGACCGACCCGCGCGCCGAAGTCATTGCCGTGGTCGATGCCGATTATGTCGTGCGCGAGGACTGGCTGAGCGCGCTGACCGGCCACTTCGGCAACCCGAAGGTCGCCGTCGTGCAATGCCCGCAGGCACACCGCGACTTCGAGGACGATCCGTTCCGCTGCATGACCGCCTGGGAATACGACGGCTTTTTCCGTATCGGCATGCACCACCGCAACGAGCGCAACGCGATCATCCAGCACGGCACCATGACCATGGTGCGCAAGGATCTGCTGGTCGGCACCGGCGCGTGGTCGGAGTGGACGATCTGCGAGGATGCCGAGCTCGGCCTGCGCCTGATGCATGCCGGGCATGAGCTGGTCTATGTCGATGAGCTGATGGGCAAGGGTCTGACCCCAGCCGATTTCACCGCCTACAAGTCGCAGCGCTACCGCTGGGCATTCGGCGCCATGCAGATCATGAAGGCACGCTTCGGCTGGATGACCGCCAGCGACAGCCCGTTGAGCCGCGGCCAGAAGTTCCACTTCCTGACCGGCTGGTTCTCATGGTTCGCCGATGCCCTGCACCTGGTGTTCACGATGATGGCAATCGCCTGGACCATCGGCATGGTCGGCTGGCCGCGGTATTTCACCTTGCCGATGGAGTTGTTCCTGATCCCGATCATCGGTTTCATCATCAGCAAGGTGTTTTTCGGCATCGTCCTCTATCGCAAGCGCGTGCCCTGTTCATGGTACGACACGATCATGGCCTCGATCGCCAGCATGGGCTTGAGCCACGCAATCGCCCGCGGCATCTTCCTCGGCTTGTGGAAGAAAAAGGGCGAGTTCGTGCGCACGGCCAAGAGCCGCCGTCTAGGCGGCAAGCCGAGCGCGTTCTCGTCGGTGCGCGAGGAACTGCTGATGTTCATCGCCCTGGTCGCCTGCATCATCGGCATGGTCTATTCCAACGGCATCAATTACACCGAAGGGAAATTGTGGATTGCAATCCTTGCGGCACAGGCGATCCCGTATGCATCGGCCCTTGTCGGCGCATGGATCGCACACCAGTCGACAGAAGCGGCCGCTTGATGCAGGAACAGGAATCGGCCCCGATTGCAAACAATCGTGGCTCGAACATGAACGCCGGGCACAGACATAACATCGTTCTGCCACGCGCCCTGCTATAAATCTCCCATGACTGTTTTCCCTTCCTCGACGACCGGTCGCCGCCGGCCCGTGCCGCGATCCGCCCTGCTTGCATTCGCCTGCGCGATCCTGCCGATGTCGGCGATCGCGGCTCGTGTCGACGTCAAGCTCGACGGTATCGACGACGACTTGCGTACAGCCGCACTCGGCGCACTCGAGTTGCAGCAGTACACCCAACGCGATGTCAGTAGCGCCCAGGTTCGTCGCCTGTACGGACGTGCAGAAGAACAGATCCAGCAGGCGCTCGAAGCGTATGGCTATTACAACGTCACGGTGGATGGCGACCTTTCCAGCGAGGGCGAGAACTTCCGCGCCACCCTGCATGTGAAAGCGGGTGAGCCGGTCAAGGTCACCGATGTGGACATCCGCATCGATGGCGAGACCAAAGGCTTGCGTGCCGTCGACATGGCGCGCGCCGCATTCGCACCGCAAAGAAACCAGCGTCTCGATCACGCCGAGTACGAACGCAGCAAGGCGGCCATCCATGCCGCCTTGTTCAGCGTCGGCTATCTCGATGCCGAACTGGTCACCCATCGCGTCGAAGTGGAACGCGCGGCAAACACGGCCAGGATCAAGCTCGAATGGAAGGTCGGCCAGCGTTTCCGCTTTGCCGAAACCGACTTCGAAGGAGGCCAGTTCGCCGATGAATTCATGCAGCGCTTCATCCCGTGGAAAGTCGGTGACTACTACGCGCAGGACAAACTTCTGGAGTTGCAGCAACGTCTGTTCGACGCCAACTACTTCGCCATCTCGCAGGTGCAGCCGGATACCGAAAATGCCACCGATGGCAAAGTGCCGATCGCCGTGACTCTGGCTCCGGCCAAGCGCACGATCTATACCGGCGGTGTGTTCATTGGTACCGACACCGGTGTCGGCGTGCGCGGCGGTGTCGAACGACGCTGGATCAACTTGCGCGGGCACAAGCTCAAGTTCGAGACGATCCTGGCGCAGCGTCTGAAGACGCTCTCGACGCTGTATCAGATCCCGCTGCCCGGGCCAAACAACCACAGCCTCAACTTCGGCATCACCTATCGGGATGAAAATACCAAGACCAGCGAATCGAAGACGCTGCGCCTGGCGGCCAATGATTCACGGATCTGGCATGGCTGGACACGCACGATCGGCCTGCAGTTCCTTACCGGCGACTTCAAGGTCGCCGAGCAGAAGGGCAGCACGACCCTGCTCTACCCGGAAATCTCGCTGACCCGCAAGCGCGCCGATGATTTCAATTTTCCGCGCAAGGGCTGGTCGCTGGCGTTGGCCGCGCGTGCCGGCAAGAACGGCCTGTTGTCGGACACGAGCTTTGCCCAGGTCACCGCCGATGCGAAATGGATCCGGGGTGTTGGCGACAACAGCCGCTTCATTGCGCGCGGATCGGTCGGTTATACCGGAGTCGCTGATTTCGACAAGCTGCCGCCCGAGTTGCGCTTCTTCGCCGGCGGTGATCGATCGATCCGCGGCTACGCATTCCAGACGGTCGGCCCGCGCACCCTCACCGCAGGCTCCGCCCAGCCCAAGGTCATTGGCGGTGATCGCCTGCTCGTCGGCAGCGCCGAATACGAGTACTACTTCACGCCGAAGTGGGGTGCCGCAACCTTTGTTGACGCCGGTGATGCCTTCAGTGGCAACAATTTCGACCTCAAGGTCGGTGCCGGCTTCGGCCTGCGCTGGCGCTCCCCGGTCGGCCTCGTGCGCGTCGACCTTGGCGCACCGATCGGTGACCCGTTCGCAAGCGGCGTGGAATTGCACATCATCATCGGACCGGATCTGTGAGCGCGCAGGGCAAGCCAGCCAAGGCGACGAGTCCGCTGCGCAAGCGCCGCACCGCCCGGGTACTCGGGTATTTTCTGCCGGGCCTGCTGATCGTCCTGATCGCAGCATTGTTGTGGGTGTTCAACACGCAAGCCGGGGCCGGCTTCATCCTCGCCCGTATCGAAGGCGCGCTGGACGGGAAACTCGGCATGTCCGCATACACCGGCACGCTCGCCGGCCCGCTGCAGATCGAGAAGCTGCGCTACGTCGATCTGGCCAACGGTGTCGACGTGCGTATCGACCATCTGGATGTCGATCTGGCCGTGTGGGCCCTGTTCGAGAAGCGCATCGAAGTCAGCGCGCTGGCGGTGAACGATGTCGATATCGTGTTGACCCGCGTGGCTCCCGCGAAGGAAGAATCATCCAGCGAATTTTCGCTGGCTGCGCCGATCGACATCCTCGTCAACGAACTCGCCTTGCAGCGCGCCTCGATCAGACAGGATGGCAATCCGGTGCTCGTGGTCGACCGCCTCGACCTGACCGGCGGCTGGACCGGCAACGGGATCCTCGTCAAGCGACTGGCACTGCACTCGCCGGATGGTCAAGTTGATCTGAGCGGCGCGCTGGCCAGCGCCGGCGGGTACTCCGGCAATGCTGAGGCGACCTTTGCCTGGCGCGCCGGCGAACGCGAACTTGCTGGCGTACTGAAGAGTTCCAGCAATGGCAAACAGGCACGTCTCGAATTGGGCCTGAGTCGACCCATGGCAGCCACCGCGATCGCCACGATCGGACAAACGCGCACGGCACCGTGGACGCTGCAGCTGGATGTGCCGGCATTTGCAGCGACGACGATCATGCCCGGCAGCCAGCTGGGCCAGCTCGCGCTGACCCTGAAAGGCAGCGGCGATATCGAACACGGCGATGTCAACGCCACGGGCTCGATCAATGCACACCGCTTTGCCGTCGACCCACTCCGTTACCGCATCGAGGATGGCCTGATCAGACTCGAAACGGCGCGCCTGGGCGCGCCCGGATCAAGTGGCGCATTGGATCTCAGCGGCAACCTCAACCTGGCGGCAACGCCGCCGGCGGCCAACCTGAAAGCGGAATGGCAAGACGTGTTGCTGCCCGCCGATCTGGTCGGCCAGCCGCTGGCGAGCCATGGCCAGCTTTCCCTCGATGGCAACACCGAAGTGTTCTCGGCCAAGGGCTCGCTTGCCCTCGGCCCGCCCGATGCGCTGGCCGATATCGACGTCGATGTCAGCGGCAGTGCGGAGGCGATCACGCTCAATAGCGTGCGCCTGAAACAGGAGCGGGGCGGCCTCGAAGCAACCGGTACGATTTCGCTCCAGCCCGGACTCGGCTGGCGAATCGATGCCTTGGCGACACAGCTCGATCCCGGCGCGTTCTTTGCCGACTGGTCCGGTGCCATCGATTTCAAGCTGAGCACAGCCGGAACGCAGACCGACAACGGTCCCAGGGCAACGCTGAGCCTGGACAAGGTTGGTGGCACGCTGCGCGGAAAGCCACTGGCCGGCTCGGCCAACCTGCGCATGCAGCCGGGCTATGTGGTCGACGGCAAGCTCGGCCTGCAATCCGGCGACAGCCGCATCGCCCTCGAGGGCAGCGGCGGCAGCCAGACGGACGCCCATGTCCAATTCAAGATCGCATCCCTGGGCGATTGGCTGCCAGCGTCGGCTGGCAGCACCGAAGGCAAGTTCCATATCTCCGGCAATTGGCCCCTTCTCGATGTCGACGGCGAAATTTCCGCTCGTGATATGGCCTGGTCAGGCGTGCGTATCGCATCGCTCGAACTGCTTGCGCGGATCAAGAACCTGGAAAAACCCGCTGGCGCGCTGACCCTGAAGGTGGCCAACGCCAACCGCGGCGACATCCATTTCGACACACTGGTCATTGAGGCAAGTGGCAATGAAGCCTCGCATCAACTCAGCCTGGTCGCCGCCGGCAATCCGGCCAGCATCGAATTCGGTGCCTCGGGCAGCAGCCGGAAAGGCCGCTGGAGCGGCCAGCTGAAGTCCCTGGGACTGAAGCCATCGGGACGCAACTTGCCACGCTTGGATCTCGACCAGGCGATGGAATTGAGCTGGGATGGCAAGCGCTTCGAGGCCGCTGAGAGTTGCCTGGTCGGCAGCCCGCAAACGCGGGAAACTCCGCAGGCCGAAGAAGAGAAGGTGGATCCGCAATCGGCGATGCCAGCGAGGCCGGCGGACGCGCCGGAATTCCCGGCACGGCTGTGCATCGGCGGCAACAGCAACTTTGATGGCAGTCTCGCCGCAAGCTACCGGCTCGAACATCTGCCGCTGCGTCTGCTGCTGCGTCTCGGCGCGCCGGATTCGCCTGTGCGCCTGCGCGGCGAAATCGGCGGCACAGGCGAACTCGCGCGCACCAGCGCGGGCGCGCTGACCGGCAACGCACGCATCAGCTCGGCCAAGGGTGAATTGTTCTACAGCGGCGGCGGCAACAAACCACTGCTCAGCTATACGGACTTCGCGATCGACGCGCAATTGCTGGGTTCTGCGGCCACCGCAACGATTCGCGCGAAGCTCGATCATGACGGGCGCATCGACGGCAAGCTGGATCTGGGCGCGATGGACGGTGCCAGCCAGGTCATCAGCGGCAATTTCGAGGCAGCACTCAACAGCCTCGCGTTTCTGGATCTGCTGAGCAGCGAGGTCGTCAATAGCCAGGGGCGCCTTTCGGCCAATTACACGATTGCGGGCACGCTCGCGGAACCGCGCCTGGATGGCGCGCTGAAGCTCGACGGTTTTGCCACCGAAATTCCTTCGGCCGGACTCAAGCTGCGTGATGGCACGTTCAGCCTGCGTGCCGCCGATGCAAGCCGATACGTGCTGGAAGGCTCGATCGGCTCGGGCAAGGGCAGCCTGGTGATCTCCGGCGACGGCGGGCTTGGTGCGGATGAGCCGATGAAGGCCAGCGTCAAGGGCGAGAACTTCACTGCCGCCGACATTCCCGCCGCGCGCGTCGTACTCAGTCCGGACCTTGCCGTCGAACGCAATGCCGAGGGCATCTTCATCGGCGGCAAACTCGCGATCCCTTCGGCAAATATCGATCTGGCCAAGCTGCCGGGCGGCGGAATCAGTGCCGCATCGCCCGACGTGGTCATTGTCGATGCCGAGCCAGCCAAGCCCGGCAAACCGTTGCCGATCACGGCCAGAGTGACGGTCGTCCTCGGCGACAAGGTCAAGCTGGCCGGTTTCGGCTTCGATGGCTCGATCAATGGCGAACTCCTGCTCAACGAGCGCCCGGGCCGGGCCACCACCGGCAGTGGCACCCTGAATGCCGGCGGCACCTACAAGGCCTATGGCCAGGATCTCAAGATCGAAACCGGCCGTGTGCTGTTTGCCGGCACCGCCATCGACAATCCCGGCATCGACATTCGTGCGGTGCGCAAGATCCCGGCCGACAATGTCACTGCCGGTCTGCTCGTGCGCGGTACCGCGCAAATACCCGTGCTGACCGTATTCGCCGAACCGTCGATGGAACAATCCGAAGCGCTGTCCTACCTGGTCACCGGCAAGCCGCTGTCTGCGCTGAAGAGTGGCGAGGGCGACATGCTCGGCACGGCCGCGCGCGCACTCGGCACGGCGGGCGGAGACCTGCTGGCCAAGAGCATCGGCGGGCGACTCGGCGTCGACGACATCGGCGTCGCCGACAACGGCACCCTCGGCGGCGCCGCCTTCACGGTCGGCAAGTATCTGTCGCCGAAACTCTACCTCAGCTACGGCGTTGGCCTGTTCGAGCCGGGCGAAGTCGTCACCCTGCGCTACCTTTTCAATCGACGCTGGAATTTCGAAGCACAAAACGCCACCAACGGCAGCCGTGCTGGATTCAACTATCGCATCGAGCGCTAAGCCACTGGACGGTAGCCGCGAAACCGCCGGTCTCGCGATTGCCGAATCGAATTTCGCCGCCATGCTGTTCGACAATACGGACCGCACTGGCCAGGCCCAGGCCACTTCGGCCCACGCCGCCGGAACTCGCACGCAGGTACGGCCGCCCGAGCAGACCAAGGATTTCCGGATCGGCTCCCGGCCCGCAATCGAGCACGTCAACCTGCAGCACGCCCTGTGATTTCCCGCCGCGCAAGGTGAATGGCGGGCGCCCGTGATGGCGCGCATTTTCCAGCAGATTGCCGAACGCCCGGCGCAGCGCTTGCGGCTTGCCGAACAGAAGCATCGTGGGAGGCAACTGCAGCGTCCAGAGGATTCCGCTTCGACGATGTGTCGAGACGAGTTCGTTCAGCAGCGCGACGAGATCGACACGCTGATTCGTCTCGTCCGGACCTTCGCGGGCGATCGCAATACCTTGCCCGATGAGCGCGTCGAGTTCATCGATATCAGCGTGCATGCCCTCGCCGATGGGCGCATCCAGCTCGGCGATTTCGCAGGCCAGACGCAAGCGCGCAAGCGGCGTACGCATGTCGTGTGAAAGGGTGGCCAGAACCAGATCGCGCTCCCTGGTCTGCGCATGCACGGCGTCGGCGGCCTGGGCCAGGGCGGCATGCAGGTCGACCAGTTCGCGCGCCGCCTTGTCCGATAGCGGGGGTGGCGGAAAGCCGGCGGCAATATCGGGCGCCGCCGCTGCCAGTTGCCGCAATGGCAAGGTGAGCTTGCGCGCCTGCCACGCCGCACAGGCCAGAATGACCACGGTACTGGCGATCAGAACCAGCAGTGGTCCCGGGCTGGTGTCGTCGCCAGCGCGGCCGGCGGGAAGCACGATCCAGCCGTGGGCAGGCGGCAATGCCTCGATGTGGATACTCGGGCTGCCACGTCCGCTCACGCCGAGTTCGCGCCCGGGAAATCGCTGCCCCAGTTCAGCCGTCACCTCGTTCCAGAAGCGCATCGATGGCGCCTGGCCAACCGGGCGATCCTGGCGAAAACCCAACTCGAGTGCAGCAAGCAATTGCGCCGGATCCGTATCACCTTGTGCTTCGCGCAACATGGAGTCGGCGACCAGCACCTTGAGCGCATAGGTCCGCGCCACTTCGGTTGTCAGTTTTCCCCCCGATGCGAGGCGCAGGACGATGATTCCAACGATGACGACAAGCACAACCGTACTGGCCAGCAGCCACACGAAGCGCCGGAACAATCCGGAATTCGACCGCTTCATGTTCCGGAATCCGGCACGAACACGTAACCGTGCCCCCAGATCGTCTGCAACCAGCGCGGGCGCTTGGGGTCGTCCTCGATGAGTCGGCGCAGGCGACTGATCATCACGTCCATGCTGCGCTCGAACGCGTCGTGCTCCCGCCCCCGGGCGAAGCTCATCAGCTGGTCGCGGGTCAGCGCCTGGCGTGGTCGCTGAACCATCGCCGCGAGCACGGCGAATTCTCCCGAGGTCAGCTTGAGCGATTGCACGCCGCGCCACAGTTCGCGCGTACCGAGATCGAGTACGAAACTGCCGAAGCTGACCCGCTCACCCGCTGCGCGCGGCGCTCCAACAGGCGCTCGTCCGCGTCGAAGCACGGCGCGAATGCGCGCAACCAGTTCGCGCGGATTACCGGGCTTCGGCAAATAGTCATCGGCGCCAATTTCGAGCCCGATGATGCGGTCGATGTCGTCACCCCTGGCGGTCAGCATGACGATCGGTGTTTCCAGTCCGTTGCCGCGCAGTCGGCGGCAGATCGACAGACCGTCCTCGCCCGGCAGCATCAGGTCGAGAACGATCAGGTCGACATGGCGCCGGCCCAGTTCGCGATCAAGGGAAACGCCATCGCCGACCGCCGTCGCCGCCATGCCTTGCTGCTGCAGATAGCGCATGAGCAGGTCGCGCAGGCGTACGTCGTCGTCGACGATGAGGATCTGCGGCAGCGTCTCGGCTTCGGTCATGCCGCCATTTTGCGGCATCCGCGAGGTTTGCGTCGCGCCTTGGACAGCAGCCAAGTTGTATGCGAATGTTTCCGCATGCGCTCCTTGCAACATCTGCTTGCAAACTGCCGCATTGAAGACAGGATCTTGCCGCAGCAATTGCCGACGATGGCTCCACGGACATGCCGTCCGCAACCAGGAGCCGATCATGAAACGCACCCAAGTCCTGATCTCAAGCGCGCTGTTGACCTGTGTGCTGGGCGCCAGCGCCTACGCAAGCATGCCTCGTCCGAGTGCCTTTGCACCGCCCACCGCAAGCGAACTCGGCCTCGATGCCAGGCACACCGCAACCTGGAACGCGTTGCGCGAGGAAACCCTGAACCTGCGCGAATCGGCACGCGAGGAAATTCGCAGCAAGCTTCATCAAGCCTACGCACTGCTGGCCGATGACAACGCCGATCTCGGCGCGCTGGCCGCCTCGAACGACAGCGCCATCGACGATGCCCTGGCCCGTTCACGCGCCTTGCGAGATCGCAAGCTTGCCTTTTATCAGACCCTGAATGCTGACGAACAACGTGCCGTTCGCAGCGCCATGCGCTCGCGCCTTGAGCGAGCCCAACGCCTGCGTGCAGCGTTCGCCACCTTGTCCGGGGACACGTATTGACTTGCCGCTCCAGCTCCCCGAAACCGGCTGTCTCTCGATCAGGTCGCTCATGCTCCGAAAATCCGCTGCAAGTCACATGCTGCCTGGCTTGCGACTGCGCGCAGCGGCTCCACCCGCCTCGGCAGGGGAGGTCAGTAGCGTTTCCTGGCAGCAGCATGTCCCCGTGGCTGTCGCCGTTTTTTCATTCGCGCAGATGTCGCGCAAACCATATTGATCGGGAGATTCCTGTGTCCCAGCGACGCACAAGTCAAATCCATCGCACTGCCGCCTGGCTTGCGCTCCTCATCCTGCTCGTCAGCACGACTCTGGCCACCGATGCGTCGGCACAGCATGACAAGCGTATTTCGGCCGACCGCCAGTTCCTCGTCCACGACGGCATCGAACGCAGCTATGTCGTGCGCATTCCGCAGGAACAGTTGCGTGTCGACAAACGCCTGCCGCTGGTTCTCGTCCTGCATGGCGGCGGTGGCAACGCGGCCACTGCCGAAGCCATGACCGGTTTCACGACCAAGGCGCGCGCCGAAGGATTCATCGTCGTCTATCCGGAAGGTTACGGTCGCCGCAAGGGCATGCTGTTGACCTGGAATGCAAGGCACTGTTGCGGTTATTCGATGGAACACGCAGTCGACGATGTCGGCTTCATTCGCGACCTGCTCGACCGGCTGAGCGCGAACTACCCGATCGATCCGCGCAGGATCTATGTCACCGGCATGTCAAACGGAGCCATGATGGCGCATCGCCTCGGTATTGAACTTTCGGATCGCTTCGCCGCTATCGCCCCCGTCGTTGGAACCTTGTTCGGCGATGAGCCGGCTCCCGCGCACGCGATCTCGGCGCTGACGATCAATGGCATGCTGGATCAAAACGTGCCGTCAGTCGGCGGAGCGCCCGGCGGTCGCTTCAGTTACACATGGGATGGCACACCGACCTTGCCTTCGAAAAGGCAGGCGACATTCTGGGCAAGCGCCGATCGTTGCGGCACCGGTGTCCAGACACGCGATCGAAACGGTACCGTGCATTTGAAGTACACCTGTCCGAACGGCAAGTCCGTCGAAAGCTATCTGCTCGCCGACAACGGCCATGCCTGGCCAGGCGGCGATCGCGGCAGCCGATGGGGTGATACCCCGAGCACCGCCCTGAATGCGACCGACGTGATCTGGGATTTCTTCCGGGCAAACATCAAATAGGAGCCACACGGTCAATTGACGCCCGGCTGGAATTCACCAATTTGGAATGCGCGACGTATCATGGCGGGATGAATGAACGTGCCGAACACCTGCAGCGCCTGCTCGCCCTCGAAGCGCACGTCGAAGGCGGGCACTATCGGCGCATCTACGAATCGACCAGCAGCGTGGCCTTCGGCGACGAGCAGCGTAACCGTCCGATGGCAACCTCGATCTACTATTTGCTGTGTGCCGGCGAGATCAGCCAATGGCATCGCATCGATGCCGACGAGATCTGGCACTGGTATGAAGGCGAGCCGCTGGAAATGCTGCGCTTCGATCCGCGTGAGCAGCAACTGACCCGCCACCGTCTTGGCCCGGTCAGTCACGATGCCGCGCCGGTCTTTGTGGTGCCCGCCGGCTGCTGGCAGGCGGCACGCCCGCTCGGCGAGTACGCCCTGGTCGGCTGCACGGTCGCGCCGGGCTACGAATGGCGCGGTTTCAGCACCCTTTCGGGCGAAGCGAAGGTGATCGAAATGCTGCGCGATCTGGATCCGGCGCTGCTGGCACTGGTTTGAACACAGGTGTTCATCGCAGCTTTTCACCTGTTCCGGCTTTGCCCGGATACACGGGATCCCGATGGCGCAGGCGATATGGGCGATGACCAACCTGCTTTTCATCTGCAGCCAGAACCGCCTGCGCAGTCCGACCGCTGAGCAGGTGTTCGCGGACGTTCCCGGCATGCTGGGTATCGGCTTCTGCGACAAACTTGCGGACGAAAAGCAGCTGAATGGGAAGCCGCAACACCAAGGCGAGCTCCAGTCGTAGCAGACGGCGGCGCCCCTCGCCGGGAGAACTGCCAGCCACTCAGTGCGCACCAGTGGCCGGCGTCACCCATCGCCGCAAGATTGCGGCATCCTCCTCGGCATAGCGTTGCAACTGCTTGACATCAAACCAGCCCAATCGCTCGGCACGCAGCGCCTCCAACCGGTCGGCCGCCGCACCACCGCTGACTGCCAGGATCTCCAGCCACAGCGCCGAGCAGCGACTGCGCAGCAGGGCATCCGGCAAGACGACGGCATCGACACGACGGCACAGACCTGCGACCACGTCGGGTGAAACCTCTTCGTCTTGCCGCACCAGATCCAACACGTCTATCTGATTCGACAAGCAATCCGGATGATCCTCGCCCTGCAGGCGAACGCATTCACCTTGCGCCGCGACGAGCATGTCACGAGCCTCGCCCAGTCGACCCGCGCGCCGCAGTGCCTGCCCATGGAAAATGCGCCAGACCATGATCAGAGCCGGGTTGACCTGCGCCAAACGCTTGGCATCCCGCAGGAGTTCCCGGTACGCATGCACGGCCCGTTCCGCCTGCCCCTGCCGCGACCACAATTCCGCGCGCGCCTGGCGCGCTACGAGCGCAGTCACGCTGTCGGCACCGTTCGTGCGCTCGGCGTCAACAACCGCCTGTGACAGCGTTGGCTCCAGCCCGTCCAGCTCGCCCGCACCGAGAGCCGACAGGTTACGCATGGAGCGCAGCGACGACAGCAGCGGATGATAGTCGCCGCCATACTCCCGGTACAGCGTTATCGACTGCTCCAACTCCGGCAGTGCGGCACGGTATTCGCCGCGCCAGTAATGGCAGCTACCGATGTTGTAGTGACTGCCTGACCGCGCGGCCGGATCATCGAGCCCCCACCAGTCATCCCGCCTGCGCTGCATGCGTGCCAGCATTGCGGCATCGCACTGCCCAGCGGCATAGAGCTGGGTTCGCTCCTCCAGCAACACGAGACTGCGGAAAGTGCTGCCATCGCGCCCACTCTCGATAGCGGCGGCGAGCACCGGCCGAAAGGCGGCTAGCGCTTCGGCATAACGACCCTGATTGACCAGTGCCGTGCCGTAGGCTTCCTCCGCTTCCAGGCGCAGCGGTGCCAGCTCCGGCAGACGCGCACGAATGTTTGGCAGCAACGATTCAAGTTCCTTCAGCGCATCGCCAGCTTCTCCCCGCAATTGCACGATGCGGGCAGCCTCAAGCTCGACCGCCATCCGGCCTTCCTCGTCATCGCCAACCAGGTACGCCTTGCGGGCACGCTCGACTTCGACTGCGGCGGCATCGAGGCGGCTGAAACGTCGGTTGATCCGCGCAAGTAGCAAATGCAAGTCAGCCAACACCGCAGGTTCTGCTGCACCGCTATCCAACAGCTCGGCTGCCGGATCCAGCCATTGCGATCCCAGCAGCGAACGCGCAACGTCCACCGGCGCCAGCGATTGCAACTGTTCACCGAGCGCCAATGCTCGGTCACCGCCGGTTTCGGCATCCAGACGCGCCTGCTTGTCGACCAGTCCTCTGGACAACTGCGCAGCGAAACGACGCAGGTCGATACCCTCGAGCAATTCGCGCTGGTAGCGTACGGTTTCGCCCAGCGCTCGCTCGCGTCGGGCCACTTCGTCGCGTTGCTGACGCGCCTCGCGAAAGGCACTGATGGTAGCCCACCAGCCAGCGGCGATGGCCAGCAGCAGGCACAGCGAAAGTGCGGCGACGGCACGATGTCGGCGCAACCAGCAGTGCAGACGATAGCGGCTGTCCGTCGGCATGGCGACCAGCGCTTCGCCACTCTGCCAGCGCGACAAGTCATCGGCGAAAGCATCGGCGCTGGCGTAGCGCGCCTCGGGATCGTGCGCCAGCGCTTTGTTGACGATACGCCCCAGCTCACGCCAGCGAAATCGCGATGCAGCGATACCGCCCGGCGGGCTATCTGGCCACGGCGCACGCCAACCGTCGCGAATACGCTGTCGCACCGTATCGGTCGGCTGTCCGCTGATGTCAAGCGGATCGCGCATTCGCCGCGTGGTGGCAGCCTCGTACAGCAGCGCCCCCAGCGCATGCACGTCGGTGCGCGTATCGAGAATGGCCCCGGATGTGGCCTGCTCAGGGCTCATGTATCCCGGGGTGCCGGCCTGCTCACCGCGGTCAGCGGCGTCCACGCTGCGGGCAATGCCAAAGTCGATCAATCGCGGCTGCCACCGTCCGTCAATAGCCTGCACCAACACGTTGCCAGGCTTGAGGTCGCAGTGGATCAGACCCTGCCGATGCGCATGCGCCACCGCACGCGCAACGCCGGCCAGCAGCACCACGCGTGAGGCCAGATCCGGAGTCTGCTCGCATAAGTAACGATCCAGCGGTGGCCCGTCGACGTAGTCCATGGCGAAGAACGGCATGCCGTCGGCGCTGGCACCCGCATCGATCAGGCGTGCGATGGCCGGGTGCTGCATCCTCGACAGCACGGCTCGCTCAATTTCGAAACGATGTCGCGCCCTGGAGTCCAGGCGCCGGCTTGTGAGCAGCTTGATGGCAACCTGCCGCGTCACCGGGCCGCGATCCTCGGCAAGAAACACGCGGCCCATGCCCCCTTGGCCCAGTTCGCGCACGAGATGAAAGCGCCCGAAACGCAGGCCGATGAAATCTTCGGCACTGGTCTCCGGTATCTTCGCCAGCGACTCGGTGAGGTCGAAAAGCGCGGTGGCGATGTCGTCATCCGGTGACGTCGCGTTCATGCGCTCGACCCTCCCTCATCCGGGCGGCAGATACCAAACTCTTTTAGCTTCTTGTAATACGTTGTCTTGCCGATCCCGAGCAAAGTCCACGTTCGTTCGGCATCGCCGTCCGCTGCAGCAAGGGCGCGCAAGATGGCAACGCGTTCCGCCTGTGCGGCCGCTGCGGCCAGCGGAACGAGGTCACCTGCCGCATCCTCGGGCACGATCAGCGGCACTTTGCTACCCACGCCCCGCACTCGTGGTGGCAGGTAACGACGATCCAGCGCATCGCCATCGGCCAGCAGTGCGGTGGCGCTGTGGACGGCCTGGCGCAGCTCGCGAACATTGCCGGGCCAGTCGGCGGCATGCAGATCTCTCATGGCCGCCTCGGTAATACCGGGACTGCGGATGCCGGATTCGGCCAAGGCCTCATGGAAAAAATGGATCGCCAGCGGTGGGATGTCCAAGCGACGCTGGCGCAGCGGCGAAATCCATGCCTCAAAGCCGGCGATGCGGTGGAAGAGATCAAGCCGGAAACTACCGGCCGCCACCTCCTGCGCGAGGTCGCGGTGCGTGGCGCTGACCAGGCGTACGTCGACGTCAATCAGATTGCGCCCGCCGACCCGGTGGATGCGGCCATCTTCCAGTGCACGCAGCAGGCGCACCTGGGTCTCCGCCGGCATGTCGCCCAGCTCGTCGAGGAACAATGTGCCGCCGTGCGCGCATTCAAAAACGCCCGGTCGCTCGACGACACCGGTGGCTGCACCTCTTTCCACGCCAAACAACTCGGCCTCCAGCAGGTCGCGCGGCAACGCCGCACAGTTGATCGCGACGAACGGCCCGCTGGCTCGCGGCGAGCAGGTATGGATCCAGCGTGCCACGACATCCTTGCCTACGCCGGTCTCACCGAGCAGCAAGATGGCGACCCGGCTGCGCGCCAGCCGTGCCAGCGCGTCCATTTGCCGGCGCAATGCGGGATCGGCCGTTGCGACTCCCGGTAGTGCCGATGGCCGCTGCAACGATCTTGTGGCAACTGCATCCGCGTCTGCCGTCGGCGCGTCCGGCAACCAGGCCAGCCACATTGCCGCCAGCTCGCCCAAGCCGGCATTCCGTTGCAAAGTGCCCGCCGCAGCACGCAAGGCATAGCGCCCGTCTTCGGCCAGCGTTTCGCTCACCTGCCCCGGATCGCCGACTGCGCTGATCACCGTTCCGGCGGCCAAACTACCGACCCGCACCAACTGCAAGGCCGCTACATCAAGCACTTCGCCAATGGCTGCCATCCGGCGGTTCAACGCGGCTGCCCACATCTCCGGCGACTCCCAGAGCGCGGCGCGCAGGCGCTCCCGCAAAGTTAACAATTGCGTGCCCTCATCGACGACGGCTGCTGGCGCGCAAGGCGCGACCTCGTCACCGGTGCGATACGCCAAGCCATCCAAATGCGGGTCAGCCTCGACAATGCGCAACAGCAGAGGGCCCGCGTGCAGCGTCGCCCCGTATCGTATGGCCGTGCGCTGGACAACCAGACCGTCGACGCGCGTACCGTTGGTAGAGCCTAGATCCTCGACCACCACACCACCCGACGGCAGCACTTCTAGCAGCACATGCTCACGAGACAAACCGTTGAGCTGTACCCGGATCTCGCAATCCACACCGCGGCCCAGTCGATGACGACCGACGTCGAGCTGACGCCGCGACAAGACCGCGCCAACCGGCTCGAGTACCTCCAGATGGACACGGATACGTTGCATGCCCGCTTCTCGATCAGTCAGGTCGCGAGTGTAGCGTCACCGTTCGGGTTTGCGAACAAGGCGACGTTAACACCGCGAAATCCAGTTCGCTCTCACGAACTGAAAATTACCAGGCTATTGATTTTATTGCATTTATCACCTTGGCATGGGACTTGATAAGAATGCCATCATTTCATCGGAAAGAGTCGCCACCATGCATCGACGTCCACTTCGTACGACCGCCGTTCTGTCGTTCGCCTTGCTCTGCAGCTCAGTTCAAGCCCTGCCTACCGACCCCGACACCGGGTTCGATCTCGACGGCGAGCGCGAGAATCCGTTCCCGACCCAGCTCAACATTGCCGCAGATCGCGTGTTCAATGTCGCGGCCTGGGATGCCAATGACCGCATTCTTATCGGCGGTCATGAGGGAGACAACCTTGCCACCCCCGCCGTGGCACTGATCGGCCGCATCACGCCAAGCGGTAGCGCCGATCCGTCCTATGGTGTGAGTGGGCTGGCCTCACTGAGCCGCATCGCGGTCACCGGCATGACCGTCAACGATCTGCTGGTGCTCCCCGATGGCAGCGCCCTGGTGTGCGGTGATGCCAAGTTCGCTGACAACACCATGATGGGCTATGTTGCGCGCCTGGATGCCAGCGGCCAGCAGGACACCGCGTGGGCTCCTGGTGCGCCGGATGGCGTGCTCATCCTGGGAGGTGATCAATCGCACGTAGGCAGTCGTTGTATGGTCGTCGACCAGCTTGGCGATGGCCGGATCGTGGCGGGCGGCGAAATCTCGCGCCCGGATGGCCTGAGTCTGGGTATCGAGAAACATGGGTGGGTCGAGCTGCGCACCGCCGATGGTTACAAGGATCCGAGCTTTGGCCACGGGGGCGGGTTCGAGTTTGAACTGCGCCAGAACAGCAGCATGAACACCGTTTTCGCCCTGGCCGAGCAGCCGGGGGATGGCATCCTGGTAACTTTGGGCGAACTCGCTTGGAACTCCAGACGGGATCTCAATACCGTGCGGCTGGGATACGACGGTCACGTCGACACTACGTTCAACCCGCTGACCAATCTTCAGGCGGCACCGTACCTGGGGTTCAACAAGCCTGTAGGCAGCGAACTCATGTGGTCATTGCCCAACGGACACATTCGCCAGGCGATGCCACTCCACTCGCAAGGCAGTGGTTTTCTCGGCGAGCTCTACTGGCTCGATGCGCAGCACGATGCGGGCGGCCCACCTTATCCGGACGTGACCACTCTGGGCCAGACGACGGCCAACAACGCCCTCGATTTTGGAGGTGCCACGCTGGCTCCGGATGGCAAGATCGTCTATGCAACCCGGCTCCTGCGTTACCCGGGTAGCTGCACGACCAGCGATGCGGCTCTCGGGCTGGCGCGACTGCTTTCCAATGGCCAGGCCGATACCGGCTTCTCGAGTGACGGCATGTTCGACTGGTTGCCCATCGCCAGTTTCGGCAACAACTGCAATCATGGCGTAATCACTGCAAACGACGTTGCACTCTCCCGACAGGGCAAGATCTTCAGCATCCACACCATTTCCCAAGGCTGGCCGAACGCCACCAATACGAGTCAAAGCTACTTCCGACCGTTACTATCCATGCGCTCGGGCGACGGCTTTGCTGCCGAGCCCTGGGACACGCTGCCGAACCCAGTCAATTTCAGTGCCGCCAGCGCCAGACCGAACAGCTTGCAAGAATCCGACTGGGTACAGGTCACCGGCCTTGGCAGCGGCATCCATGTACCTGCGCTCGTACTTGGTGGCGAGCTGCGCATCGGCTTCGGCACTTGGTCGACGATGCGCTGGGTCAAGAACGGCGATTGGCTGCAGGTGCGTGGCGTCGCGCCTGTCAGCAACGCTGCCAGCCAAACGGTGAGTCTGCTGGTTGGCGGTATCCGCGGGCACAACTCATGGGATTCGCTGGGCCAGCGGGTACGCGCCGATTTTCTCATCACCGCCAACCTACCCAGCCTCCCAGGAGCACGCTGCAGCGTGGGTGGCTTGAACACGAACTGCTCCGCCGCAATTCCTGATCAGGGCTCGGTCAGCAGCAACATCAATTTCATCAATACAGGAAGTTGCAACTACGTGCGTGCGGTGCGCATTGGGGTAGACATCGAGCACAGTTACATTGGCGACTTGCGCCTCACACTGACCGATCCCAACGGCCAGGTGTTCGTTGGCGGCAGTGCAGGTGTCGTCACCCTGTTGAATCGCCCGGCGGCCTCGGCCAGCGCCAGCACCGGAAGCTGTGGCCACAACGACATCATCGCCAGCTTCGACGATGCTGCACTATCGCCGGCCCAGACGGCCTGCGGAACCCCGGTGGTACAGCCCGCCCTGTCTGGAGACGTGGTACCCGCCTTTCCACTGTCCGAGCTCGTCGGTCGCCGCACAACCGGCAACAACGGTGCCGCCTCCAGCGGCATGTGGACCTTGAAGATCGATGACCTTGCCGTCGGCGACAGCGGCCAGCTCCGCGACTGGTCGCTGGACATCGATTGCAGCGCCAGCGCACCGGCAATTTCAGATCTCGCGGTCAGTGTCAGCGGCAATGCCCCGAATCCGATTGCCAACGGCAGCGGATTGGCGGTGGGTGGCGATACCTACAACATCACCTGGATCGTCACCAACAACGGCCCAATGGCAACCAGCAACGGGCGTTTCCAGGCCAGCCTGCCGAACGGCCTCACTGATGCCATGGAAAGCCCGGCCTGGGGCTGTACCACGTCAACCGGTGGCAGTTGCACACCCGCCATTCCTTGCTTCGGCGCCTGCCTTGGCAGCAACATCGACACCACGCTGAACCTTCCGGTCGGCGGCACCGCGACCATCTTCGCCACAGGCACGCTGACCGAGCTCGCCGGCGATGGCACGCTGGTGGTCAACGGCAGCAGCAGCGTACCGGCGGCCATCGGCGGCACGCGCGATGACAATCCGGACAACGACCACGCACAGTTGCAGGCGCAGGTCATTCGCATCACGGACATCGCAGTGACCGGAACCCGGCACAGTTGGCAGGGCAATTCCATCACCGTCGAGATCGATTTCAGCAACCTTGGGCCGAGCCAATCCACGGGCTTCACCGCCAACTTCGCGCTTCCAGTGGGCATGCAGATCATCGATGCGCGTTGCCGTCGCGGCAACCTGCCTTGCAACAGCGGATTTACGACCAGTGCCGATCATCTGGTGACGCTCAACAACGGTGATGGCATGTTGCCCAATCGGACGCCCTACACGGCCATTCTCACCGCCACCTGGACCGGCAATGGTGCGCCCGGAGACATGAGTGTCCAGCCGTTTGCGGACAATACCTCCCTCGACCCGGACAACGGCGCTGTGGTGACCTACACACTTGGCGCGCCGCCCGCATTCGACATCATATTTGCCAATGGCTTCGAGTGACATGATAGCCATCGCCCGCGGACTCCACTACCTTCGGGTTGATTCGCGCAGGGCCGATCCTGCTTGCCCTCAGTTGTGCCCCGCTGCGAGGGGCGCCTGGGATGGCGACTGGCGAACCGCCACCGACATAACCGCCATGGCATCCACAGCACCGACACCGAACACCCGCGCCACTGCGTGCGCCCGAACCGCCGGTCTCCCGGCGGTTGATCCGGCCACGCGGATCAGCGGATCATTCGATAACCCGGAGGACATGCTGAAATTGACTCGATCGCGACAGCCGCATCAGCAATTTCCACCCGGAGGGTGCTACCGCCTTCTTCGGTTAATCGATCGAGGGCAGCAGTGTGCGATTCCGCCATTGGCTGAACATCTCGTGGCAGTACATGTTTTCCGCCGATGGGCAGGCACAACAGGTTCGCGTGCTGCCGGACGATGTCTACCGCTGGCCTCATGCCGAAACCATCGCCTATAGATTCGACCCATAAATTGTATGAGCTTTCGTGCGATGAAGTGGTCAAAGGTCTCATCAACACAGAAGACACACGCCGGCTGAGTCCGGCCGAACAACACGATCGCCGACGCCAAGTCATTCGAGCGTACAAGCGCAAGATCAACAAGCGGCAGATCGCGGAAGATGTGGGGCTCAGTTACCCCGCAACATGCAAGATCATCGACTGCTACGACGGCAGCATGGCGGCGTTGGCGCCACGCAAGCGAGGTCGGCGAACCGGCGACCAAGAAACACACATCCGCCAGACGATCTGCGACAAGCGCCCGAGCAACTGAAGATGGGAATGGCGTTGTGGAGTCGCGCGGCGGTGCGCGAATTGATCGAACGCGAATGCAAGGTGACGCTCCATTTCGCTCGGTCGGCAAGTATCTGGCGCGTTGGGGTTTCACACCGCAGAAGCCAATCAAGCGCGCTTACGAACAATCCCCTGAAGCCGTGCGCACGTGGCTTGATGAAACTTATCCCACCATCGCCAATCGCGCGAAAACAGAGGGCGCGGAGATTCACTGGGGCGATGAGACCGCCTTGGTGAACACCGATGTGCGTGGTCGCAGCTATGCCCCGAAAGGCAAGACGCCGGTGACCCTGGCAGTAGGCGGTACGCGTCAAAAGCTGTCGATGCTGGCCAGTGTGACCAACCAAGGCAAAGCACGCTGGATGATCATCGACGGGGCTTTCAATCACGAAAAACTGATCGAATTCTTTGAAGCGCTGATTGACGACGCCAAGCGCAAGGTGTTTCTGATCCTGGACAACTTGAGTGTGCATCACTGCAAGCCGGTGAAAGCATGGTTGGCTGACCATACCGATGAAATAGAAGTGTTTTACCTGCCCAGCTATAGCCCCGAACTCAATCCCGAGGAGCGCCTCAATGCTGATCTCAAACATGTTATTCGTAGCAAAGTACCGGCGCGAACCAAAGCCAAGCTTCGCGCCGCTACCGAAGAACACATGGCCGTTATCGGGAGCGACCCCGAGCGCGTCAAAGCTTACTTTCGTGACCCGCGCGTCAAGTACGCTGCTTGATACTATTCAAGGGCCGGATCAATAACGGCTGAAGCCGCCTCCTGCAGAAGCGCCGATGGCTTCGCTTGTTTCCTGACTGAACCTTGAGGCTGATCGGGCAAGGAGTCCGTTTTAGCGGGTAGCGAGCGGGCGCTGCAGAGATGTGATCAAGAGACAGGATCGCGACCGGGGATTCGTCTCAGAGTTGAGAATCGGAGTGTTTCAGGGCTGAGAACCGGAGCCTGCACGACAATTGCAAGCCATTGAAGTTAATGCATTATTCAGGATTATTTTGGCTGGCATGATCGCTGCTGAATGAGTCTCCAGCAACCTGGAGGTCTCATGAAAACCCGTATTCACCATCTGCTTGCCCTTGTCGTCCTTTTCGCACCCCTCAGCCATGCCGCCGTACTGCGCGTCGGAACGGGCTGCACCTACGAGACCCTGAGCAGCGCGCTGAACGCCGCCCAGCCCGGTGACGAGTTGCGCTTGCTCAGACCAACTCTTTTCGGCACCTGGTCGATCAGCACACCGAATCTGACCATCCGTGGCGGATACGCCACCTGTACGGCGAGCTCGCCCTCCGGCCTCCACCGCACGAAGTTGACTATAACTGCCGTCAATCGCCCCTTGCTGCGTATTATTTCACCCGCCGAGAATGTCTTTCTCGACAGACTCGAGCTGGCCAACGCCGCCAATCCTTCGGCATCAGCCGGACTCGGCGAAGGCGGCGGCTTGCATCTTGGCCCCGGCACCTCGGCAACACTCGGCCATGTCTCGATTCATAACAATCAAGCCAATCGTGGCGCAGGTATCTTCGTATCAAGCAATGCCACACTGAAATCAGCAAGTACTGTGGCAGACGACGAATTGAATGTCTCCCTCAACATTGCCAGCGCCAATGGCGGCGGCATCTTCCTCGATACCGGTGCGTCGCTAGATCTGTTCACCGACGCACCGGCGCAGATCATCATGGAAAATAACGAAGGCCTCAGCGGAGGCGGCATCTATGCCAGCGCGGGCAGCTCCGTACAGGCAAAAAACCTCGATATGATCTTGAACAACGCCAGCAGTGCCGGTGGCGGCATCTACCTGGCCCCAAACGCAAGCTTGCTATACCTTGGAAATTGCAATTTCAATGACAACGTGGCGTCTACCAACGGCGGTGCCGTCAGTTCTGCTGCAGATACCTCGATAGTCACGGACTGCAGTTTCGACGGCAACAAGGCGACGTACAATTTCGGAAACTTGGGCAATGGTGGCGCACTCTATTTGCGTGACGAGGCATCATTGATCCGTAACAGCGTCTTCACAAACAACCAGGCCAGGCGTGGCGGTGCCGCCTACTTGAGCTTGACTGACACCACCTACTTCTTCGGCAACCAGTTCAGCGGCAACACCAGCCGCGTCGATGGTGGCGCGATCTATGCGTACCCCTCGCTTGGGCCGCTGCGCATCGTCAGCTCGTCGACCTCGACGCCGGCGGCCAGCTTCAGCGGCAACAGTGCCGTGGGTGACGGCGGTGCGATCTATGTCACCAGCAGCAACGGGCAGGCGCTGGAGTTCGATATCGATGCCGATGACGAAGCGATCTTCTCGGCAAATACTGCGGCCAATGGTGGCGCCATCCGCATCAAGGATGCCGATGTCGTGCTGCCGCAATCGCTGGTATTGACCAACAACGAGGCCAGCGGCAACGGCGGCGCAATCAGCATCACCGGCACCAGCACGGTCAGCGTCGCCACTGATACCGCTGACTGGCTCGGCGAGATCACCGGCAATATTGCACAAGCCGGCAATGGTGGTGTGTTCCATGCCGATGGCGACGTCGACCTTCTGCTCGACTGGATGCCGATCGGCGGCGATCCCTTCGCGGTAAACAGGGGCCTCAACGGCGGTGCAATCTTCTTCAACAGCACCGGTCTGCTGCGCCTGCGCAATTCGCGAGTGCGCTACAACAGCGCGCAGTTTTCCGGTGCTGGGGTCTTCGCCGGCGTCGGTACGCATGTCCTCATTGATGCGATCCAGGGTGTTGGCATGTCCAACGATCCGCAGCCCTTGCCACGCTGCAATCCGCTCAATCTGCCGGCCAACCGCTATTGCTCTGAGATCGCACAGAACCAGATCCCCGGCAGCACAGGCCAGGGTGCTGGCCTCGCTGCCGCTTCGACCGCCACGTTTCAGGTGTCGCACACCGCCCTGCTCGGCAACTTGTCAGCCAGGGGCAGCGCGCTGTTGGTCGCACCGTTCACCTATGCGCAACTCGATACGGTCTTGATCAGCGGTCATGCCGAGGCAGTCTTTATCGACACGGATGCTTCGCTGGCCTTGCAATCATCCACCGTCACCGGCAACGGCTCCGCCACCTTCAGACTGGCGCATAGCAGCGGCACTCGCCTGACCGTGTTCGACAGCATCATCTGGGGCAACACCCAGGCCATCATCGACGGCGCCAACGCAACCATCGATGGCGATTGCAACCTGAGTCAGGTTTCGCGTATTCCGGGCAGCTTCGTCAATCCACAGTTCGTCAGCACCGCACGCGGCAGCTATCGCCTGCCTGAAACTTCCCATGCGGTCGACCTGTGCACCGTCGGCAGCAGTACCGATCTCGACAACCAGAGCCGGCCGTACGGCGTGAAGGCCGACGCCGGCGCCTTCGAGTACGCCCCCACCGATCGCATCTTTGCGCACGGCTTCGAGTGAGGAGATGACCATGCTGACTTCCATGGCAAACCCGGCTTCAACCCGTCTGTTGATCCGCATCGCAATGCTCACGGCGACAATCTGCCCGCTGGCCGCCAGTGCCGCCATCCTGAGCGTCGGCAGCACGCCCGATTGCACCCATACCAGCCTGAAAGCCGCGGTAACGGCAAGTCAGCCAGGTGACGAAATTCATCTCGTCGCCGGCGCGCAGACTTCGGATCAGGTGTATCTCGACAACAGCGATCTGCATATCATCGGCGGATACGCGAGCTGCGCCGCAGTTAATCCGGATGCTGGGGCAGTCACCGCGTTGTCGCCATCGGTGGCACTCACTCGACCTTTCATTTACAGCTTTTCGGCTAGCGACACACGGCTCGAGAATGTCGAGATCAGTGCTGTGCATAACAATTCCAACCTTGGCGGCGCGGTTCGCGTTTCAGGGAACTCGCGTCTGGCCGTTGCCAACGTACGCATCCACGGCAACTCGGCGCGGAACGGTGCCGGCATCATGGTTGACGGCACCCTTGAGATCATCGCCGGAGCCGACCCGGCTCTGCGCGTCGAGGACAATACGGCGCAAAAAGGTGCTGGCTTGTTTATCACCGCGCAGGGAAGCGTCACTGCCGCCGCGAGCGCTCGTGTCGAGGTATCTGGCAATGCGGCCAGCGTCAGCGGCGGAGGCATCCATGTGGAGCGCTATGGACACTTGAGCCTTGTCCACGCCGATATCAACGGCAATAGCGCAACCAACAGCGGCGGCGGCATCCATGTCGATGGCGGCGTCGAGGCTTCGGCGACCCCAGCCACTCCGAACGTCGATCTCGGCGCGCTTGTCACCCTCAGCAACAACACCAGTGATGGCAATGGTGGCGGACTCTACGCCGGGCCGTACGAGGCCTACTACGTATCGTTCAGCGGTAAAGCCAACAACAACTCCGCCAATCGCGGCGGTGCGATGTCGCTGATCGGCAACGGTCGTCTGCGCGTGAGTGGTTCTGAAATCTTCTCGAACACCGCCGTCACCCTCGGCGGTGGCCTGAGCATCCAGAGCAGCGTACGACTCGAAATCGGCGCGAGCAACATCCATCACAACACGGCAGATCGCGGCGGCGGCCTGGCCATCGCCGCAAGTACGCTGACCGCCTTGCCAGGCAGCATCGGCCTGCTGATCCATGACAATACGGCAACTGATGGTGGTGGCATCGCCGTCGACCTGACGTCTGCGGCGACGTTTGACGGCGATTGCGGCACCGGCGGCTGCTGGATCTCGGCAAACACCGCAAGCAGCCGCGGTGGCGGGCTCTACAGCGAAGGCCACCCACTTCTGTTTGGCCGTGGCTGGATCATCGACGGTAATCAGGCCGTCGATGGCGGTGGCATCGCCCTGCGCTACGGTCGCTTCGAATCCACCGATGCCGGAGCGAACGATTCGCTGGTTATCAGCAACAACGAGGCGACCAACGGCGGTGGCATCCATGTCGAAACTGCGACCATGGTTCTGCGCTCAACGCGACTTGTATCGAACCACGCCAGCGCGGTCGGTGGTGGTCTGCACGTGATCCCCAGTGGTCAGGAGCTGAGCCTGGCCAACTCGCGATTCATCGACAATGTCGCTGGCGGCAGCGGTGGCGCGGTCTACGCCGCGGCAACGGACAATACCTATCTCAAACTGCATGTTGCCGGCGTCTCCGGAGCGGAAACCCTGCCCATCAGCGATGCCGCCTGCAACGGCGATGCCTTGCCGGCCAATCAATACTGCAGTGAATGGCGTGGCAATCACAGTGAAAGTCACACCTGTGGTGAAGTGCTCTACCTGTCTGGCGAGAGCCTGAAACTGAATTGGCAAGCGACCGCCCTGCTCGACTCACCCACACTCGCCGCTGCCATGTGCCTTGATGTCGCCGAGGCGCAAATGCGCAACAGCCTGATCACTGGAAACCAAAGCGGTGTGATTTTCCTTCAGAGCAGCGGCAGTCGAGTCAGCAACGTGACCATCGAATCAGTATCGGTAGTCAACAATATGGGCAGCGCGCTCGATCACGGCGCGAACTGGCTCGGCAATCTGACTGTCCAGGCCCTGATCGGCCGCGACAACGGGGCAACCGTTGGCAGCACATTTGCCGCCTCCGGCACATTCTTCCAGTGCAACTTCAGCGAAGATGGCGCGCTGTCCGGCGATACCCGTGACCCGCTGTTCGCGACGACCTATCGTGGCGACTGGCGCCTGAGCGAACACTCTCCCGCCCGTGGTGCCTGCCAGATTTTCAACCACCTTGTCGATCAGGATGGCTTCGGGAGAGCGGTCGCCCCATTCGATGCCGGCGCCTTCGGCTGGCATCCCGGCCCGGATCTTGTTTTCAGTGACGGATTTGATTGAGGCAACGCTGGACCGGCCGACGCGCAGGGTTCTCATTCTCAAGGCGTTTCACGGAGGTCGCCCCGCCTGCCCTTAGCCGGGTACTTTTGAGAATCGAGGGCGGCAGCGGCGGCTACGCGTGCCGAACAAGGTGATCCGTGGGTCTCCCGCATGGCGCTTTCGCCATTTCGCGGAAGGGCCTCGACCTTGGTTAGTATGCGAGCGTGACTAGCCGACGCTTGCCGCTGATTTGGATGTTGCTCTGCTGGGCGTTTTTCGCCTGCTCGGTAGCGGCCGCGCTTGAGCTGGCGCCACAGTATCGGGCGACCACGTGGCGCAGTGTCAACGGTCTGCCGCACTCCAGTGTCAGCGCGCTGTTTCAGGATCGCGACGGCTACCTCTGGGTGGGTACCTATCTGGGTGCAGCACGTTTCGATGGCGTGCGATTCCAGTCGCTGGGCGAGCTGTCCGGCGATACCGGTTCGGTCGATCTGATCGAGAGCATCACCCAGACGCCCGATGGCGCGCTCTGGTTCGCCGGAATCTATCGCGGCCTGATGCGTCTGGACAGTCGCGGGCGACTGACACGCTTTGATCAGGCAGCGGGATTGCCCTCCTCCTCGGTGGTATTGGTGCGCCCGCACCCTGAGGGCGGCCTCTGGCTCGGCACCAACCTTGGGCTCTACCGCGCCACCATCGAGGGTGATCGCATGCAGTTGGGGCCACGCGAACTCGACCAGACCGTGTGGGATCTGGCCGAAGACCACAACGGGATTATTCATGCAGCGACCGAGAATGGGCCGTGGCGGCGCACCCCGAGCGGCTGGCAGATCGCTTCGCTGGATCCGCAGATCGCGCATGCGCACATCTGGTCGATCACCTTCGATGCGGGCGGGCACGGCTTTGGCGGGCTTCGTGGCGGGCTGGCCGAACTTGGATCAGACGGTTTCCGCTTTTCACCGAGGACGGCAACCCTGCCTTCACCGGTGGTGCGAGCCGTGCTGCCGGATCGCGGCGGGCTGCTTTGGGTAGCCACTTCGGGGCGCGGCATTCGCGGCCTGTGGGCCACCAGCGGAATCGAGATTGCACGCCAGGACGGGCTTGCCTCGGACGTCGTGTGGGAGCTGTTGCGCGATCGTGAGGGTGCGCTCTGGGCCGGCACCGCATCAGGACTCTCGCGAGTCGGGCGCGCGCAGGTGCATGCGTTTGGCCAACGCGAAGGCTTGCCGCAGGGCATGGCCTGGGCGATCGCACCGCGTGTTGCCGGCGGTTGGTGGCTGGGCTTCAATGAAGGCGGACTGATCGCGTTCGACGGGAATGCGCGCGTCGCCGAAGCGAAGCCTGAAAAGCTGCCACAGGCCGCCAGTGCAATCCTTTCCGTGCTCGACCAGGGTGATGTCCAGTGGGTCGGCAGTGTCGTCGGCCTGTTCAAGCGCGACGCTGACGGCCACGTCGTCGAGATTGCGGCTTTCCGCGGACAACGCGTCCAGTCACTGTACGCACTCGAAGCGGGATCACTGCTGGTCGGCACCAGCGCCGGTCTGTGGCGCCTGCGCGGCGACCAGGCCGAGCCGGTTGAACTGCCGGGCGGGGCCAAGGCGCAAATTGCACGCATCCGCGGCGATGGCCCGGGTCGCTGGCTGATCGCGGCGGCGATGGCTGGGTTGTATCAATACGATGGCGAGCACGCCCAGCGCTTGCTGCAACTTGACGATGGACGTCTGCGTGACGCACTGCGCACACCGGATGGGCGCATCTGGCTGGCCGGCATTGGCCTGCACGTCCTGGATCAGGGCCAGCTGCGCTCGATCGATGCGGTGAACCGCGCGTTGCCGGTGCAGTTTCACGCTTTGGAGGTGGATGCGCTTGGACGCTTGTGGGCGTCGAGCAACGTCGGTGTGCTGCGCGTGGCGCTGTCCGAGCTGGATCGCTACCTGTCCGATCCACGCAAGCCGCCGACGTACCTGTTGTTGGGTGAAAACGAAGGCATGCGCTCGAGCGAATGCAATGGCGGCACGCAAAACCCGCTGGCGATCGATGCCGAGGGCGCAGTCTGGGTCGCCACCACTGAAGGTGTCGTGCGCATCCCGGCCGATGCCGAGCCGACGCGCCTGCCGCTGCCGGAACCGCGCCTGGAGCGCGTCGTCGTCGACGGTGTAGCGCTTGCACCGGTATCGCCGCTGCAACTGGCCGCCGGCTCACGCCAGATCGTGATCGACTACACCGCGTTGCGCCTGACCGACGCCGACGCCCTGCGTTTTCGCTATCGACTGGTTCCCTCGCTGCCGGACTGGATCGAGGTCGGCTCGCGTCGCAGCATCGCCTTCGATGCACTGGCCCCGGGACGCTATCGCGTCGACGTCGCGGTGGGCACCGCGACCGAGCCCTGGGGTGAGGCCGTTGCGCTCGATTTCGAGGTGGCTCCGCACTGGTGGCAGCGCACCGCGTCGCGCATCCTGGCGGCGCTCGTATTGCTGGCACTGGCGGCGACGCTGCCGTTGCTGCGGGTGCGTTCGCTCAAGCTGCACGAGCGCCTGCTCAAGACCCAGGTGCGCGAGCGTACGCAAGAACTTGAGCACGCCAACGTGGCGCTGGAGCACGCCGCCAGCCGTGACTTCCTGACCGGGCTGCCGAACCGGCGCGTGTTTGCGCAAACCCTCGATGATGCGATCGCGAGTGGCGAGCCCGTAGCCCTGGCGATGCTCGACATCGACCATTTCAAGACCTACAACGACGCCCTGGGACACATCGCCGGAGACCACTGCCTGAGCGAATTCGCGGCCCTGCTCGCCATACACGCCAATGTGCCGGGGATGCTGGCGGCGCGTGTCGGTGGCGAGGAATTTGCACTGGTATTCATGGCACAGGCCGTGCCGGCTGCCGGTCATGTCGTCGATGCCATCCAGCAAGCCCTGCGCCGCATGCCGTTGCGGCATCCGGCCTCGCCGGTCGATGCGCACGTCACCTTCAGTGCCGGCCTCGCCACGCGTCGTGCCGACGACATGCGCGCGGAAGATCTGATCCGGCGTGCCGACGCCGCGCTCTACCGAGCCAAGGCCGAAGGCCGCAATCGCTGCGTACGCAGCGACTGAACGGCGGGATCGGAAACGGATTGCTTGCTGCCTCGCCTGCATCGCGATGGCGTTGATTTTGCTGGCGCACACAATGATCTCGGCGTGGCTTTTCTGCGTGCCGACGACGATGAGCACGCGATTGAAAGCCTGCAGGTGGCTCTCGCCGAATCGCTCAAGGCATACGGCGCCTTGCATGAAGAGGTTTCGCAGACGCGAAGCAACCTGGCCGTGGCGCTGCGCCGCAGCGGTCGCTATGACGAGGCTGGGAAACTGCTGCGGGAAGCCGTGGAAGCGGACGCGCGCATCTATACCGAGCCGCATGCCGATGCCGCCCAGCGCCTCAACAATCTTGGCACCCTGCTGTACTTTCGCGACAAACGCTGGCGGCCGAGGAGGTCCTGCAGTGTGCCCGGGCAATGAATCTGCAGGTGTTTGGGGAGCACCACCCGGAAACGGCGAACACCGAGGCGAATCTGGCTCTGGCCGAGTACGGCCTCGGCCGCTACGACCAGGCGGTATCACTGCAACGCGCTGCCCTGGCTCAATTCATCGCCACTTACGGGGCACGCCACAACAGCGTGGCAATCACGCAGAACAATCTTGCCCGCTCACTTGCGCGTCATGGAAACGCCAGGGAAGCACGCGAACTGGCAGAGCAATCACTGCAACTGAAACAGGATCTTCGCGGCGCCGATAACGATGCCTCTGCACCGGCCCTGCTCACCCTCGCGGAGCTTGATGCGCAGGAAGGCAATCCGCAATCGAGGCTGGCCAGGCTGGATCAATTGATGAAACTGAAGGGCATGGAGAAGCGGCGCAATACGCCGACCATTCTCGTCTATCAGCTCAGCTACGCACGCCTGCTGTGCCAGGCCGGGCGATGGCAGCAAGGCTTGGCCGAGATCAGCGACCTGTTGGCACGGGCCGACCTCGGTGAAAGCGAGGCACCGCTGTCGCGTGCCGGTGCCGAGGAGACCTGTGGCGACTGTCTGTTGGGTGCCGGCGATCGAGCACAAGCCGTTCTGGCATGGCAGAAAGCACTCGATCTGCGCAGCGGACGGCTGCCGGAGGAGCATCCCGACTCAGGCAAGCTGATCTCGCGCCTGGCTTCTGAAGGTCACTGACGGCTCATCGCTCAACTGCGTGCGGGGCGCGACTCGGGGACGATTGAATCGATCAGAGTCGACCGGCCGCGGCATCGGCAAGCCGACGCTTCAGCGGTGTGATGCGATTGGCAAGACCCAGCGCGGCACCGCGCAAAGCGGCGATCGCGCTGGCATCGGAATTGAAGCCGCGCTCGATCAGGCTGAAGCTGTTGGCGGCGATGACGTTCTCGCTGCGTCGTTCGCGCTCGTAGCGGCGCAACACATGGGCGGCGCCGTGATCATTGTTGCGCGATCGCGTCCGCTGCAATTGCCCGCGCAGGTTGCAGACATCGCGCAAGCCGAGATTGAGGCCCTGCCCGGCCAGCGGATGCACGGCATGGGCGGCGTCACCAAGCAGTACACAACGTCCGGCCACATAGCGTTCGGCCAGACGCATGCGCAGCGGAAAGGCAAAGCGTTGCGTCGTCGAGGTGATCGCACCAAGGCGGAAATCCAGCGCACAAGCAAGTTCCGCGCAAAACGTCGCGTCATCCAGTGCGAGCAGACGCGCGGCCTCGTCATTCTGCAGCGACCAGACGATCGAACTGCGCCCGTCAGCCAGTGGCAGGAAGGCCAGCGGCCCGCCGGGCTGGAAGCGCTGCCAGGCGGTGGACTCATGCGGCCGTTCGCTACCGACATGGGCGACGATCGCGCGTTGCCGGTAGTCGCGATCCTTCGTGGTGATGCCGAGTTGCTTGCGGATCGGCGAGTTGGCGCCATCGGCGGCGATCAACACGCGTGAACGCAGACGCGTGCCGTCGGCCAGATTGACGACCACGCCATCGACTTCGTTGTCGACCGTGCTGACTTCGGCGGGACAAAGCAGGCGCAGCGGCTTGCCATCATCGACAGCCTTGGTCAAAGCCCGCCACAGCACATGCTGGAGCAGACGGTTTTCAACGATCCAGCCAAGCGCCGCCTCGCCGCGATCGGCCGAATCGAACTCAAGCTTGCCGGGCGCGAGTGCGTCCCACACGTGCATGCGCCGATAGGCACTGGCGCGCGAAGCAAGCACCTCGGGCCAGACACCGAGATCGTCGAACAAGGCCACCGCATCGGCGGCCAGGGCGACCACCCGCGCATCGACTTCGTTCTCATTGCTCCATGCCGGTGGCGGGCGCGCTTCGATCAGGGTCACTTCGAATCCATCCCGGACCAACGCCAGGGCCATGGCCGATCCGGCGATACCGGCACCAACCACGATCACATCCAGTTCGCCACGACGATTCATCGGCTCAAGCCCAGTTGCGAAACATCACCACGAAAACCCATACCGCGCAGGGCGACGCGACGCTTCAGCGGCATCAAACGATCCAGCGCGCTGAAGCCGATCGAACGCAGCATGCGGATCGGCGGCGTCTCATTGCCCATCAGACGCACCAGGTCATCGCTGAACGAGGTGGTCGCTGCGCGATCAGGCGCACGCCGCTCGACATAGCGCGCGAGCAACTGCGGGCTGCCCGGATCGGCATCGGCCTGCCTCGCCTCGATCAACAATTCGGACAAGCTCAGCGCATCGCGCAGGCCGAGGTTGAAGCCTTGCGCGCCGAGCGGATGCACGGTTTGCGCGGCATTGCCAATAAGCACGGTGCGCGGTGCGGTCAGCGCATCGGCAAGCAGGCGCGCCAGCGGATACGGCTTGCGCTGGCCGGGTCGACTCAGTCGCCCGGCACGATAACCGAAGCGCTCATGCACGAAGGCGATGAACGCCGCATCATCCAGAGCGGCAACCCGTGCGGCGGCATCACTGGCGACGGTGAGGACAAGCCCCGCACGATGCCGGCCGAGCGGCAGCAGCGCAACCGGACCGCTATCGGTGAATCGTTCAAACGCGCCACCATCGAGTGCGCGCCCGGTGGTCACCGTGGTGACCAAGGCACTCTGAGCATAGTCGGTGCGCTGCACGCCGATACCGAAGTGAGCACGCACGAAGGATCCTGTTCCATCGGCACCGACGAGCAAGCGCGTCGACACGTGGCGCTCGGCATCGCCCTCCCGTACACAAAGCTCAATTGCATCCACCCGGCTCTCGATCGCCGTCAACTGGGCAGGTGCGATCCGGGTCAAGGCATGGCATTCGTCGAGTCGATGCAGCAAGGCATTGCCGAGTTCACGTGCCGGCAACACCGCACCGAACGCAGGCAGACCGAGCTTTGCCGCGTCGAGATTGACGGTACCAAAGTCACCGCGCCGGCTGATCTGGATGCGCTCGATCGGCGCCGCCTGGTTCTTCGTATGCGCCCACACACCCAAGGCTTCCAGCGCATTGATGCTGGCCCGCGCCAGGGCGAGGTTGCGCTCGTCATAACTCGGTTGTTCGGAAACCCGCGGCAAGGCCGCTTCGATCAGGGCCACGCGAAAGCCGCAGCCCTCCAGCGCAATCGCCAGACTCGACCCCACCAGCCCACCACCGACGATGGCAATATCGTGCATCTCGTTCATGCGGTCATGATAAACGCTGGCTCGGCGAATTCATGACGTCGCGGCAAATTGCCGTGCCTGCGTGGAGAAGTCGAGTACTTCATTGGAGCCCGTCATGGCTGCGGTTATTACTCGAACCCGTCAATGAAGATGCCGTCGTTGCCGTTGAGGTAGAACTGCTGCGTACTCTCGATCAGACTGAGCGCTCTTTCGGTTCCGGCTGCAACCTGAGCTTGCGTGCGCAGATAGAAGGTGCTGTTGAGCGGCGGAATAAAACCGATCGCGCGCCAGCCGCCGTTGACGCGTTGCATGCTTCCTGCTGGCGCAAAGAGGGATCCGCCCACCGAGAACAGGAACTGCGGTGGCAATGCCAGTTCCGGCCCGGCACCGGAGCGTGCCCAGGTGATGACACTACCGCCACTCGTGTAACCAACAATGTTCAGCGACTGCTGCGACCCTTCCCTTGAGCTGAGCCGAGCGAAACCATCGCGTGCCTGACCGCCGATCGTGGTGAAAATACCACCCGCCGCAATCTTGCCATCGGACTGCATCATCGCCGACCACACGATATTGTCTGCAGCGGAATTGAACGCCGTGTCCAGCGTGCCATCGGCATTCAGCCGAGCAAGGTAGCCGCGCGGCTGTCCGGCGATCATCGTGAAAAAACCGCTCGCCAGAATCTTGCCATCGGTCTGCAGCAGCAGCGAGAGGACCAACCTGTCCGCACCCGGATTGAACGCCGAGTCCAGCGTGCCATCGGCATTCAAGCGCGCCAGGCAATTGCGCGGCTGACCGCCAAACATGCTGAAAGACCCGCCCACCAACAGCTTGCCATCGGGTTGCAGCGCCAGGGCCCTGACGGCGGCATTGTCCATATTAGGGTTGAATGCGCTGTCCAGCGTGCCATCAGCGTTCAGCCGCGCAAGACGATTGCGCGGCTGTCCATCGATTGTGGAGAAATCCCCGCCCACAACCAACTTGCCATCCGGTTGCAGCGCCAGTGAGTAGACCGGAGCGGTCAGAATCGGGTTGAAGGCCAAGTCCAGTGTGCCATCAACATTCAGCCGTGCAAGGTTGTAACGGCCCTGACCAATCGAGGCAATGCTCCCAGCCACGACCAGCTTGCCATCGGGCTGCAACGCCATAGCATTGATTGAGGTGGCCGACCCCGGGTTGTACGCCACGTCAAGACTGCCGTCGGCGTTCAGTCGCGCCAGGCCTTCACGCATCTGACCACCGATCGTGTAGAAATCTCCGGCGATCACCAGCTTGCCATCGGGCTGCAGCGCAAAGACGATGACTTGATGGTCTGGATCCGGGTTGAATATCGCATCCAGGGTACCATCGGCGTTCAGCCGGGCAAGGTACCTGCGCTGACCGGAAAGCATGCTGGGACCACCCCTGACCACCAGCTTGCCATCGGGCTGCTGCAACGCTGCACCGAAGCCACCGGGATAGAGCGTTTTGTCGAGCGAACCATCCGCAGCCAGCCGCGCAATATGGTTGCGCGCCTGGCTGCCAACCGTGGTGAAAGTGCCACCCACAACCAGTTGACCATCGGACTGCATCGCGAGTGCGTGGACGGTGCTGTCCGCAGTCGGGTTGAATGCCATGTCCAGTGTTCCATCGACATTCAACCGTGCAATCTTGTTGCGCGGCTGACCGCTGATGGCGGTGAAGCCGCCGCCCACCACCAGCCTGCCATCGGGCTGCAGCTCGAGAGCCCAGACATCACCGTCCGCATTCGGATCAAACGCCGTATCCAGTGTGCCATCAGCGTTCAATCGAGCAATCCTGTTGCGTGCCTGACCGCCCATCGTGAAGAAACTACCCGCTACCGCCAGCTTGCCATCGACCTGAAGTGCGAGTGAGCTGACGTAACCGTCTGCATTCGGGTTGTATGCCGTGTCCAGCGAACCATCGGCATTCAGACGCGCCAGATAATTGCGCGCCTGAGCGCCGATCGTGCTGAAAGCGCCACCCACGACCACCTTGCCGTCGGGCTGCAATGCCAGGGCATCGACAGCAGCATCCGCATCCGGATTGAACGCCATGTCCAGCGTGCCATCGGTATTCAGACGCGCCAGACGATTGCGCGACTGTCCACCGATCGCAATGAAATTACCGCCGACCAGCAGCTTGCCATCGACCTGCAACGCCAATGCCAGAATGGCACTGTCCGCACTCGGGTCGAACGCCATGTCCAGCGTGCCATCGGCATCAAGCCGGGCGATACGACTGCGAGCGGTGCCGCCGACCTGACTGAAGCCGCCGCCGATCACGATCTTTCCATCCTGCTGGACAACGACGGCACTGACCGTGCCGTTCACATCCGTGGCCGCAAAGCTGGCATCGATACTGCCATCGGCATTCAGTCGCGCCAGACGCTGATGGACCCCTCCGGCAATGGTGGTGAAATCACCCCCGACGATCAGCTTGCCATCGGGTTGGATCGCCATTGCAAGGATCGCATCGTTCGCATTCGGATCGAATCCATCATCGGCATTCTGTGCAGCGCAGATCGTCGGCAGCAAGGCCACAGCCAGCGGCAGGAGACAATAGAGAGTGGTGCGACTGAAAAATGAACAACATGCGTTCGTTATCATGACGGTTGCTTCCTCAGCACAAAAGAGTTTTATTCGCAGGCATCCGGGCAAAATTTGATGATGTCAAATTCAGTCTGCGACAAATCCAAGTATAACCCAAGCTGGAGATTGCAACCGACCTAATTTGCAGGATAAAAAGTGGAGACGGAGGCCGGAGTTATCCAATGCTTTCATGCCGATGGCCAGCCGACTGAATCATGCAGGGCGTGGCAAACACATCTGCTTCATGAGTTCGCGATGCCGGTACAGCTGCCTACATTTCCGGGGGAAATGGGTGTGCCTGGCGAAAAAGCCGGGGCGCTGTAACCATCGCCAATGACACGCCCGCCAGCCGATGCTTTTCATCCCGTCGAATCCGGAAACGCCAATTCACTCGACCCGTTTGCTCACCGGGTATTACGCGCAGCCCTGGCGCGAATCTTTCCGATTTCGTGCATGGTGACTGATGCCACTCCTGCAAGACAAACACGCTCTGGCAGAATGCCGCAGCACGATTTATTGGGGAACGTTCATGCGCCGTCTGTTTGCCTCACTCGCGGCCTTGATGGCTGCCATAAACCTGCACGCCGCCTCTCCGCTCGAAGCGCACTTCGCGGCGGATCCGGCTCAGAAGGTCGATCTCTGGTACGGGGAGCAGATCGCAAAATACACAACCGAGCCTTCGTTCAATACGCAGCTGACCGATTACCTGCCGGCTTCGGACACCGTGCCAACGCCAGCCAAGGCACTTGGTGATGTGTCAGGTTCACCGAACATGCTGCCGCGACTGAAGACGGTGCATGACTATTTCCGCGCGCTGGAAGCGAGCAGCCCGCGGGTCAGGGTGTTCAGCATCGGCCAGTCCGAGGAAGGCCGCGAGATGATTGCCGTGGCGATCGCCGACGAGAAGTTGCTGGCCGATCTTGAGGGCAATCGTGAGCGCCTTGCGCAACTCGCCGACCCACGCAAGATCGGCGTCGATGACGAGCGCGCGGCTAGACTGATCGAGCAATCGGTGCCGGTCTACTACATCACCGGAACGATCCATTCGAACGAAACCGGCACGCCGACCTCGCTGATGGAACTGGCCTACCGGCTCACGGTCGACGAGGCGCCCTACATCCGTGCGATCCGCTCAAAGATGATCACCCTGATTACGCCGGTCGTCGAAACCGATGGCTGGGAACGCAAGGTCGATGTCTACAACTGGCATCGGGCGCATCCGGATCGGCAATACCCGCCACTGCTGTACTGGGGCCACTACGTCGCCCATGACAACAACCGCGATGCGATGCTGGCCTCGCTGGCGCTGACTCGCAACGTCATCAACACCTACACCGACTGGCATGCGCAGGTGCTGCACGACATGCACGAATCGGTGCCGTTCCTCTACGACAACACGGTCGGCGCGGGTCCGTACAACGCCTGGATCGATCCGCTGCTGGTCGGCGAATGGCAGCAACTCGGCTGGAACAACGTCGATACCCTGACCCGGCTCGGCCTGCCCGGCGTGTTTACCCATGGCGAGTTTGATACCTGGAGTCCGGGCTATCTGATGTTCATCGCCGCCACCCACAACGGCATCAGCCGGCTGTATGAGACTTTCGGCAACGGCGGCGCCGACACCGAGGAACGCATTCTCGATCCGGATGAATATTCACGCACCTGGTACCGGCCCAATCCGCCACGTGCGAAAGTCATCTGGTCACAGCGCAACAACAACAATTATTCACAAAGTGCGATGCTGACCGCGCTCGATTATTTCGCTGGCAATGGCCAGCAATTCCTGCGCAATTTCTGGCTCAAGTCGAAGCGCTCGGTAACCAAGGCGGCCGACTCGGGCCCGGCCGGCTACGTGCTCGCCGCGGACGATCCGCGCGGCAGCGCACAGCGCAAGTTGCTGGAGGTCCTGCATCGGCAGAAGGTCGAGATCCAGCGACTCGATGCGGCGTTGACGATCATGCTCCCGGCGAAGAAGCAATCTGCGCCGGATGAAGGCGAGCAGGACAAGGCCGATGAAGCACCAACCACGCGCACCTTGCCGGCCGGCAGCTATGTCGTGCGCATGGATCAACCCTATTCGCGCATCGCCGACGTCCTGCTCGACCGCCAGTACTGGTCGCCGGACGATCCGCAGAAGCATCCCTACGATGACACCGGCTGGTCGCTCGGCGACCAGTTCGGCGTCGATCTCGTGCGCGTCACCGACACAGCCCTGCTCAAGGCATCGATGCACGCCGTGGCCTGGCCGTTGCCCGACAAGGCCGCCGAAGGAAGTGGCGCGATCCGCATCATCGCCAATCCCGCCGCTGCCGAACTGGCTTCGTTGCGCTTCGCCACAAAAGGCACCTCGATCGAAATCGCCGACGAGCCCTTCAAGATCGGTGAGCGCCATTTCGCTGCCGGCTCATTCATCGTCCGACGCGCCGATTCCGGTTTCGACAGGATCGCCTGCGGGCTCGGACTCGACGTGTTCCACAGCGACAGCGTGCCCGAGGTTTCGACGCGCAAACTCGGCCTGCCGCGCGTTGCGGCCATGCACACCTGGCTCAACACACAGACCGAAGGCTGGTGGCGCATGGCGCTTGATGACCTCGACATTCCGTTCACCTACATCAGCACCCAGGATGTCGCGCGCAACAACGATCTGCGCAAGCGCTACGACGTGATCCTGTTTGGCCCGATCGGCTACGGCGATTCGCGCTTGCTCATTGATGGCCTGCCGATGCATGGCAATGCGATGCCGTGGAAGAAAAGTGTGTTGACGCCGAATCTTGGCCTGATCGACAGCACCGATGACATCCGCCCCGGCCTCGGCGGCAGCGGCATCGATCACCTCAAGCGCTTCGTCGGCGCGGGCGGACTGTTGATTACCTCGATGGACACGGCGCAGTTTGCGATCGACACGGGGCTGGCACCCGGCGTCAGCGTGGCCAAGTCCGGCAACCTTCGCATCAACGGCACACTGCTGAGCGCGCAGACGACGGAAAGTACGAGCCCGGTGACCTGGGGCTATGACAAACCTTTCACGATCTACTCGGCCGATGGCATGGCCTTCAAGGTCAGCAATCAGATCCGTGGTGACAGCCGCATCGTCAGCGCGGACGATCACAAGCGCCCGACCGGTCGCGGCGGCGCCGACGACATCGATCTTCCACAGGGTGCCGGCTATGTTGATCCACCCGAGCTGCCTTCGGTCAAGCCGTGGCAGGCGTTGCCGCTGAACGCCGAACAGGCGCGCAACAACCTGTTCCTGCTTCCTCAACACCAGCGCCCGCGCGCCATGCTGCGTTTCGCCGACAATGATGAGTTACTCGTCTCGGGCCTGCTCGACAATGGCGACAGCCTGGCCAGGCACGCCGTCGTGGTCGATGCGCGCTACGGCAACGGCCACACCTTGCTGTTTGCGATCAACCCGATGTGGATCGCGGCGACGATCGGCGGCTGTTCCGCTGGTGAGCAATGCCATGCTCAATCCTGATGCGCTCTGATCGGCGCTGAGGCAAACTGGAAACACAATCCCCGCATCGACCGGGGATTTTTCCGATGGTGGCAACAAGATTCCGATGGATCTGATCCTCGTCCGACATGGCCAGACTGAAGCGCGCACCGGTATCTGTGTCGGTCATGCCGACTTGCCGTTGTCGGCGCGCGGGTTCACCGACGTGCAGCAGCTCGCGACGACGTGGAAAGCTCCGCCGCCGCGCTTCCTGTTCTCAAGCGACCTGCGCCGCGCCCAGCAGTCCGCACAGATTTTCGCGGCTGCATTCGCGATCGAACCACTCAGCGATCCACGCCTGCGCGAAGCCGATTTCGGCCGCTGGAACGGACAGCACTGGAGCGAGATCATGCAGAATGACAAGGATCACTACCGACACTGGTTCGATAACTGGGTGATCCAGGAAGCACCCGGCGGCGAGAGCTTCGCCGACGTGCTCAGACGCACCGGTGCCTGGCTGGCCTCCCTGCTCGCATCGACCGGCAACGATGATTGCGTGCTCGCGATCGCGCATGCCGGATCGATCCGGGCGGTACTCTGCCATGCCCTCGGCTTGCCGGCAGGGCGTGCGCTGGGTATCAGCGTCGACCACTCGCGAACCTCACGCCTGCGCTATGCGAACGGTCAGTTCGAGGTGCGTTGCATCAACAGCAGCCGGTTTGAGACAGATTGATGCCGCGCATGCCGAGCCGAAGCAGCGATCATCGGCTAAGATAGACGTCGAGTCGTCTCCGGAATCCGCAAAATGAATCTCTCGCAGCACCAGCGCATCGGCATCTTCATCGTCCTCGCCCTCGTCATGGCAGGCACGCGCATCAACCATTTCAGCGCGCTGCCGGATGCCTCGTGGGCGGTATTCTTTGTCGCCGGCTTCTATCTGCGCGGCTCGCTGCGCTGGGCGTTCCCGCTGTTGATGGCGCTGGCCGTATTTGTCGACTTTCTGGTCATCAATAGCCAGGGCCTGAATTTCTGGAGCCATTACTGCGTGTCGGCGGCCTATTGGTTCCTGCTCGCCGCCTATGCCGCGATGTCGTTTGGCGGTTCCGTGCTGCGCCGCTTCCACACCGAGATCGGGGCGCGCTCGCTGGTGCTGCTCACCGTCTCGCTCGTGCTTGCGACCAGCGTCTGCTTTGTCATCTCCAACGGCAGCTTCTACTGGCTTAGCGACAGCGTGGCGCTGCGCCGCTTCGCCGGCTGGATCGAAAACATGGGTGACTGGTATCTCGCCTATCTGCGCACGACCACCGCCTATGTTTGTGTTGCTGTTGCCGCGCATGTGATCGGTGCGCGCTGGTTGCGTGTGCTGGCGGCGCCTTCCGGAGTCCGCGAGCGACGTGGGTAATCGGCTCTCGAAAATCTATACGCGTACCGGCGACGATGGCACGACCGGTCTCGGCGATGGCTCGCGCGTCGGCAAGGATTCGCTGCGCGTTACCGCTTATGGCACCGTCGATGAGCTGAACAGCGCGATCGGCACCGTGCTCGCCTGCGAAGTTGCCGATGACGTTCGCGAAACCCTGGTCCGCGTCCAGCACGAATTGTTCAATCTCGGCGGCGAGTTGTGCATTCCGGGTATGGCCCTGGTCCACGACAGCGACATCGAGCGGCTCGAACGCGAGCTCGATGGATACAACGAGAACCTGCCGGTGCTCAAGGAATTCATTTTGCCCGGCGGCGGCATGGCGGCCGCGCATTGCCATCTGGCGCGCACGATCGCACGACGTGCCGAGCGCGGCGTGGTCAGCCTTGCACGCGAAGAAGCCGTGCGTGGCGAGGCGACCCGCTACCTGAACCGGCTGTCCGACCTGCTCTTCGTCATCGCCCGCGTGCTGGCACGGGCCTCGGCCCATGGCGAAGTGCTCTGGCAACACGAGCGTGTCAGGCGCTGAGCAAAGCCGCATGGCCATCCCGGTCTATACCCACCCGATTTGCCTCGATCACGAACCCGGACCCGGACATCCCGAATCGCCTTCGCGACTGAGCGCCGTGCTGCGCGCACTCGATGATCCCGCCTGTACGAACACCGAGCGCATCGAAGCACCACTGGCCACGCGCGAGCAGCTTGTTCGCGTGCACACGCCGGCCATGATCGAGGCGCTGTTTGCGGCATCGCCTGCCTATGGCCAGGTTTCCCTTGATGCCGACACGGCGATGTCCGCGCATTCGCTCACCGCCGCCCTGCGTGCCGCGGGCGCCGCCTGTGCCGCAATCGATGCGGTGCTCGGCGATTCGCAACGCCGCGCATTCTGCGCGGTGCGACCGCCGGGGCATCACGCGACCCATGACACGCCGATGGGTTTCTGCCTGTTCAACAACATCGCCGTCGCCGCCGCCCACGCGCTCGCCACGCATGCAATCGAGCGCATTGCAATCATCGATTTCGATGTCCATCACGGCAATGGCACCGCCGACATCTTCGCCAACGACGCGCGCGTCATGTATGCCTCGACGCATCAGTCGCCGCTCTATCCAGGTACCGGCGGCGTCAGTCAGCGTGGCGTTGGCAATCTTGTCCATGTGCCGCTGGCGGCCGGCGCCGGATCACCGGAATTCCGAGAGGCCTTCGTCACCCGCATCCTGCCGGAGCTCGATCGCTTTGCGCCGCAGCTCGTGCTTGTCTCGGCCGGATTCGACGCCCATCGTCTCGACCCGCTGGCCAACCTGAATCTCGATGCCGAGGACTATGCCTGGGTGACCACCGAACTGGTTGCGATTGCTGATCGTCACGCCGGAGGCCGCCTCGTTTCGACCCTGGAGGGGGGCTACAGCCTGACCGCGCTGCACGAATCGACGATTGCCCACATCAACGCCCTGGCCTGATCCGCTTCAGCACAAATTCGGCGAAGGCGATGGGGAGGCATTACACTAGCGCGTCCCGAGCCCCCAGGCGAATTCGACCATCGTGCTGCTCACAACCTTCCGCGGCCAACGCCGCCGTGCAATCTCGACCGCCCTTGTCCTGATCCTGTCCAGCTCGGCCTGGGCCGCTGCGGATGCGCCGAGCTGTCCAATCGGCAGTCTGGCATGCAAGAAGCCCGCCCTGGACTGGTCGCTGTGCCGCAAGAACGACCTGCTCGATTTCTATGTGTCCGGCCTGCCGACGACCGGCGAGCGTGCGCTTGCCGATACCGAGATCAAGGGTCGACAGACCCGTTCCGGTGATGGCGAAAGCTATGTACTCGAAGGCGATGCCAGCATTCAGCAACTCGATCAGTTGATCCGCGCCGACCGATTCACCTACGCGCGCACATCGACGCAGTGGACCGCGCAGGGCAACTTCCGTTATCAGGATCGCGACATGCTGCTGTCAGCCAGCGACGCCAGCGGCACGACCGAACCGAACCGGGCCACGGTCAACCAGGTGCGCTACCAGTTGCTGTCCTCACGCGGCAATGGCCGTGCCGCGACGGCGGTGCTTGCCGACAGCGAGCATGCCAATCTCGATCAAGCCACGTTCTCGACCTGCCCGCTCGATTCGTCCGGCTGGGAGTTTCGCGCCGCCGACATCGAACTGGATCAGGCCAACGGCATCGGTCGCGCCCACGATGTCAGCTTCCGGGTTGGTGACGTGCCGGTATTCTGGCTGCCGTATGCGAGCTTCCCGCTCGATGATCGGCGCAAGTCGGGTTTCCTCTATCCCGAACTCGGCTACAGCAACCAGCGCGGATTCGACATTAGCGCGCCCTACTATCTCAACCTCGCGCCGAACTACGACGCGACACTGACGCCTCGTCTGATGACCCAGCGCGGCCTCATGCTCGGCGGCCAGTTCCGCTACCTGACCGACACCAGCCACGGCACCGTAGAGGCCGAGTGGCTGCCGAACGATCGTGACAACAACCACCGCCGCAGCCTGTTGCACTGGGATGACGCGACCCGCTTCAATGCCCACTGGGGCGCCACGGTCGATCTGAATCATGTCTCGGATGACCGCTACTTCGAGGATTTCGGACGCAGCCTGAGCATCGCCTCGACGACCTTGTTGCCATCGAGTGCGTACTTCCGTGGTCAGGGCAGTTGGTGGAAGGCCAGCGTCGGTGGCGATGAATACCAGATCACCGATCCGACCCTGTCCAACTCGGCCGAACCGTACCGGCGTCTGCCGCGCGCGACTTTCGATGCCGATCACACCCTGATCGGCGACCTCGATGCGGGAATCCGCTCCGAGTATGTGTCCTTCAGCAAGGACAACGCCGTCGATGCGCGTCGCCTCGACTTGTATCCCTACCTTGCCTGGCCGATCGAATCGGCGGCATGGTTCGTGCGGCCTGAACTCGGCTTCCGCTACACCAGCTACCAGATCGATCGCGACACCGACAAATCGCCGCATCGTGGCACCCCGATTGCCAGCGTCGATGCCGGCCTGCGATTCGAACGCGCGCTCGATCTCGGCGGCAATGGCTACACGCAGACCCTCGAGCCGCGCGCCTACTATCTGCGGGTTCCGTATCGCGACCAGGACAACCTACCGCTGTTCGACACCCAGGAAGTGCCTTTCAGTTTCGGCCAGTTGTTCCGCAGCAACCGCTTCGTCGGCGCAGACCGGCAGATGGATGCGAACAACCTTACCCTCGCCCTGACTTCGCGCCTGATCGAGGACAGCACGGGCAGCGAACGCGTTTCGGCAAGCATCGGCCAGATCCGCTACTTCGATGACCAGCGCGTGCAATTGCCGGGGCGTACGGGCACCGATTTCAATGGTTCGACCTACGTCGGCGAACTCGATCTGCGCATCAACGACCGCTGGCGCGCGACCTTCTCGAACCAGTGGAACCCGAATTCCGACCAGACCGAGCTGTCTGCCGTCGGCATCCAGAACCGCTTCGGCAAGCAGGGCGTGTTCAATGTTTCCTACCGCTTCCGCCGCAACCTGCTTGAGCAGGCCGACGCCTCGGTGCTGGTGCCGCTGAATCAATCCTGGCGCCTGGTCGGCCGCTGGAACTACTCGATGTTCGATCGCAGGACGCTGGAGGCCTTTGCCGGCATTGAGCACGACAGTTGCTGCATCGCCTGGCGCCTGCTGGCAAGGCGCTACGTGCACAACATCGAGCGCGACATGTCCAATGCCCTGTACTTCGAGGTCGAGTTCAAGGGTGTCGGCTCGGTCGGCCAGAAGACCGGCGATTTCCTGCGCCGTGCTATTCTCGGCTATCAATAATGCCCGTTCCGGCAAGCGTGCAAGCGCACCGGAGAGGCGGCATCGGCATACTTTTTGTTAACGCCGCTGCGGCCCCAGCCCCTTACAATCCAGCCCCGTTTCTTCCGGCTCCTGCGGACTCTTCATGCGCATGAACAAGCTGCTCGTCTCCCTGATCCTGCTTCTGGTCCTCGCTGCCCCGCTGGCCCAGGCCCAATTGATGCCCACCGAAAAGCTCGATGGCATCGTCGCCGTGCTCGATGACAACGTGATCCTGCGCAGCGAACTTGATCGCCAGGTCGCCACGATTCGGGCGCAATACGCCAACAATCCGCAGCAATTGCCGCCACTCGCCGAGCTCGAGCGCCAGGTGCTCGATCGCATGATCTTGAGCAAGTTGCAGATCGCCCGCGCCGATGAGACGGGCATCCGGATTTCCGATGCCGAGATCGACCAGACCCTCGGCCAGATCGCCGCCCAGAACCACATGGACGTTGACCAATTGCGTCAGGCGATCATGCGCCAGGGCATGTCGTGGGAACAGTTCCGCGGCAATGTCCGCGATGAATCGCTGATCCAGAAACTGCGTCAGCGCGTGGTGCAGAGCCGCGTCCAGGTCAGCGATACCGAAATCGAACTGCTGCTCAAGAGTGGCGGCGTCAAACGCGGCCAACTGCACCTCGGTCATATTCAGATCACCTTGCCCGATGGCGCCAGCGCCGAGCAGATCGCCGCCGCCCAGGCCAAGGCCGAAGATGTGGCCCGACAGATCCAGGGTGGAATGGATTTTGCGGCCGCGGCAATCCGCTATTCCGACGCGCAGAATGCGCTTGATGGTGGCGATCTCGGCTGGCGTGGTTACGACGAGGTGCCACCGGCATTCGCCGAGATTTCCGAAAAACTTCAGCCCGGCCAGACCGCGCCCCCGGTGCGCGGCCCGAACGGCTTTCATATCATCAAGCTGATTGAGCGTCGCGAACCGACCAGCGAGTTCGTGACCGAATACCACGCACGTCACATCCTCGTGCGCATCACCGAGATCGTCAGCGCCAGCGAGGCCGAAAAGACCATTCGCGAACTGCGCGCACGAATCCTCGCTGGCGAGGATTTTGCCAAGCTGGCCAAGGAATACTCGAATGACACGGTGACCGCCAACCTCGGCGGCGACATGGGCTGGTTCGTCAAGGGTGCCTACGGCAGCAAGGTCGCCGACGCGCTCACGAATACCAAGGTTGGCGAGATCAGCGAACCATTCCAGACTGACGCCGGTTGGCACATCCTGGAACCTCTGGCAACGCGGGTCGAAGACAAGACCGCCGATGCTGAACGCGACAAGGCCCGCCAGACCCTCGGCACACGCAAGGCCGAAGAGGAATACGCGAGCTTCCTTCGCCAGATCCGCGCGGAAGCCTATGTCGAAATCCGCTTGCCGGGAGCCGCCGGTGCCAGCGGAAGCGGGAACTGAGCGACCGCGGATTGCGCTGAGCGCCGGCGAACCCGCCGGCATCGGCCCCGAACTGCTGGCCGCGATCGCGGCTGAAGATTTCGCCGCCGATCTCGTCCTGATCGGCAACGCACAACTGCTTGCCGACCGTGCACAGGCAACCGCCCAGCAGCTTGCGTTCGATGTCTATGCCGGCGAGCAGCATGTCTGGAAGGCCGGGCGAGTTGCCATCATCGACATCGCCCTGCCGGCACCCTCGTGCGCCGGGCATCCGGATCCGCGCAATACGCGTCATGTGCTCGATATCCTGAGCCGCGCCGCCGATGGCGCACAACGTGGCGAGTTTGATGCAATCGTCACCGCACCCGTACACAAGGGCATCATCAACGACGCGGGCATCGGCTTTTCCGGGCATACCGAGTTCCTCGCCGAACGCGCCGATTGCGAGGTCGTGATGATGCTCGTCGCCGAACGCCTGCGCGTCGCCCTGGCCACGACCCACCTGCCGCTGTCGGCCGTGCCCGCCGCGATCACGCGGGAAGGACTGGCCGGCACCTTGCGCATCCTGCATGCGGATTTGCGCCATCGCTTCGCCATCGCCAGGCCGCGCATCGCCGTGCTCGGCCTCAATCCGCATGCGGGCGAAGGTGGTCACATGGGCCGTGAGGAAATCGAGACGATCACGCCGACGATCGAGCAATTGCGCCAGGAAGGCTTCAATCTGATCGGCCCGCTGCCGGCCGACACGGCGTTTGTACCCCGGCATCTGCAGCACTTTGACGCGGTGCTCGCGATGTACCACGACCAGGGCCTGCCGGTGCTCAAGCATGCGGGCTTCGGCCATGCCGTCAATGTGACACTCGGCCTGCCCTATGTGCGCACTTCAGTCGACCATGGCACAGCACTCGATCTCGCCGGTAGCGGGCGCGCCGACGCCGGCAGTCTGCGCGCGGCGCTGCAACTGGCGATCGAACTGAGCGGCCACGGCCCTGCGGCAACAACCTGAGCGATCAGGCAGCGCGCTTGCGCCACGGGTGGATCTCAAGCACCAGGGCCACTGCCAGCAGAACCAGGGCAAAGCCCAACGCACCGGCCAGGGTCAGGTGCTCTTGCAGAAACAGGGCACCCCAGATCTGCGCAAACACCGGAACGAGGAACGTGTTGGTGACCGCCTTCTCGCTACCGACATCACTGATCAGGCGAAAGTAGATCACATAGGCGAGGCCGGTGCAGACCAGGCCAAGCACGAGCAGGGAAAGGATCACACCGCTCGACGGCAAGCGCGTCGGCAGGTTGAGCAGACCCAGCGGCAGGATCGCCATCGCCGCACCCAGTTGGCTCGCTCCGGCAAGCACCAGCGGATTGACGCTGGCATGGCGTTGCCGGATGAACAGCGAACTGTAGGCGTACAGTGCCGAGGCAATGAAGCACAAGCCGATCGCGACCAGGGTTTGCTGGTTCATGCCAAGGCTGCCATAACGCGCCAGCACGGCCACCCCGATCAACCCGACCACCACCCCGATGCGCTTGGACCACGATGGCCGCACACGCCACATCAACGCGGCGAAGACCACCGTCAGCAACGGCACCGTCGCATTGATCACGGCCATGTAGCCCGCCGGAAGGCTGCGTGCCGCATAGGCAAAACAGAGAAACGGCAACGCCGCACTGACGGTGCCGAGCCACAACCACGCCCGCCATTGCCGGCGCAGATCGAGCGAGCGTCCGAGCAGGCGCAGGACGAAGACCAGCATGATGGCCGACAGGACAAGGCGGATTGCCGCCGTGAACGGGGCACCGACCGCCGGCACGGTGATGCGCTGGAACAGGAACGAGGCGCCCCAGATCATGCCGAGCAGGGTCAGTCGGATCAGCGCGGATATCGGCATGCGGGGTTCAACTTGCGGTTTTCGCGGAGCGCTGCAGGTTCACTTGAGGCTGAATCGCGCCCGCGCCACGACATGTTGGTAGCTCGCGCGCGGCGTCGATTTGATCACCGCCAAGCAACGATGATCTTGCGTATCTTACGGTTGCTGGGGCCATTTCGATACGAAAGCACGCGCCGAATCCGGGTTCTCGCGTACTCTAGCGGCCTTTGCCGCAATGGCCGATGGCTTGCCCGTGACCCGATTTATCGAACGATTCGCCGATTCAGCCCACGTCACGCGCAAGCGCTTCGGTCAGCATTTTCTGTGCGATCAGGAAATCATCTCGCGCATCGTTCAGGCGATCGATCCGCGCCCGGGCCAGCATCTCGTCGAAATTGGCCCCGGCGATGGTGCGATCACCCTGCCGATCCTGCGCAAGGCCGGCAGGCTGACCGTGATCGAGCTCGATCGCGATCTGGTGCCGCGGATCAAGGCGCGTTGTGCCGATGTCGGCGAAGTCGAGATCATCAATGCGGATGTGCTCAGTGTCGATCTGGGCCGGCTTCCGGTTGCTGGCGAAAAGCTGCGCGTGGTCGGCAACCTGCCCTACAACATTTCCTCGCCAATCCTGTTCCACTGCATCGACCATCTCGATGCGATCGCTGACATGCACTTCATGTTGCAGCGCGAAGTGGTCGACCGCATGGCCGCCACGCCAGGCAGCAAGGTCTACGGGCGCCTCAGCGTCATGCTGCAACTGGCCTGTCGTGTCGAACCGCTGCTGGCGGTGCCGCCGCAGGCCTTTCGCCCGCCGCCCAAGGTCGATTCCGCCGTCGTCCGACTGACCCCGTTGCCGCGCGAACAACGCCCTCTCGATCAGCTGGCGCTGATCACGCGGCTCGTCCGCGCCGCCTTCGGCCAGCGCCGCAAGACCTTGTCGAACTCGCTCGATGGCCTGGCCAGCGCCGATGAGCTCAGGGCGGTCAACATCGACCCAGGCGCACGCGCCGAGCAGCTGCCGCCGCAATCCTACGTCCGCCTTGCCGATTTCCTGGCCAGTCGGCAATCATCCTGACCACGCCTCTGGCATCTGCAAACCCAGGCTGCCAACGATCCGGATCAGGCCGCGCGAACCGCGCGGCTTGCCGAGCGTCGCCCACTCCCCGACAATCAATCCATGGCCACCAAGAAACTGCACGATATTGCCGTCTCGGTTGAAACCCGGTTCCTCGATGAGCAATCGAAACCGCAGGACAACCACTATGTCTTTGCCTACACGATTACGCTGCGCAACCGTGGCAGTATCGGTGCCCGGTTGCTCAGTCGCCACTGGATCATCACCGACGGCAATGGCGACGTCCAGGAAGTGCGCGGCGATGGCGTCGTTGGCGAACAACCGTGGATGAGCCCCGGACAAGGCTACGACTACACTTCCGGGGCGGTTCTCGAAACCGCTGTCGGCATCATGCGCGGCAGCTACCAGATGGTCGCCGAGGATGGCACCCATTTCGATGCCGACATTCCCTCGTTCGTGCTGTCGATTCCGCGGACCTTGCATTGATGATCATCGCGGGGCGGTTCCCCGGCCGCATGATCGAGCATTGCTGACATGGCGGTATGGGCGATCGGCGACATCCAGGGCTGCTACGACGAACTGGCGCGCCTGATCGACAAACTCGGCTATGACCCGGCGCGCGATGCGCTCTGGTTCTGCGGCGATCTGGTCAATCGCGGCGGGCAGTCGCTCGAAGTACTGCGCCTGGTCAGCTCACTCAACGAACGTACCGTGGTCACGCTCGGCAATCACGACCTTTCCCTGCTTGCCGTCGGCTCGCGCAGCGAGCACGACCAGGCCCGGGTCAACCCGGAGCTGCGTGCGGTTCTGTTTGCACCCGACCGTGAGGAGTTGCTGGGCTGGCTGCGTCAGCGCCCGCTGCTACACGTCGACCGCAGCCTCGGCACGATGATGGTTCATGCTGGCCTCGCACCGAGCTGGGATGTCGCCCGGGCCGAAAGCGTGGCGCACGAAATTGAATCACGCCTGCGCGCCGATGATCACAAGCGATTGTTGCGCCAGATGTTCGGCAACAAACCGGATACCTGGTCGCCACGCCTGCGCGGCATCGATCGCCTGCGCGCCGGCATCAACGTGCTGACCCGCATGCGCTATTGCGATGTGCGCGGGCGCATCGCCTTCCAGGAAAAAGGCATGCCCGGCACGCAACGCCCCGGCAACTACCCATGGTTCTCGGTACCGGGACTCGCACGCCGCGACCTGCGTATCGTCTGCGGTCACTGGTCGACCCTCGGCCGCTTCGCCGGACTCGGCGTTTATGCAATCGACACCGGTTGCGTCTGGGGCGGCGCGCTGACCGCGATGCGCATCGATGTCGAGGAACCCGAGTTCGTGGTGCTCAAGTCGGAGCGACCGGCTCCGCAAGGCAAGGACATCGACTAGGCGGTTAGCGGTTAGCGGTTAGCGGATTTTCGAGTTTCTGACGTTCTGGAAGCGACTTCAGTCGCGTTACTTCTTGTGTGGTGAATCTACTTCCGCGCGTAATCGACAAAGCGGAATGCGAACGCGTGCGTGGCGTCGGCCGGATGGGATTCTTCGGCAGTGACGTTCCAGCGGGCCGGGTCAAAGTGCGGAAAATGCGTATCGGCCAATTCGGCTTCGCCATCAATCCAGGTCAAATGCATGCGTTCGGCGCGTGACATTGCCAGTCGGTAGATTTCGCCGCCACCGATCACCATGAGCTCGTTCCCGGCTGCATGCGCGAGAGCGGCATCAATTGAATCGACGCTGATCTGGCCGGCATATGGCGCGTCGGCGCGGCGCGACATCACCAGGTTGGTTCGCCCGGGCAGCGCGCGGCCAATCGAGACGGCCGTCTTGCGCCCCATCAGCACGGCCTTGCCGAGGGTGAGTCGCTTGAAGCGACGCAGATCATCGGGCAGATGCCAGGGCATGACGCCATCGCGGCCAATCGCGAATTTGCGGTCGAGCGCCGCGATCAAGGCGATCACACCGCCACCGGCGCCTTGATCGCCTTGTCTGCGATATAACCCTCGATGCGGACATCCTCGTAGCGAAAATCGAAAATCGAGCTGACCGCCGGATTGAGGCGCAGGATTGGCAAGGCGTGCGGCGTGCGCGTCAACTGCTCGCGGGCCTGATCAAAGTGGTTCAGATACAGATGCGCATCACCGAGCGTGTGCACAAAATCACCGACCGCCAGGCCGCAAACCTGGGCAATCATGTGAGTCAGCAGGGCATAGCTGGCGATATTGAACGGCACACCGAGAAAGACGTCGCCGGATCGTTGATAGAGCTGACATGACAGTTTTCCATTGGCGATATGGAACTGGAACATTGTGTGGCAGGGCTGCAAGGCCATCGCATCGAGATCAGCGACGTTCCAGGCGCTGATGACGAGCCGGCGCGAATCCGGATTGCGCCGGATCTCCTCGATCAGCCAGGCGATCTGGTCGATCGAGCGGCCATCCGCACATTGCCAGGAACGCCATTGCTTGCCGTAGACCGGGCCGAGATTGCCTTCGGCATCGGCCCACTCGTCCCAGATGCCGACACCGTTGTCCTTGAGATAGGCGATGTTGGTGTCACCCTTGAGGAACCAGATCAGCTCGTGGATGATTGAGCGCAGATGGAGTTTCTTGGTCGTGACCAGGGGAAACCCGCGAGCAAGATCAAAACGCATCTGCCAACCGAACACCGAATGGGTGCCAGTTCCCGTGCGATCGGCCTTCGGCGTGCCGTTCTCAAGCACGTGGCTGAGCAGTTCGAGATACTGCTGCATCAAGCCGCTTCCTTTGGCGGATCCTCGACAACACGCGGCGCAAGGGTCGGCGCACGGCGTGACATCAGGATCCAGATCAGGCCGGCGATGATCAACGGCAGCGACAGCACCTGGCCCATGGTCAACCAGCCCCAGGCCAGATAGCCGAGCTGGGAATCGGGTTCACGCACGAACTCGACACTGAAGCGAAACACCCCGTAAAGCAGCGCGAACAAGCCGGAAACCAGGTAACGCGGCCGAGGCTTCATCGAGACTGCATAGAGTACGCAGAACAGCACGATGCCTTCGAGCGCCATCTGGTAGAGCTGCGAGGGATGACGCACTTGGTTGTCGAGCTGGCCTGCGGCAGCCATCGCCTTCAGTTGTTCGATGGAATGCCCGGCGGTATCGATTGCACGCGGGAAGATCATGCCCCAGGACACATCGGTATGCCGCCCCCACAACTCGCCGCCGATAAAGTTGCCGAGCCGGCCCATGCCGAGCCCGATCGGCACCAGCGGTGCGACGAAATCGAGGACATCAAAGAAATGCAGGCCATTGCGTCGCGACCACAGCCACATCGCCGCAAGCACACCGAGCAGACCACCATGGAAGGACATGCCGCCTTCCCAGATCTTGAACAGCGATAACGGGTTGGTGATCAGGTCGGCCGTTCCGTAGAACAGCATGTAGCCGACACGCCCGCCGACGAACACGCCGATCATGCCGTAGAAAGCGAGGTCGGAAAACGCGCTTGGCCCGACCGGCAAGCGACCGCGACGACGACGGTGCTCACCGAGCAACCAGAACGCGCCGAATGCGATCAGGTACATGATGCCGTACCAGTGCACGGCCAGCGGGCCGATCGAAAACGCGATGGGGTCGATATCTACGAAGTAATGCATGGGATCGCTTTGGGTGCTGTGCGGCGAGTGGGCCCCATTATGCCAGCGGCGGTCGGATCAGGCCGGCAAGACGCGAAGGATGAAACCCTTCAGATATTCGGTCTCGGCGATGGCCGGATGAATCGGATGGTCGGGGCCCTGCTGCAGGTGCCAGAGCAGTTGCGCCTGTCGATCGAGATGTCGTGCCGCCTGCTGCACACCGTCGAGCAGCACATGCTTCGGCATGTGGTACGAACATGAGCAGGTGATCAGGATGCCATCCCGGGCGAGCACCTGCATGCCGAGCTCGTTGAGCCGACGATAGGCGATGCGACCTTCGGCCAGATCCTTCTTGCGCTTGACGAACGCCGGCGGATCGAGAATGACGACATCGAAATGCTCGCGCTGCTCGCGCAAGGCCTTGAGATGCTCGAACGCATCGGCGCGCACCGCCGTCACCCGATCCACGAAGCCGTTGCGTTCGATATTGCGCGTGATCGCGTCGACGGCCGGTTGCGAAGCGTCGACACAAACCACCTCGCTCGCGCCATAGGCCGCAGCACGCAGGCCCCAGCCACCGAGGTAGCTGAACATGTCAAGCACGCGCTTGCCCTTGACCAGATGCTCGAGATGATCGCGGTTGCCGCGCTGGTCATAGAACCAGCCGGTCTTCTGTCCGCCGAGTGGATCGCATTCGAACGCGAGTCCGGCCTCGTGCACGATCAGTGGCTCACTGCTTGGCTCGCCGACGGCAAGTTCCGTGTAATCAGGCAGGTTTTCCATGGCCCGGATCGAGGCATCGTTCTTCCACCACAGCCGGCTCGGCTTGATGACTTTGACGATGGCCTCGGTGATCGTGTCCTTGAGCCGCTCCATGCCTGCAGTCGTCGCCTGCGCGACAATGGCGTCGCCGAAACGATCGATGGTCAGCCCCGGCAAGCCATCCGACTCACCGAAAACGAGCCGGTAATACGGCGCATCGTGGATCCTTTCGCGCAAGGCCAGAGCGACATTGAGCTTGTGCACGAGCAGGGATTTGTCCAACGCATGATCCAGACCGCGACTGACCAGGCGCGCGCAGATCAGGGAATTCGGATTGACATAGCCCACACCGATCGGCTTGTCGCGACTGTCGACGATCGCGCAGACCTGACCAGGCTCGAAACCCGACAACGGCGAGCGCTGCACGTCGACTTCATTGGAGAACACCCAGAGATGTCCGGCACGCAAACGGGAGTCCTCGCCGCGCTTCAGATACAGCGCAGGAACTTGAATTTCGTCGGTCACGTCGGCTATCCCGGCTTTCGATGCAAGCCCGGCATTCTACCCGCTGGCGGCGGTGAGACGTTCAGTTCCTGCGTGTGCGCCGACGCGCCCAGAGATTGAGTGCCTCGACACCAATCGAGAATCCCATGGCGAAATAGACATAGCCGCGCGGGATATGGAACTCCAGACCATCAGCGATCAGTACGACCCCGACCAGGATCAGGAAGGCCAGCGCCAGCATGCGCAAGGTCGGATGGCGATCAATGAAGTCACCGACCGGATTGGAGGCGAAGATCATCACCGCCACGGCAAGGATGATTGCCGCGACCATGACCACAATCTCGTTGACCATGCCGATCGCGGTGATCACTGAATCCAGCGAGAAGACGATATCGATGATCGCTATCTGCAGGATCACATAGACAAACGATGCAAACACGCGACCTTCCGCATCATCGCCACGCGCCCCTTCCAGCTCCTGATGGATTTCCATGACCGCCTTGACCAGCAGGAACAGACCGCCGCCGATGAGAATCAGGTCACGCAGGGAAATGACTTGATCGAAGACGGTGAACAGACCGAGGCGATTGTCATCGAGCCCGGCCAGGAAGGAGAGAAACAGCAGCAGTGCGATACGGGTCAGACAAGCCAGCCCAAGACCCACCTTGCGCGCGAGCGGTCGCTGCTCCGGAGCCAGCCGGCTGACCGCAATCGAGACGAAAACCAGGTTGTCGACACCAAGGACGATTTCCAGCGTGGCCAGGGTAAACAGTGCCACCCAGAACTGCGGATCCGCGATAAGTTCAAACATTCAATCGGCGCCGTGACTCAGGAGAATCGCGGCCAGAGAACGAGTCCCCAGCACAGCATGACATTGAGCATGAGCACAAAGACTGCGGCCGAACCCATGTCCTTGGCGCGTCCGGCGAGCTCATTGAATTCCGGACTGACCTTGTCGACCACAGCCTCGATCGCGGAATTGAGCAATTCGGCCGAAAGGACGAGAAACAGGCTGCCGCAGAGCACCGCCTTTTCCACGCCGCCCTGCCCCAGCCACAAGCCCAGCGGGAAGCAGATCACGAACAGATAGCCTTCGAGCCGGAACGAGGCCTCGTGCGTCCATGCCGCACGAAGCCCCTTGAACGACCAGATCATGGCACGAGCAATCTGGCGAGGTCCGCGGGGTTCGGTACTGGGCATGAATCGACTCGTGTGACTGGAAATCCAGCGCGGTATGATGCCATAAAGCCGCTTTGTCCCTGACCATTGAAGCCTGCCCGGCTCGTGGCCCTGACGATCCCCTGACCCGGAATTTAAATGAGCAGACGTTTCCTGTTGGTAAGTGCCTTTATCGCCGCGATTTGCATGCTTGCCGGATTGCTCGCACTCGACATCCCGATCGTGCACTGGATTCACGGCAGCGTCATCGAAAATGCGCCCGTGTTCGTACAGGGGCTCGACGCCCTCGACGGGATTTTCGGCATCCACGTTTCGTACTGGCTGGCATCCATGGTGATGATCTGCGCAGGTGCGATTCTGCTGCTTGCAAAAATAGCGGGGCAGCGGCAAAAACTCGCGCTTGCGATCCTCGGCGCCGGATTCGTGCAGGCGGCGACGATCGGCCTGATGATGCTCGGCAAGGGTGCATTTGGCAGATTGCGCCCGCTGCAGTGGATTGAAACCGGAGAACTGTCTTCGCTTTGGTTTGTCGGCGGCGGTTCGTTCCCGTCCGGCCACAGCTCGTTCTATTTTGGATTGTTCCTGCCGCTTGCTGCGGCGGCACCGCAGGCCTGGCAACGCGCTGTCCTGCTCGCCGCTCCACTGTTCGCAATCAGCGCGCGCCTGGCCATGAACAAGCACTTCCTTTCCGATGTCTCGGCGTCGGCCCTGATCGCGGCGTGCATGGCCCTGCTCGTTGCCGAGGTCATTCGACGCTGGTCGCCTGTCGGTCACTTGGGCCATCCGCTGGCCAGGCCGGAATCCTGATTGTTCGCATCCCGCCCCTGATCTTCGCCTTGTCCGGACTGGCGTTTGGCGTCGCGCTTTCTGGTCTTTCCGGCTTTGCTTTTGGAAACCGGATTTCAGTCGGGTTCGCAGCACGCTCGAGGACGATCCGAGCGGACGCATGCCTGCGTGCTGCGGCATGCCACGCATCGCACGATCATGTTTGTGCACGAATTGCCGCCTGATATGCTTGCCGACCATCGGCAACCGAGCACGCAGTGACCCTCTTGACGCCCAATCAAGCCGGCCGATCCTGGCCGCATGGCCCACGTCAGCTCGTCGCAACCCTGGCATGGCTGCGACTTTGCGCCGTGGGTGGTCAGCTCGTCACGATCGCGTTCGTGATGCAGGTGCTTGAGCTGCCGATTCCGGTCGGCCGTCTGCTTTCGGCGATCGCTGCACTCGGTCTGCTCAACATCGTGGCGCTCTGGCGCCTGCGTCTCAAATCGAGAATGGCAGGCTGGGAGCCAGTCGCCCATATCGCCGTCGATACGCTCGTTCTGGGTTATCTGCTGTACCTGACCGGAGGGGCAAGCAACCCCTTTGTATCCCTGCTGGTCATGCCGATCACGCTGGCTGCCACAGCCCTGCCGCTACGATCGGTGGCGGCAGTCGCCACCCTCGCTGTTGTCACCTACCTGCTGCTCATGCGGTTCTTCGTACCGCTGCCTGAGGTCAGCGATGCCGGCAACAATGGCCTGTTCTTCAATCTTCATCTGACCGGCATGGCGATCAGCTTTGCGATCACCGCCGGCATGCTCGGCTTCTTCATTGCCCGACTCGCGCGCGCCTTGCGTGCCAAGCAGGCTGAAGCCGAGTTCGAGCGCGTGCGCGCCCTTCGCGATGAAGGCATCCTCGCCATCGCAACACAGGCAGCGAGCACCGCCCACGAATTGAATACGCCGCTCTCGACCATCCGCACCTTGCTTGGCGAGCTCACTCGCGAACATGCAGGCAGCGACACGCTGAAAGCGGATTTCCAGATCCTGATCGGTCAGGCGGATCGTTGCCGCGACATCCTGCGTGAACTGGTCAAGGTCGGCAGCAACCAGTTGGCCGGCGTTGCCGAATGGATCAGCGTTGCCGAGCTGTGCACGGCGACGCGCGATTCTTTCAACCTGCTGCGCCCTGAAGCGGAAGCCCGGTTCACGATCGACGAAATGCTCGGCGCGCGCCGTATCGCCGTTGTTCCGGCGTTGCACCACGCCATCGTCAACCTGCTCAACAATGCCGCCGACGCCTCGCTCGCAAATGGCGATGCGCGCGTCGAGATGGACACCAGCGCCGATCATGACACCCTCGAAATCCGCGTTCGCGACTACGGCCGGGGAATGCATGCCGCGCCCAAGCCAAGCAGCGGGTTCGGCTTCCAGACAACCAAGCGCAATGGCCTCGGACTCGGCCTGGCGCTGGCCAATGCAACCGCCGAGCGCTTCGGTGGCACGCTCAATGCCGAGACCGCCGACGGGGGTGGCACGCGTCAATGTTTGCGTCTGCCACTCGCTAGGCTGGACAATCCACCCCATGAATGATGAAAACACCGGCCGTGTGCTGCTGATCGACGATGATGATGTCTTCGTCCATGTCCTTGGACGCGCATTGGGTGCACGAGGATTCGATGTGGCTTCGGCAAAGGACGGGGCCGAGGCGCTGACACGCTGCGTCGAATTCCAGCCGAGCTACATCGTGCTCGACCTCAAACTCGGCAGCGAAAGCGGGCTTGCCCTGATACCTCGTCTCAGCGCGGCGCGACCCGGCGTACGCATCCTGCTGCTGACCGGTTATGCCTCGATTGCGACAGCGGTCGAGGCGATCAAGCGCGGCGCGCACGACTACCTGGCCAAGCCGGTTGATGCCGATCAGGTGGCCCAGGCCCTGATCAGTCAGCCCGGCACTGCACATGCCGCTGCCAGGAATCTGCCCGATGCACCACCACCGCTGAAACGTCTCGAATGGGAACACATCCAGCGCGTACTCAACGAATGCGATGGCAACATCTCGGAGGCCGCCCGCCGTCTCGGCTTGCATCGGCGCACCTTGCAACGCAAGTTGGCCAAACGCCCGGTGCGTGAATCGCCTAACCGGTGAGAAGCGGGGAGTCGGGAGTCGCGAGTTGCGAGTGGCAGGAGTCACTTCTCGCTGACTTTTGCGCGCGGTCAATCGCGACGCTTTCGCAACTTTCGGCAACAACATCGCGACTGAAGTCGCTGCCACCCTCAACCCGGCTTTCCTACTTCCGATTCCCCACGCCCGCCTTTCCAAGCGCTTTGCGCAATTCAGGCCACACGTTCTCAAGCACCCTCGGCTGTGCCGCCGCAGTTGGATGCAGGCCATCGGCCTGCATCAGCGTGTCGTCGAGCGCGATGCCTTCGAGCAGGAACGGGACCAATGGCACGTTGAATTCCGCGGCCAAACCCCGATACATGTCACGCAGACCATCCCGGTACTGTGGCCCGTAGTTGGTCGGGATCTCGGTTCCGATCAACAGCACCGCCGCACCGGAATCCCCGACCAGGCGGATGATGCGCGAGAGATTCTGTCTCGGCGTGCTCAGCGGCAAGCCGCGCAGGGCGTCGTTCGCGCCAAGCTCGATGAGGACAAGGGCGGGTTTGTGTTTGGCCAGCAGTTTCTCGATGCGGGCGAGGCCGCCCGCTGTGGTTTCACCGCTGATCGAGGCATTGACGACTTCACGGGCCGGGCTGGAATCCCTTAACCGCGTGCGCAACAGGGTGACCCAACCGGAATCCGCGGCGATTCCATAGGCGGCGGAAAGCGAGTCACCGAGCACCAGAACAGGAGCCACGGGCTCACTGGCGCGCAACGATGAAGATTGCACGGCCAGCAACAGGATCAAACACAGGATGCGCAGCATGACGATCGATTCCACAACGGTGCTCAGTGCCGAGAAGCTTAGCAAAGCCGTCGACGGCCCTGATGGCCGGCTGCTGATCCTCGATGAAGTCAGCCTCAGCGTCGAGCGCGGGGCGAGTCTGGCCATCGTCGGCGCATCCGGCTCGGGAAAGACCACCCTGCTCGGCCTGCTCGCGGGGCTCGATCGACCGACCAGCGGCAGCGTAACGCTGGCTGGCGAGCCGCTGGATCGCCTTGATGAGGAGGCCCGCGCGCGCGTGCGCCGTCGCCTGGTCGGCTTCGTGTTCCAGTCATTCCACCTGCTGCCGGCACTGAATGCGGAAGAGAACGTCATGCTCCCGCTCGAACTCGAGGGCCGCGATGATGCCCGACAGCGCGCCGACGGCGTGCTCGCCGATGTCGGCCTGGGCAAACGTCTGCACCACTATCCGCATCAGTTGTCCGGCGGCGAGCAGCAACGCGTCGCGCTGGCCCGCGCCTTTGTCCACGGACCACAACTGCTGTTTGCCGACGAGCCGACCGGCAATCTCGATCAGCGCACCGGCGCGGCGGTCAGTGACTTGCTGTTCGCCTTGAATCGCGAGCACGCAACCACCCTGGTTCTGGTCAGCCATGATCTCGATCTCGCCGCACGCTGCGCGCGCATGCTGCGCTTGCGCGATGGGCGGGTCGTCGAGGAAGACGCATGAACCCGCTGGTCTTCGCCGCGCGCAGCCTGCGGCGCGAATTCCGCCATGGCGAACTGGCGACCCTGGCCGCCGCCCTGGTACTTGCCGTCGCCGCGCTGACTGCCGTGGGCACATTGGCCTCGCGCGTCGAGGGCGCGATCCTCGCCTCGGCCACCGAGTTGCTCGGCGGTGATCTCGGGGTCACTGCGCGGCGCACGCCGCTGCCCGCATCTTTCAGCACGAAAGCTTCCGCGCTTGGCTTGTCCAGCAGCCGCAGCGTGGAATTTTCAAGCGTCGTCTTTGCTGGCGACAAGAGCCAGTTCAGCGAGGTGCGTTCGGTCGATGGCAGCTATCCGCTGCGTGGCGTTCTGCTGGTCAGGGATGCGGCTGGAAACCAGCGCAGTGCGCCAGCGCCAGCATCCGGTCAGGCGTATGCGGATCGTGCCGTGCTCAACGCACTCGGGCGCGCAGTCGGCGATCACCTGCAGCTCGGCGGTCGCGATCTTCAGATCATGGGCGAAATCGCCAGCGCGCCAGGCGGCCCGGTGTTCCAGTTCGCGCCTACGGTACTGATGAATACGGCAGATGCCGAGGCCAGCGGATTACTCGGCACCGGTAGCCGGGCAAACTTTCGCATCCTTGTGGCAGGCCCGCTGGACGCGGTCGCGGACTATGCCAGCTGGGCCAGGGCCAATCTGCCGGCAAATGCACGCCTGGTCACTGTCGCCGAGGCCCAGGCCAACCTGCGCAACTCGTTCGAGCGCGGCGAGAATTTTCTGCGCCTGGCCGCCTTGCTCGCCGCCTTGCTCGCCGGAATTGCGGTTGCGCTCGCCGCACAGCGTTTTGCACGACGCAAGACCGAGGAGGTCGCCGTGCTGCGCTGCCTGGGCGCAAGCCGCCGCGAAATCATCCTTGGCCTGGCCTTTGAGTTGCTCCTGCTGGCCGTGCCCGCCTGCATTCTCGGCGCGGTGCTTGGGCTGGGCATGCAAGAGGTCGCCTTCGTGTTTGCCCGCGAGTTGCTTGGCGCTGCGACGGGCACGATCCCGTTGGCTCCGGCCGCCTCGGCATTCCTGGTCGGACTGGCCGTCCTGTTCGGTTTCGCCTTGCCCCCCTTGATGCGCCTGCGCGATGTCGAACCGATGCGCGTGTTCAGACGCGATCTGCAGACACGCCTGCGCCGGTTCGATGCGTTGTATCTCCTGCCGTTCGTGGTTGGCGGCTTGCTCGTCCTGCTGGAAAGTGGCTCGACACAGTTGGCCGGCGTGCTCGCCGCAGGCCTTGCCGCCGTCGCTTTGGCCACCTTGCTTGTCACCGTCATCATGCTCAAGGGCTTGCGTGTGGTTTCACGCAGATTGCCCGGCGCGCTGCGCTTTGGCCTGGCCAACCTCAACCGGCGTCGCGGCCTGACCTTGATCCAGGTCGGTGCGCTGGCCCTGAGCCTGACCGCACTCGACCTGCTCGCGGTGATCGGCCCTTCCCTGCTCGATCGCTGGCGCGCCGATCTTCCGGCGGACACGCCGAATTATTTCGTCCTCAACCTGCAGGCCGAGCAGCGTGAAGAATTTGACCAGCGCCTGCGGGCGCTCGGTGCCGACAACCTGAGCCTGCTGCCACTGGCGGCCGGCAAGCTCGTGGCGATCAATGGCAAGGGCGTACGCGCATCCAATTTCGAGCCGGATTCGCGCGCGGGAAACTTCGTCGAAGGCGAGGTTCGCGTGTCCTGGAGCGCTGATCTGCCTCCATCCAACCGCGTCATTGCGGGCCGCTGGCCGGATGCCCACGCCGAACAGGCTGAGGTATCCGTCGACAAGAGCTGGATCGACCTGTTCCATCTGAGCCTTGGCGACACGATGACATTCCGCTTCGCCGAGCAGGAGGTTACCGCACGTGTGACCAGCGTGCGCGAGGTCGACTGGGATTCGTTCCGGGTCAATTTCTTCATGATGCTCGATCCGGCACATGGAGAAAACATTCCGCACAGCCTGATATCGAGTTTCCACCTGCCGCCGGACAGCGCGCTTGCAAACCTTTCGCGGGCGATGCCGAATCTGTCGCTGATCGATGTCAATTCGATCCTCGATCGGATCCGCGACATCATCGGCCGGGTCTCGGCGGCGGTGACCTGGGTACTCGGTTTCAGCCTGGCCGCAGGCATCCTGGTGCTGCTTGCGGCCCTGGCCGCTACTGCCGAGGAGCGTCGCTTCGAAATCGCCCTGCTGAGAACGCTTGGCGCCAACAGCAGCCAGTTGAATGCGGCCGTCCTCGGAGAATTCGCCGTACTCGGAATGCTGGCCGGACTTGTCGCGGCCGCCGGTGCGGCCGGCACCGGCATCGCCCTCGCCCGCAACGTCTTCCGCATGGCCGAGTACGCGCCACCCTTGTTGCATCTGGGTCTGGTCGCACTCGCCTCGGCGATCATCGTCATGCTCGCCGGTCTGGTGGGCACGCGCCGAATCGCAGCCACTCCGCCCATGCTGGTATTGCGTCACGGCACCTGATCAGGATCGCGGCCGCCACGCTTGCGTAGCAGCGCATCCGGCGGCTATCGTGAAGACAATGAGCACTGATGAAAAACGCCGCTTTCCGCGCCTGCCGATCTTTTCGGCGGCGCTGATCACCCATGCCGGACAGGGTTGGCTCAGCGAGGTGCACGATCTCTCGCAAGGTGGCGCCTGCCTGGCGCGCCCACAACACTGGACTGGCGATGAGCGCCGCCCATGCCGCATCTATTTCATCTTCGACCAGGAAACCGTGATCGCAATCGATGCCGCTTGTGTGCGCAACGGTCAGAACGACCTCGGTTTCGAGTTCGAATCGAATCAGGAAGCGGCGATCGAAGCCCTGCTCTACGAATCGCGGTTCATCGGCAAGGACGAACCGTGAAACCCGACAGGCCGATCAGGCACATTCCGATCAGGCGATCTCAAACACAGGTTTCCACTTGCGCTGACAGCCGGGCAACTTGACAATTCGCGCTGAATCGGCACGGAGATTCCCCGCATGTGGCGCCATATCGCACCGATTCTGCTGCTCGCCGGATCCAATGTCTTCATGACCTTCGCCTGGTACGGCCATCTCAGGTTCACGAACCGCCCGCTACTCCTTGTGATTCTGGTCAGTTGGGGGATCGCCTTCTTCGAATACTGCCTGCAGGTTCCGGCCAACCGCATCGGTTACACGGTCTACAACCCGGCGCAACTGAAGACGATCCAGGAGATCATCACCCTGATCGTGTTCATGGCGTTTTCTGTTTTCTGGCTCGGTGCCGGCATCAAGTGGAACCATCTGGTCGGCTTCACCCTGATCGCCGTTGCGGCTTTTTTTATCTTTATCGAATAATAATCAATCCGTCAGATCACCCGCTGGCGGCTTTGCTGCCATGCCTTCAACGGGGCAAGCAGCAAAAAGTGCGCCCAGATCCCGCACCAGACGATGCCACGCAACAAGGGGTTTTGTGCCGCTGGATCGAACTTGCGGAAGTAGCGCCACATGCCGAGATGCTTGTGCCGCGCGACGAACAATGCGCGTCGATGGCTTGAACTGCCTTGTTCGTGAACAAGGACAATGGAATCCGCATAGCAGACCTCGAATCCCGCATCACGCACGCGTCGGCACAGATCGAGATCCTCGCAATGCAGGAAATAGCCCTCGTCGAATCCACCGATCGCTGCAAACACCTCGCGACGCATGAACAGGCAGGCACCCGATACGGCATCAACGCACTCAAGTTTCCCGGCGTGTGGCGGAGCCTGCATGTCGATTCCCGCCAGTGATGGCCAACGGTGCTCCAGGCGCGCAAGGCCAGACAAGCTCAACAGCACTCGCCTCAGGATCGGATCACGTCGACGATTTGCCCTGGCAGGGATCCCGCCACGGTCAACGATGCGGACGCCGATGATGCCTGCCCGAGGCTGCGATCGCGCGATCGAGCAAAGGTTCTCGATCGTATTGGACTCGACCAGGCAATCCGGATTCAGCACGAGCAGCCATTCGCCTTCGCTGGTGGCGGCGGCCTGATTGGCGGCAGGGCCAAAACCGATATTTTCGGGATTGCGCCGAATATGCAAACGCGGATCCGCGCCGTATAAGCGTTCAATTTCGTCAAGCTGACCATCGCTGGACGCGTTGTCGACGATGGCAAGGGTCATTGGAACCGTTGATTGCAGCAGCCGCTCGATGCAGCGCAAACCGACCGACCCGCTGTTGGCGGTCACCACGACCACGCTGGTCAGGCCGGGCGCGGCGGAAGCTGACAACCCCGGCATAGCGCGGCCTCAGAATCCGCTGAACAGTCGATCACCCTGCTCGCGTGCAACGTTCCACACGGCAGGCCAGTCTTGCCAGGCCTGAGCCATGTCGATCAGCTCAGCCCGCGCTGCGTCGGCACAGGCGCTGGCGTCGAATGCTTCCGGCCAGTCGGCCAGTCGTGGCGCGCCTTGCTTGAGCAGCGCATTGCCGTTGTTGCGTACGATCGCTCGCACATCCGCCTGCCAGTAAACCGGCGCTTCGGCGGCGAGCAACTCGAACTGGTTCTGCAGGCGCTCGACCACATCGGCTCGCACAAATCCGAGGTATTCGCTCAACGAGGAAATCAGGGTGGCGTCATCGGCGGCGGCGAGATCCGCAGTCAGCGCGCCGAGCAGCTGCAGCCGACGTCCGGCACCGGCGGCCTTGGCCGAACCGATTTGGTTGCTCGCATAGTCGCGCAGGAAATGGTTGAACCGTGGCGTATGCGCCGCCATGGTCACCTGTGAGCGTTGGCGGTCGGATTCCTGAGCATGGCCCATCGCCGTCGGCAAATGCACGACCAGCGAGCCAGGATGGCAAAACTGGGTCGCGGCACTGGCCAGCCCGTCCTCACCGCGCCCATCCGGATTCGTGCACGGCAGCATCTCGCGATTGTCGAACAGGAACGGGGTGAAATAGGCCTGGGTGGCCGGTTTCGCACGCAGGCTTCCATACCAGAGGCTTTGCGCTTCGATATTGCGCAGGTAGGACTCTCGATCAGCCCAGAATTCGGCTCGGCTGTCGGCATCAAGATGGTAGAGCCAGAGTGCGCTCTCGGCACCGGAGCTTCCGCAGGTTCCGTTCAGTGTGTAGAGGACGCGTGCATCGCCGCGCAGGTGCTCAAGCCGACCGAGATTGATTCCGCGCAGACTGTCGCGGCTCAAGCGGTAGCTTTCCTGGGCCACGGCGGCACCGAGCCGATCGCCACATATCTGCAAGTGGGCGTCGAATGGATCCTGCGTCTCCTCCTCGCCAGCCTCAAGGGCATCCTCAAGACGGCGGTAGAAGCGTGCGGATGCGGCCACGGCGGGATTTGGCTCAAGCCCTGGCCGGACGTCGGCATGGCGGTGCAAGGGCAATCGGAAATCCTCATCGAGCATCGCGAACATGCGCCCTGCCGATAGCAGCAAGGCAAGGTTCCATGATCGGCCGCCACCACCGCGACGTGTGCGCGGCCCGCGATCGAGCAGCCATTCCAGGCTCGTTGCGGCCTGCGGCGCGGCCTTGGCGAGCCGCTGGCGCAACTTCGCCCGCTCAACCGGGCCGATGTAGCTGACCGGGTTGCCGACGGCACGGGCGAATTCACGCAACAGGTCGCGGTTGGTGTCGCGATTGCTTTCCTCGATCGAATCATCGAGCAGAATAATGTTTCTGGCGACGCGGAAGCGGCGCTCGTAGTTGGCCAGCGAATCGAGCAGCAGACGAAGCTGCTGCGGCCGGTCACAGGCGCGAATGTAGATGGCGTGAAGGCTGCGTGGTTGCGCTTCCGGCTCTCGTTCCAGGCGGGCAAGATAGTCGGAGTCGGCCACCAGCAAGCCCGTCGAGGCAAGCCCCTCCAGGCCCTTGCGGATGCGCTCGTGCTGGGTCAGGCCTGGAACCACCGACGCCACGCGTGCCACATGCTCCTCGATGGTGCGGAATTCCCGGCATTGATCGAGCGTCTGCAGAACATGATGGCTGAGCACATGGCGCTCACCGGAATCCTTGGCGATGAACGCGTATTCGTCACTCGACAGTGGCGCAATCATGGCGTCGATTGCCGCGTAACGCGGCGCGTCCGGATCCGGGCGCGCGGCCTGACCGGCAAAGTTCATGCCGCCATAGTTGATCTGGTATTCAGGGGTCGTAGTCATCGGATTGCTGTGTTCCGTCATCGGCGCAACCAACGCGGCCAGCGTGATGAAGTCTTCTCGGGAATGGATGTCCGCAAGCGCCCAATTTCAGCTTCAAGCTCGGCGATGCGTGCGCCGGCATCCATGTTCTTGCGTACCTCGCCATTGTAATGCGAATAAACCGATTCTTCGCGGTCACCGAAACTGGCCATGCGCGGGAGGCCGGGCGGGAGCGCCTGCCTTGAGCAAACGGCGACATAGTACAGGGGCGCATAATCGAGATCGGGCGTTACTTCACCGCTCGCTGTGACCGTCTGTGCAAGCGCGCCGTCACCGGATCCGTCGAGCGTCCACAACACCGACTGGAACAGCAGCTTCTGACCATACAGCCGGATCGCCGTGAAGTGCGGGCGCAGGAGATCGAGCAATTCGCCGCGATAGAGTTCGCGCACATGATATTCGTTGTGAAAACCGGCTATTTCGCTGTAGGCGTGCTTGTCCGGAGACGAGACCAGCAGGACACCATCATCGCCAAGCACACGAGCAAAGCCGGCAATCAGCTGCTCTTGGGCCAGCAGGTGTTCCAGCGTCTCGAACGAGACGACGACATCGACACTCTTGTCCGGTAGTTCGAGCTGCGCTGCATCAGCGCAGCGAAATTCGAGATTGCCGCGGTCGCCGTAGCGGCTGCGGGCATGACTGATCGCTTCGCCGGAAATATCGATGCCGATGACATTCCCGGCAACCCCGGCGAGCAGATTCGAACCATAACCCTCGCCGCAGGCCGCGTCGAGAACACGCTTGCCCCTCACCAGATCAAGGGCAAACGCATAGCGATGCCAATGCTCGTAGCGAATCTCGCGCACGCATTCGGGTGTGAAGCGCTCGCCTGTGAATTCCAGGGCCGTGCTCTCGTCAGTCACCTTGATCTCCTACCGAAGGATTCCAGCGATGAGCCAGTCTGACCAGTCCGAACTCGCGCGATTCTCCACGTATCGTCAGCCCTCGCTCGATCGTATCGAACAAACGCAAGCCTTCGGTATCCATGGTGTGGACGCGAACCTGATAGCTGCCCGGCAACAAACTGAGTCCGGCGAATTCGATTTCAACCATGTACTCGTGATCCGAGATTTTCTGCACGCCGACCTCGTCCATGTCGGTACTGACTCCATAGACCGGCGTGCCATCTGCGCGGACGACTCCGAACATCGCGATCGGTATCCTGCCGTCGCGCGACCGAATATGTGACTTCATCAACAGCGTGCCTCCACACATCATCATCGCGGGCTGGTTTCCGACACTGCCGTTGATTTCCAGATCGACAACCTCGAACTCGACACCGGAGCGCTCGGCCGGGCGCTGTTCGCTGGCAGCCTGCTTGCGCTCATGCCAAGCCAGATACGCCTGACTGACATCAAAGACGTCACCAAATTGCATGAGTGCGCCGTGATCGAGCCACAAGGCGTGTCGGCACAGTTTCTGGGCGTGATACATGCTGTGGGTGACCAGCAGCAAGGTTCCGCCCTGCTCAAGATAGCTCTCCATCCAGCGAATGCACTTCTTCTGGAAGGATTCATCACCGACCGCGAGAACCTCGTCGGTAATCAGCAGATCCGGTTTCAACGAGGCGATTATGGCAAAACCCAGTCGCACGACCATGCCCGAGGAATAATGTTTGACCGGTTCATCGATGTAATTGCCGATGTCGGCGAATTCGATGATCTGCTGCAGGCGCAAGCCAAGCTGATCGCGGCTCAGACCGTGCAGGGCAGCGGACATCTCGATATTGTCGCGACCACTGTATTCGGGATGGAATCCGGCCCCAAGCTCAAGCAAGGCACCCACGGTTCCGGAAACTTCGACCTTGCCGCTGCTCGGTGTGAGCACGCCGGTGATCAGCTTGAGCAGGGTCGATTTGCCGGCTCCGTTCTGTCCGATGATCGCGATCGACTCGCCACGCCGGACGCTGAGATCGATGTCCCTGACCACGTACTGTGCATCGGCATCCTGCCGTCCCAGCAGCAATCGTCCCAAAGCCCGCATGCGATCCGACGCCAGATGCGCACGTGGATAGGCTTTGCCGACTCCGCTGGCCGAGATCAGGAGGTCGCTCACAGGAAATCCTCGAAATGCGAGTCGAGGCGTCTGAACAACCAAAGCCCGAATGCGAGAGTCAGGATTGCCACCGGAATCGCGATCGCCAACCCATGCCACGGAAACTCTCCGTAACCGAGCAGCAGATTGCGCATGCCTTCGACGTAGAACGTGAAAGGGTTGAGATCGAGCAGGATCTGGTAGCGCTCCGGCAGATTCGCTCGATCATAGAAGATCGGAGCCGCAAACATCATCAGGGTAAGTAACTGCCCGACAATCTGAACCAGATCACGGACAAAAACCTGCAGCGCGGCCAAGGTCAGGCAGATTCCGAGCGCGTAGGCAAACAAGGGAACGTAGAGCAACAATGCCATGGGTACGTTTGCGATCACAACACCCTGGCCCGTGATTGCAAGCACGCCGAGGATGGCCAGGAACCCGGCTCCATGCAGCACGAAGCTTGCAGCACACGGCGCAAGCACCAGCACCTGCCGCGGCAGTGCAACCTTTCCGATCAGTGCCGCATTGTCCTGGATGGCGGTCGTCGAACGGACGACGGCTTCGGAAAATGCGATCCAGGGCCACATCGCGACGACGAGAAATGGAACATATCCGGGCGCAGCCGCTCCGGGAACGCGCGCCTTGAATATCTGCACGAATACGAACGCGTATATCGCAAGCTGCAGCAGGGGTTGCAGCAATGCCCACCCGAAACCGGTGAAACTGCCCCGGTAGCGCTCTTTCAATTCGCGCCGGACGAAATGCGCGGCCAGCAGCAGTCGACTCATTGCAAGCGATCCCCAATAAACCGTTCTGAACGAAGACTCCAACCGACTGTCGCGGTCGGGCCCGGGATCTCCGCCGTACCTGGCCCCTCGAAAGCGGCAGGCGGCCCCTTCCGTTACAGCAAACGGTTTTGCCTGTCGCGGGAACGCACATGTCGGCCGGCGTGCGCTCCCCGATGAATTCCGAGATTGCCGGGATCGCTACTTCGAATCAGGTGCGGACTCGGTTGCGGAATCCTGGGGCAGGTATCGGGTTCTCAATGACGCAACGATTTCGGGTTCGGCCTTCAGCTCCAGGCCTTTGAGATCATCGATGTACTGCTTCGTACGCGCATCCCGCATGGAGTTGGTCAGTTCGGTGGTGATGCGCTCCTTGACCTGCTCAAAACTGCGTTTGCTTGCCGGGACGCGATCGATCAACTTGATAATGTGATATCCGAACGGGGTTTTGATCAATGGGGAGATCTCGCCTTTTTCCTTCAATGCTTTGACCCCCTCGATAAACTCGGGAACAAGTTCCTGGGATTCACCGTCCGTGATCAAGCCGCCATTGGAATCCTTGGAGTGATCATCAGAATATTTATTGACCAGCTCGATGAAATCCGCGCCTGCAACAGCCTGGTCGCGCACCGTCTTGGCAAGCGCGGCCGCTTCAGCATCACTACGACTCTTTGTGTCGATCAGGATATGACGTACTTCAGTCCGCCCCGGAATCGAATAGGCGTCCGGATTGACGTCGTAGCGCTCCTTCGCAAGCATATCGACGTCGCCAAGCGGCATGTCCGCTCGCAACATGAGCGCAAATTGATCAGTCAGAAGACGGTCAGCTTGCTGCTCAACGGCCCTGCGAAACGCCGGATCCTGGTCAAGCTTCTTTGCCCGCGCCTCGTTGGCCATCTGTCGATTGATCAGCAAGCGGTCGATCAACTCCTCAATCCGCTTCGGGCTGTTCATGAAGTTGCCGCGCTGCCCTGGTGCCAGACCGATCAACGCTGCGTCAATATCCAGCATCGTAACTGTCGCCGTACCACGCGTCGCCACCACCGTGGATTGAGGATACGGTGATTCCGCCCACGAATAGCTTATCGAGAATACCGACACAAGCAGGAGCGCGAGGCACCTTTGGGTTGGACTTGTCTTCAGCACAGCGCTGAACCTCCTGTTGGGAATTGATCAAGTGCCGCGAAGCCGCAAAAGCGGCCAGTCGCGTGAATCGAACGAGGGCGCGAACGCGCACCATGCTCAGACATTGCATTGCAACGATAGTTGCGAATCTCCGTTCACGGATCGTCGCCAATGATTGGCCAGAGGGGATTCCGGATTGGTTCGGCGAGCATGAACCGTGCGCAGCGGCAACTCTTGAGACCGGCCTAACCATTCGACGGATCGCAGAAACTCATGCCGCGAAGAACCGCACTCCGGTCAGAGTGCGGCCCCGAACCCGCCATTCGACAACTTAGAATCCCGGTCAGGCGATGTCAGTAGTTGTGCCCATTTCGGATCTGGAACGTGCAACTGCCGCCGGTACAATTTGACTGGCTGGGGGTGCTGCGTGGCGCATGGATCAGATTCAGGTAGTAGGTTTTTCCGGGGACAAGATTGCATGACAGGCCTGTTCCCGCCACTTTCCAGGTGATGTCCTGGAATTCGCCCTCGCCAAGACACGTACTGCCCGGCAGCGGGAAATTGGCGTCATTGTCGAACTGGCCAGGACACGGAGCGATGGCCACATTCAGGCCGATATTCTGCTGCGAGGTCATGTGGAAATAGCCTGTTCTTTGACTCCAGATCGAATTCAAAGGTGCCCTGAATTGCAGGGAAATGTATTTGTCTCGGTCAATCCTGGAACTCAGGGTGCTCTTGTTGGTTCCGGGAAAGCCATATCCGACGGTATCGCCGCTGCCAACCGGGTAGGTATCCGCGCTGATCCCGAATATTGAGGTGTAGGCCGGGTCAACATAGGTGCCTGGCAGGGTTCCATTTGTCATGGTAACCGAAGATTGGCGCATGGCGGGCGTCAAACCCTTCGGGTCAGCAAGTTCAGATACGCTCTGGCAGTAGGTCGGCGGCGGAGTCGTGCCGTGCAGGACAGTCACCGAGGGCGTCGACTGGATATTCGCGCGCACACTGCTCAGGTTCACATTGGATTGATCCTGGTAGGTGCATTTTGCCTTGAACGTGATATTGCCATCGAGTGTCGATGAGGTGTTCTGCACATCGACGGAGCGCGTCACCGTAGCTCCGCAACTACCCGAACACAGATTCGCCGTCCAGCCGGTAGGCACCACATTGCTCGCAATGTAACCATCGGGGGCACAGGTAACACCGGCGGTGACACCGCTCAAGCCGGTATTGAGCTGAACGTTCACGGTGCCTTGTCCGGTGGTGCCACCCCCCACTGTTGTCTGGCCCGTGATGCTCAGCGAGGCGCCATTGGCGATTGAGCTTACAACCAGTGGGTAGCAACCGAAGTCGGCGCTCAGATCAATCGACACATTGCCGCTGACCGGATCGATATTGAGCATCGACCCTGTCAATGAGCATTGGGGTACCGAAAATCGTTTGACCGCCACCTGAAAATCGGCTGCCTGGGAAGAGGTCGGCGAACTCAGCATTGCGCACAGCGCGAAAGCGGCTGCCGCACTCGAAATGAAACCATTTTTGTCTAATTGCACGGATCGAATCTCTCGGATCACGATGGGATAGGGTGAAGCATAGCCCCTGACGCCTTAAAAAAAAAGAAAGCCCCGCATAGGCGGGGCTTTCCGGTCACTGAGAAGCTGACCCTAGATGAAGCTTACGAGCATGCCAGCGGGTTTGGACCCGGAACCGAGCAGCTACGCGAACCCTTGTGACGCCACAGGCCCGAGTAGTTCGCCAGTTTGCCAGGAGCGGCGTTGGCGTTGACGAAGTTGCTGATGGCGAAGCCGGTAGCCGGCAGACCATCAAACACCTCGCCTTCCGTCGACGGCGACATCTGGTGCAACTGGGTCGTCGGATTCAGAGCGATGCGCATCCAGCCGTTGTTGAGGAAGTCCGCACGGACGTCAACGTTGGAGGCGAGCTGCGAGCCAAGAACCGGCGAAGTACGGTTGGCGGTGAAGTCTGCAGCCGTCTTGAACGAGATGACCTGGGCTTCGTAACGCAGAACAGGAACGGTGCTTTGGCCCGGATCGCATGGCGAGAAGCAGACGCCGCAGTTCGGGTTGTCGGCATCGGAACCGGTACAAGCGCTCGGATTGCCTTCTTCACGATCGTACGGGAACAGACCAACCTCAACCTTCGATTCGCCGCTGCCCGGACCCGTGTAGGCCTTGAACACTTCGAAGAACGGAGCCAGAGCCGGCGGTGCCTTGTCGACGTAGAAGCGCTTGGTCGGGAAAGTGACAACCCAATCGGTCGTCGCAGCCGCACCACCACCGAGGACATACTCGTTGAAGATGTCGTCCTGGGCGAACAGCGCGCTGACAGCGTCGATCTTGCGGCCAAAACCGGCGCCGTAAGTAGCCTGGATCAGGCGACCATTGTCGAACACGTATGCAGTTGCGGTCGGATCGGAGCCGCCAATGCTGGCCAGCGACGGATCGGTGTTGCCCGGAGGAGCATGCAGGTTGTCAAGACCGTTGCTGATGAAGCCATCGATCGCGTCGGCGCTGTAGCCGGCGCTGACGCCGTTGGCAACGTCAATCAGCATGGCCGAACCGAACAGGCCGCCGGTGGGGGCGCGGATGTCGGTATTGGCATCCTGAACCCAGTAACCCGGAGGCTGCTGAACCCATGCACCGACGATGCGACCGCAATTGAACGGAACACCAGCGACGTGGGTGATATCCGTCAACGACGTGCGGATGTCGTCAACCACGGTACCCATTTCGATGATCTCGAAATGACCTTCGCGGGTACGCTCGAGGCCACTCGGGCCGCCGTCATTGTTACCGCCGCTGAACAAGGCATTGGTGAACGGCAGGTAGCTGCGACCATCCGGCAACTGCTGCAACGGCGGCAGGGTCGAACCCTTGATGCGCGGAACCGTGCACGAGTTGTCATCGGTCAACAGGTTGGCCTGCGGCTGATCCGGGAGCTTGAACAGGTTGGCTGTCCAGACGTCGTACGGCGACAGGTAGACGTGGAAGTCGCGTACTTCGCGGCTGTTGTAGCCCTCGACGAAACGAACCTTTACCGCCTTGCCCTGGTTGGTCGTGTTGACCACCGAGAACAGGGTTTGCAGGTTGTCACCGACGCCATTCGAGTTGACGGTGTAATACGGGTAGATAAGAACTTGACCCAAACCATCTGGGTTCAGATTAACTGCGCTCGCGAGGTTCGCGATGCCCACCGTACCGGCGATACCGGCGACGACGGCGGTCGTCAAGCTATTTCGCTTCATTACAGACACTCCTAAATTGACCACAGGGCTTTTGCTTACAGCTAACGTCTGTCCAACAGCAGTTTTGTCCCGCTTTTCACAGGGCAGGGTTAGGCAACAGCGAACCAATCGTACGGCAAGGCTCCGAATGGTGCAATCCCTTACGGACAATCCATGATTGTCCGCCTCCCCTACTACCTGCCGGGATAGTTCCAGCGGGCGGCAAGCCTTGCAGGCTCGCGCTTGTCGGCACTATACCCGTATCTTTCAGTTGCGACCAGCCGGTGCGGCGGCTTCCGGCAGGAAATACCACTTTCCGTGGCTGCGGATCCAGGTTTCCGTGACGAATCCGACAGTTGAAACCATATTGCTGACACCGGGCAACTTGACTCCGGCGTCCACCTGAAGGTCGATTACGCATACATCAGGCTTGTCGCAGACCTCCCGATAAGGCAGCACCTTCTTCCATTGAACCGGGCGTTCGTTCATTTCCCTGGCGTATTCATCGCGCGTCTTGGTCGCGCGGAACCCTGGACTCAGATAGTCATAGGCCTTCTCGGCCTTGTGCGCGATCAGCAGGTTCCAGCGCTCCAGCGCCCGATTTTCCGCAGCCTTGTTCGGCACGGCTCCGACCGCCGACTTTGCGGAATCAGCTGACGCCTTGTCGGGCTTGGCGGAATCGGCGGCACAGCCGGCCATGAGCGCACTTGCTGCAATCAAAACCGCCAACAGGGGTGTGGATACTCGTTTCACAGCTTGACTCCTTAGTGTTGCGGATTTTCAGACGAGGGGGTCTTGCGGCCCGGCTCGGCACGCAGGGGATCCAGGTTCTGGAACTGGCGCTTGTATTCCTCGGTAATTTCGCGTGCCTCATCGGAATTGCTGACAACCTGCGGGGTGATCAGCACGATCAATTCCGTGCGCTGCTTGCCTTTCTTGGTGTATCCAAACAATTTGCCGAGAACCGGAATCTTGCTCAACCCCGGCACGCCGTCCTCCGAGGTCTGGTCATCTTCGGAGATCAATCCGCCGAGCAGAATCGTCTGGCCACTCTGCACGGCGATGCTGGTATCCAGCGTGCGCGTATTGATTGGCGGATTTTCATTGGCGGCAGCCGGCCCGGGTTTGCTGACCTCCTGCGAGACTTCCATGTAGACCAGGCCGCCCGGATTGACCCGCGGCTTGACCTGCAGAATCACACCCGTATCGAGATAGGTGGTCTGGCCAATGCCGGTATTTGTGGTCGAAGTCCCATTGTTTTGCAGGGTGCCGACACCGATGATGCTCTGCGTCTGCACCGGGATCCGCGTCCCGACATTGATTTGCGCTTCCTGATTGTTCATCACCATCAGCGATGGCGCCGACAGGATCTTGGCCTGTCCGCTGCTTTGCAGTGCGCTGAGAGCAACCTGAAACTTGCTGTTGAGGTAGGAAGCGAACAGGTTTGAACCGGCGGCTGTCGGACTCGTTCCGGCACCCAGCAGGCTGCGCTGGCGATCCGTCAAATTCGGATATGCCACGCCTTGCGGATTGACGTATTCGGCGCCGTATCCCTCCCCGGTCAAGCCGGCAAACCACCACTTCACGCCGAACTTGAGGTCGCCGGACAGGGTCACCTCGAGGATCTTGGTCTCGATATGCACCTGCAAGGGCGCAATATCGAGTTTGCGGATCGCCGCCTGCATCGAATCCCATTCGCTCGGCGTGGCCATGATCAGCAGCTGGTTGCTTTCCTCGACCGCGGTGATGCGGATGTCGGAATCGGCATTACCGCCTGCAGCGCCGGTGGCGGCGCCCGATTTGGGCTGGCTGCTCGAACGATTGCCGAATCGGCTCGAACGTGCGGAACCCGAGCGACTGCCGCTCGCCCCTGGCGTTGTCGCCGCACCAGCGCTACCAATTGTCGCAGCGGCAAGTCCCGGCGCCACGGCGCCCGAGGTGTCGGTACGGCGTGATCCACCGCCGCTGGAGCTGCCGAGGAAGATCTGGCTCAGGTAATCCGCGAGGTCGATCGACTTGATGTTCTTCACATCGTAGACAAAAAGCTGGGTCGCACTCTCATCGCCCGCACGATCAAGCCTGCGCAGCCATTCCTCGGCCTGACGCAGATACTCCGGCTGCGCGGTGATCGCGATGATCGCGTTCGAGCGTTCGATCGGGATGAAACGGAACATGCCGGCAAGCGGCGACTCGCCCGTCGCGCCGAAGACTTTTTCAAGTTCGGGCAGCAAGGTGCCGACCTCGACCCGCTGCAAGGTGAACACGCCAACCGACATGCCCTTGAGCCAGTCGACATCGAACACATCGATGGTCTGCGCGTAATTGGTCAGTTCCGAAGCCGTGCCGGCGAGCACGAGCATGCTGCGCGAGGTGTCGATATTGATGAACGCGTCGGCCTTGGCATAGGGCTTGAGCAGCTTGGCCATCTCGCTCGGCGAGATGTAGCGCAAGGGGAAGACCCGCACCTCGTAGCCATTGGCCAGATTCGGTGCGCCGACTTTCGGGGTCAGGTTGCCCGGCAAGGCATCCTTGATCTGCAACACCGTGTAGCGCCCATCCTTGTAGACCAGCGTGTTGCCGGTCCACGACAACAGCATTTCGAGCACCGACATGGCCTGGTCTGCGCGAATCGGCTTGGAGGTCGAGAACGACACGTTGCCGCCGACATTGGGTGCAATCGTATAGTTTTCCTGAAGCAGGTCACCGAGAATCGCCTTGACCACCGACTGGATCGGGTTGTTTTCGAAATTGAAATCAACCTGCCCTTCGCCCTTGGTCACCGGCGCGACTCGTCGGGCGGCTGCCTCGTCGATGAACTTGCCAGTACCGAGCTGGATTTCAGGCTTGGGCGGCTCAAAGGATTTCTCTTCGCCGGCACCGACATCGATTCCCGATGATTTCGGCACCTTTTCAGCCACGGGCTTTTCACTGCTGGCCAGACTCTCGACCGTCAGTGCTGTGGTTTCGCTCTCATGCCCCGCCTGTGCATTCCTCGTCGGCGCAGTCGAGCAGCCTGCCAGGAACGTGAATGCCAGAGCGGCCGAGAAATTGATGATTCTTGAAGGCACTTGGATCACTCCGTCAATTCTTTTGCCCAGTGGGCGAGTTGTCTCGCTGCGAACGCAGGCGCTCGGCTTCTTCGCGCATTTGTCTCCGTCGTTCCTCGATGCGCTTGGCCAGATCCGATTCGGCTTCATTACCCTTTCTTGGTGGCTCCGATGCTGCGGGTCTGACATTCGGCGGTTGCTGCGCCGGCGCACGTGCGGGTGTCGCTGAGGTATTCAGTTCAATTTCCGCCTTTTCGTCGTTTGCATTCTTGAACGTGGCCAGACGAGGCTCGACCGAGTCGAGGATCCAGCCGGCCTGATCGCCACTCAGGGGCATTCCGACCTTCAAAGCCAGCGATTCGTTCCGCATGTTGTCGCGCACCATCGCAATGCGCAGCTCAGGCCGCGCATCGCTCTTGCGCACGATGATCACCCCGGTAAGCGTGACATTCAACGGTACCGGGGGCGGCTCGTCGGCTCCGGGCGTATCCTCGCTCAGCGGGGTCGGCTTGCGATCCTCATTGAACAAGGGTCGACTCTCGACTTCAGCAAAGCTCGACATGGCCGGAATCTTGAGCGGGGTCTGATCGACCTCGGCAGACAGCGATGGGTCGTTTGAAGACTCAGGCGGCAGCCAGCCGTAACCGCGACCGTAGCCGGCAAGCTGAACCAGCGCAATCAGCACCAGCAGACCACAGATCGCCGCCAATACCAGGGTTGTCATGCGCGCTGTTTTCATATCCATGATCAGGGCGCCTCGGCCGGCTTGCCGGGTTGCCGCAGATAACCCGACAGGTTGAAGCGCACATCCAGCGGACTGGCTACGCGCTTGGCTCCCGGCGGCACATAGGTCTGCTGCTTGTAGATCATCATCTGATCGACGAACAGATAGGGTTTTCCGTTTTCCAGGTCGTACAGGATGGCCGCCAGCGATTCAAGGTCGCAACGCAAGCGGGCTTGCACGATGACCTTCATGTAAAGCTCGTCCTGGCCACCGGTGAAGGGCGAGGTGTTGACCACCGAGCATCGCTTGGGGTCGGATTGATCCGTCTGCGACTGGCGCAGGCGCGTGATCAGACCGGCCGATGCCGCATTCGCGTCGGTTTCGGCCAGAAAGGCCTGGTTACCCTGCTCATAGGCGCGCACTTCAGCCAGCTTCTTCTCGATGGCCGGGCGTTCGCTGATGACCCGGGCGTAGCGCTGCTGTTGCTCGCGCAAATCGCCCATCTGGCTGAAGTAATCCAGGTGCGGCGAGACGAACCACCAGTGCACGCCAAAAAAATAGACCAGGATGACGACGATAAGCAGCAGGATCACTGCCAGCGGCCGACCATCCTTCGGACGCAGTTCAAGGCGAGCCATTGGCGGCCTCCTTGTCGTTGCCCTTGTCTTCGTCCCTGGCTTTTTCCGCATCCTTCACATCGGTATTCTTTGCATCATCGACAGAGGACGCCGGTCGCTTTGCATGAACTACGCCCTGGTCGACCGGCACGCTCTTCGGTTCGGCGACGATGGTGAAGCGATCCTTGCCGGTGCGCGGATCCGGCTGGATCTGCCCTTCGAGTTTTGGATTGGCCAGAAACGGCGAGGCGGTCAGCACGCTGATCAAGCTGGCCGCATTCTTTGCCTGCCCCTGCAGCTGGATCTGGTTGTTCTCGATGCTGAGTCGCTCGAGGTAGGTATCGTCATCGAGCCGGTACGCCAGATCATCCAGCAGGGCGATCAGCAACGGCCCCTGGCGCTTCTTCTCGGCCAGGAAGTTGGCGCCATTGATCGAATCCTGCAGGGTTTTCTTCAGGGCGAGCACTTCACGTGCCGCCGCTGCCGCTTTTTCGACCTCGCCTTGCATGGTTTCAACCGCGCTTGCCCGGTTGTTCAGTGATTCGGACATGTTGAACACGAGCAGGATCAGAATCAGAGCCGCAAGGCCGAGATTGAGCGGCAGACGCATGTCGCGACGACGCGCACGACGCTCAAGCGGGAGCAGATTGATGCCACGACGTGCTCCAGCGAGACCTTCACCGCGCACGTCGACGCCATCAAATTCGACCGCACCACCGGCGATCGCGCCAAGTTGCGGATCGAGCAGGGTTCGCGGCAGCACCGTGAGCTCGACGCGCAGGCTGCGGCTGACCGGATCGCGCGCGACGATACGGCTGTCGAAATAGACCTGGTCGGCCTTGAATGGCGTTTGTCGATCCATCTCGAAGGCCAGCACCTGGCGCAGGTTGTCCTCGGCGGCAGCCGGCAGGGTCAACGAGCGCGTCAAGGCGCGGGATTCGGGCACACAAAGGATGGTGCGCAGACCGGGGTTCTCGATGCGCGCCCGAATCGCCCTGAATTCGGTGGCTTGTTCCTCGGCAGTCGCCGTTGCCGCGATGCGGCCGAATTCGGATACCGCCTTGTCTCCTTCGCGCAACACCAGGATCGTGTCGCCGGTCGGCTCCAGCAGCAAGGCTTCGGAATTGCCGCTGAAAAACCTCCGCCAGCGTGGCGGCAGGCAGGCAAGCAGCTGAGTTCCCCACCACGAGAAGAATCGCGGCAGCGGGGTCTTGGCAAGGCGCGTCCGCAGACGCGCCAATTGTCTGTCCAGGGCTTCTTTCACGATGATTTACGCGTTCTCACCATCACGCCAGCGGAGCACCACAAAGGGCCGCCCCGCCGAGTTCATCCCGCCCATGCGGATGGTCGCATCGAGCACGGTGCTGGTTCCATTCGGGAGCTTGGCACGGGATTTGACACTATACGTGAGGCCTCCACCGTCCGCCATGAGCGGCGATCCATCCGGCAGCAGCAGGCCGGATCCGCCCTGATTCAGCATCCCCGGGCCCAATTGCTGGCGTTCCTGGATCAATTGCCGGGCCAGATCCGCGGTCATGCCCGGGATCGCCATCATCGCCTCCATCGGCGCGTAGGCGGCACTCGGCGTGCTGCGCCCGGAGAACATGGTGATCGCCGGCTCGATCTTCGAATAGATCTCGTAGTTCATGCCGAAAACCTGCTGGATCTCGGACAATGTCTCGAATGGCGCATTACGCGGGCTGTAGGCCAGCCCGGCGGCACGATAATCCCCGCGCTCGGCACCATGCGGGGAAGTCAGGTCGTCCGGATCACGCCAATCCTGGATCGCATCGGCCAGTTCCTCGGCCTTCGCCTCTTCGATGCCTGCGCCGACGAACAGATTCTTGAGGGCTACCGGATCGGCAGCATTGATGTCGATCTTGCCGGAGTCATCGGTGATCGAGACTTCGACCTCGATTTCGTCGAAAACAATCGAATACGGCCGGCCATCGGCGACCCATTTCTGGGTTGGATCGGACTTGCTGAGGCCGTAGACAGCGAGATTGATGCCAGCCTCGGCCGCATAGCGGGCTGTCGTCGTATCAAACAGATGACGCGATTGCATGCTCTCGGTGCGGGCAACCAGGGCGAAGCTGCCGAGCAGCACCGACAGCATCGCGATCACCCACATGACCAGCACGAAGGCGACTCCACGCACGTGGTGTGTCGACCCTCGGAATGCGTATGTCCGCAGTGCGAACGAAGTCATCGTCTCGCCCCGCCGTCTTCGCCAGCGGACATCTCGGCTGCCCGCTGGCGATCGATGTCACCGAAACTGATCGATTGCGATTGCCGCGCGGCGCCAACATCAAGCATCAGCGGAATTTCCATGTCCGGCCAACCGACCAGGGCTTCCTTGCGCATCTTCAGCTTGATTCGGATCATCACCGGCGTGATGCTCGGCTTGTCCCAATTGTCAGACCAGTCTTCCAGTTCGCCCTGGTCGTCGAGTTTTCGATACTCGAATTTGCCGCTCTCGACCTGATCCATCAGAATCACCGGCTCGCTGTCGCCCTTGTTCAATTTGTCCTTGTCAAAGCCATTCAACATCCAGTGATTGAACAGCAATTGCCTGCCATTGCGCGTGCTCGTCAGCTCGAGCGTCTGCACGTAGGCGCCACCGTTTGACAGATAACCCGGCATCGGTGCAACGAAACGCATCAGATCGCGCTTGCCCTCGAACATGAGGTTTTCGCCGGTGCCGTGCTCCTGGCCGAATGGCAAGGGCAGGATTCGACTGACTTGATGGCGGATGAATTCCTGGGCGACGCGCAGGCGATTGGTCCGATCCATCAGGTTTTCGCCGATGTGCATGCCCTTGACCGCTGAACGGATACCGCCAAATGCCGCGGCCAGCAGAACCGCCAAAAGCAGGATGGCAAGCATCACCTCGATCAGGGTGAAACCGCGCGTGGTTGAAAGGTTGCGATTCCTCATCGCCGCCCCTTGCCGGTCGGTTTGGCAGCGCGGCCGCGCATGCCATCCGCCATTGGCCGACCCGGCTGGGCACGCCCCATCTCCGCACCAGGAAACCCCTGGATGTTCACTGACTCCGTATTCGCCGTGCGCAGGGTCGAGAACTGCGCCGTGCGCTCATGCGCGTTGTCGCCCCAGACCACGGTCAGCACGACATGGAAAAGATCGATCTGCGGCAAGCCGAACATCGGCGTCGCCGGCTGTGCCAGAGACTGCTGCGCCATGGCTTGATTCGGGTTGGTCGCATTGGCGGTGTCTTGGGCGACTTCGGCGGCCACCATCTCCGGGTCGATCTGATCGATCTGCAGTTCCCAGCGGTACTTGCGATCGAACTCGCCATGACTGCTGCCTGCCTCGATGCGTTCACCGATGCCGACATTGTCGAGCAGCGATTGCGCCCACAGCGCGGCGCGCGTCTCGTCGGCCGAACGCCTCGCGTTGTTCATCGACATGGTCAGGATCTGCATCAGCGCACCGACCGCGATCGCAAAGATCACGAAGGCCGCGATCATCTCGATCAAGGTGAATCCACGACTTTGGCGGGCGGGAAAATTTCGCATATCCCGAACAGACCGCGGATGCGGCAGCGAGTTCTTCACTTTTCGTTATCCGGCTTGTCGAGCGTGATCTCGCCAGTCAGCCAGCCCACGTTGATCTTCCATTCGCGCTCGCCGAGGACGACGGCGATATTGCCGCCGGTGGAACTGCCGTCCGGAAAGAAACGAATGCCGCCAGTCTTGTTGCTGGTCAGTTCCTGCTGTGCGGTGGTCAGGCGCAGGATCATGTCCTTCGGCAGTGCCCGCTCGGCCTTGCCGGGCGCCAGCCAGGTGTTCTTTTCCAGATCGAGCAGCAACACTTTCTGCTCGCCCTTGACGATGGCCTGTCCGCGCGTATAGCGCAAACCCGCGACCAGATCGTTGCTCGCTGCCTGGATGCGCGCACCCGCCAGACTGCGCGTGAACGAGAAGGTGACGACACTGGCGACGATGCCGATCAGGACAATCACGACGATCATTTCGATCAGGGTGAAGCCCTGGGAGCGGGGATTCGGCATGCGGGACTCGAAATTCGTCAAAGGAGCGCGGAGCGGATAGTCGCCGTTGGGCGCGAATCCGGTGTCAACAATGTTCGGCGTGAAGGGTGAGACGTGCATGGCTCTTGCGAATCCCTAATCTCAAATCCCGAATCCCGTCGCCCTACTCCCAACTTCCAAAATCCTTGTCCGTGCTGTCGCCACCGGGCTTGCCGTCGGCGCCAAGGAAAATGATGTCGAAATCACGGCCGGCATCGCCGGGCTTCTTGTACAGAAACTGGTGACCGAAGGGATCCTTCAGATCCGTATCCTTGGCGTACGGACCAAGACCCTCGCGCTTGGTCAGGTCTTCGAGCGAATTCGGATACGAGCCGACCGCCATCTGGTATTGCTCAACCGCACCGGCCAGCTTCTTCGCCTGGATCGTGCCGGCCTTGTACTTGCCACCCTTGAAGGTATTCATCATGCCGCCACCGACAATCGTGATGACAATGCCGAGCAGGACGATCACGGCGATCATTTCCATCAGAGTGAAGCCGGCGGCACGCGGCAGTGGACGCAGGTTGCGCATGTTCTGGGTCTTCATGATCATGTTCCTCATTGAATCGAACTGGTCAGTTTCAGGATCGGCAGGATGATCGCCATCATGATGATGGCGACGACCACAGTCATCACCACGGTGGTCGCCGGCACCAGGGCGGCGAGCAGGCGCTCCAGCGAATTGCGCACCTCGACGTCGAAGGTATCGGCAACCTTGAGCAACATGGTGTCGAGCTCGCCGGACTCTTCGCCGACGCTGATCATCTGCAAGGCAAGCTTGGGGAACTGTTTGGACTGGGCCAGGGCAAAGCCCAGTCCGCTGCCGGTCTTCACTTCTTCGCTGGCTTTTTCGACAGCAACCGCGAGAAAAGAGTTTCCCATGACGTTGCGAGCGACGTTCAAAGCGCCAAGCAAGGGCACCCCATTCTTGAGCAGGGTGCCGAGCGTGCGCGAAAGTCGGGCCGTCTCGAGCTTGCGCACCAGTTCACCGGCAATGCGCATGCGCAACAGGCGTTCGTCGATCTTGAGTCGACTGTCCGGATCGGCCAGCTTGCGCCGGAACCAGGCGACGAAGAAGATCACGCCGGCCAGCATCAACCACCAGAAACTCTGCAGGGTTGAACCCACCCCGACAACGACACGTGTCAGCAGCGGCAGCTCGACATCCATATCGGCGAACATCTGCTCGAACTGCGGTACGACGACGACCAGCAGGACGAACAACGACACCAGCACCATGCCGACCAGAAACGCCGGATAGATCAGCGCATTGATCACGCTGGATTTGAGTGCGCGCGAGCGTTCCAGATAATCGGCCAGGCGGCGCAGGGTGTCTTCGAGTGAGCCACCGGCCTCGCCGGCCCGCACCATGTTGACGTAGAGGCGCGAGAACGTGCCACGCTCGGCCTCCAGCGCATCGGACAAGGTCGAGCCGCCGCGTACGAGGTCGCGCACGCGTTCAAGAAGATTTCTGGCCTTTTCGCTTTCCGGAAGGTCGAGCAGGATCTGCAAGGCGCGATCCAGTGGCTGGCCGGCACCGAGCAGGGTGGCCAGTTGCTGGGTGAACTGCACGATCTGCGCGTCATTCAAGGTGGGGCGCTTCATCAGCGCCGCGAACAAGCCCCCGGAATCCACGCTGTCGGCATCGCGCACATCGAGCGGAATGTTGCCGGCATCCTGCAGCTTGATGATGACTTCATCCGCCGAAGCCACATCCATCTGCCCTTCGAGGGTTTCCCCGGACGGGGTGACGGCCTTGTAGTGAAAGAGGGTCATGGTTGGAGGCGCAGGGATTCGGGATTGGGGATACGAGATTCGGTGAAGAGCCGGGATTGCCGAACGAATTGGGTCCACGCGAAGTCACGCGCCTCCGCTGTTGCGAATCCCGAATCCCCAATCCCGAATCCCTGCAACATCGTCACCCCTCCTGCGTCACGCGCAGGATCTCCTCGATCGTGGTCTGGCCGCCGATGGCCTTGACCAGGCCGTCCTCGTACATGGTGCGCATGCCTTCGGCGCGCGCCTGGGCCTCGATCTCGCCCATGCCCGCATGCTGCATGATCAGGCGGCGGATGGAGTCGGACATGACGAGGAATTCCATGATCGTGGTGCGTCCGAAATAGCCACTCGGATAGGTTTGACTCGGCACCGGCTTGTACAGCTTGATCGGTCGCTCCCGGGTCAGTTTTTCGAGGCCGAATTCCTTGATCACCTCGGGCAGCGCCTCGTAGCAATGGGCGCTTTCGAGATCGAGCCGGCGCAGCAGCCGCTGGGCGAGGATGCCGTTGACCGTCGAGGTGAGCAGGTAGTCTTCGACACCCATGTCGAGCAGGCGGGTGATGCCGCCGGCGGCGTTGTTGGTATGCAGGGTCGACAACACCAGATGGCCGGTCAGCGCCGACTGGATCGCGATCTTCGCGGTTTCCAGATCGCGCATTTCGCCAATCATGATGATGTCCGGATCCTGGCGCACGATCGAGCGCAACGCATGCGAGAAGTCGAGTCCGATGGCGGGCTTGGCCTGGATCTGGTTGATGCCCTCGATCTGGTATTCGACCGGATCCTCGACCGTGATGATCTTGACGTCCGGCGTGTTGAGCTTGGCCAGCGCGGCGTACAGCGTGGTCGTCTTGCCCGAACCGGTCGGGCCGGTAACCAGCAGGATGCCGTGGGGCAGCTCCAGCACCTTGTTGAACTTGGGCAGGAATTCGTCGGTGAAGCCGAGCGTGTGGAAATCGAAGACGACGGCTTCGCGATCGAGGATACGCATGACCACCGATTCGCCGTGCGAGGTCGGCACGGTGGAAACGCGCAGATCCAGCTCCTTGCCCTGCACGCGGATCATGATGCGTCCGTCCTGCGGCAGGCGGCGCTCGGCGATATTGAGCTTGGCCATGATCTTGACGCGCGAGATCACCGCCGCGGTCGATGCCGCCGGTGGCGATTCGACTTCATGCAGCACGCCGTCGATGCGGTAGCGCACCTTGAGCCGACTTTCGAAGGGTTCGATGTGGATATCCGAGGCGCGCTGTTCGACCGCGCGCTGGATGACCAGGTTGACCAGGCGGATGACCGGCGCCTCGGAGGCGAGATCACGCAGATGCTCGATGTCGTCTTCGCTGCGTGAATTGTCATCGCTCAGGCTTTCGACAATCGAGCCCATCGCCGAACGGCCCTGGCCATAGAAACGCTCGATCAGGTCGTCGATCTCCGGACGCAGGCCGACGCTGAGCGACACCTTGCGCCCGGTCGCCAGTTCGATCGCCTCGAGCGGATAGTGATCGGCCGGATCGGCGATCAGCAACTTGACTTCCGTCTCGCTCTCGCCAATCGGCACGACATGGTGATGCTTGAGGAAGCGTACCGAGAGCTGCACGTTGGGCGGCGGCGATTCGGGGAAATCCTTGGCGCCCAGCAGAGGCAGATGCATGATTTCGGCGACGGCATCGGCCATTTCGCGTTCGGAAACCAGGCCAAGGCGGGTCAACAGGGCGACCAGACGGCCTGATGGATCCTCCTCGTGCAAACGCCGGCCACGCACCAGGTCAGCCTCCTTCAGGCGTCCCTTGGCGACCAGAGCCTGGCAGATGCGCTCGTCCAGCGCCGTCCCGCTGAGCATGGGCGCTTCGCTTTCGATTGCGGGCATTTCGGAAACAGCCGACATCAGGATTCCTCGGTATCTTGGGTTTGACCCGGCGATTTGCCTTTCGGTTCCTCGGCAGGATGCACCAGTGCCTCGATGAAGTCCCGATTGAGCCCGACCCAGAGCGCAATCGGGGTCACCGCCGGCAGGATCAGATAGCCGAACTGGTAGGCCAGGGCAACCGGATCGGGGGCGATTCCGGCGGCCGTGACCGCATTCGCGCCAGGAGCTCCGGAGTCGAATGCAAGAACCTTGAGTGTTTCAGCAACCACGCCCGCCGCCTGGGCAATCCAGATCACCGCCAGGGCAATCGAAAACTGGATCAGACGACGACGAAAACCCAGCGGTGTGGCCATGGCCAGGCCACTGAACAGCGGCAGGGAATAACCATACAGCAAGGGGTTCTGGATCAGGATCAACTCTCCGATGCCGCTGCGGCCATCGGGTGCCACCTGGTTGACCAGCACGCGCGTGGTGACTTCCATGCTGTGCCCGTTCTGCACGACATCGGAAAACAGCGACGGCCAGATCGACAGCATCGCCATCTTGGCCATCTGCACCACCGGCCAGATCAGGGGCGAGGAGAACGCAAACCAGATGAAAAAACTCAGCGGCAGCCAGAGCAAGGCACGCAAGCCGACCGCGCGGACTTCGCAGGCATCCATCAATTCACCCACTCGCGTGCATTGCGGAACATGCGCAGCCACGGCGAGGCTTCGGCCCAGTCGCGCGGATGCCAACTCATCTGCGCGCTGCGGAACACGCGTTCGGGATGCGGCATCAGGATGGTGATGCGCCCATCCGCTGCGCTGTAGCCCGCCGCGCCACCAGCCGAGCCGTTCGGATTGAGCGGATAGCGTTCGGTCGGGCGACCGCTGGCGTCGACGTAACGCAGGCAGGGTTTCATCTTGCGCGCCGCCGCATCCGCAAACACGGCACGCCCCTCACCATGCGCGACCACGACCGGAATCCGCGAACCGGCCATGCCGCGCAGTAGGATCGACGCCGAGTCGGTCACTTCAAGCGTGACCAGGCGCGCCTCGTATTGCTCGGAAGCATTGCGTTCGAAACCCGGCCATTTGTCGGCGCCGGGAATGATGTCCTTGAGTCCCGACATCATCTGGCAACCATTGCAGACGCCGAGGGCGAAATGCGACGGATCGGCAAAAAACTCCGCAAACTGCTCGCGCAGGGCTGCGTTGTACAGGATCGATGCGGCCCAACCCCGGCCCGCACCGAGCACGTCGCCGTAGCTGAACCCGCCGCAGGCGGCCAATCCCTTGAAATCGCGCAGATGGTGGCGCCCCTCGGACAGATCGCTCATGTGCACATCGACGGCCTCGAAACCGACACGATCGAATGCCGCCGCCATTTCCACCTGGCCGTTGACGCCCTGTTCGCGCAGAATCGCCACACGTGGACGCGCCTTGCCGATGATGTACTTCGCACAGATATCGTCGCTGGCATCGAAACTCAGGCGCGGCTTGATGCCGGCATCGTCCTCATCGCAGCGCCAGGCCATTTCATCATCGGCACAGGCCGGATTGTCGCGCCGGCGCTGCATGGCATGGCTGGTCTCGGACCATGCCCGCATGAGTTCGCTCCACTTCCAGCTTGCGATGCGTTCGTTGTCATGGTGGAGCCTGATCTTCATGCGCGGATTCGGCGCACCGACCCTGGCGATCAGCTTGCCGAGCCCGTGTCGCTGCATGAGGCCGACAAACGATTCGCGATCGCGCTCGCGGATCTGCACGATGGCACCAAGCTCCTCGTTGAACAGGCCGCGCAGCATGTTGTCGGCCCAGCCGGCCAGCTCGATATCGAGACCGCAGTGTCCGGCCAGGGCCATTTCGATCAGGCAGACAATGGCGCCGCCGTCGGAGCGATCGTGATAGGCCAGCAGCAAGCCATCGGCATTCGCTTCCTGAATGGCATGGAAAAACGACTTCAGCCGCGCCGGATCGTCGACATCGGGCGGCAGGTCGCCCGCGCGCAGGAAAACCTGGGTCAGCACCGACCCGCCAAGACGGCCCCGACTCGCGCCGAGATCGATGATCCACAACTCGCTCTTGCCCTGATCGAGTTGCAACTGTGGCGTCAGCACGCGGCGCGCATCGCTGCTGCTGGCAAACGCCGTGACGATCAGCGAAACCGGTGAAACCGTGCGCTGGTTCGAGTCGCCCTGCGTCCATGACACCTGCATCGACATCGAATCCTTGCCGACCGGAATCGAAATGCCGAGCGCCGGACACAACTCCATACCAACCGCATGGACGGCATCGTAAAGTGCGACGTCCTCGCCGGGATGATCGACCGCCGCCATCCAGTTGGCCGACATACGCACTTCGTCGAGACGCACTGGCGCTGCGGCGAGATTGGTCAAGGCCTCGCCCACGGCCATGCGCGCCGAGGCAGCCGCGTCGAGCAGGGCCAGCGGCGTGCGCTCGCCCATCGCCATCGCCTCACCGGCATGGCCGGCGAAATCGTTCAGGGTCACCGCGCAATCGGCAACCGGCACCTGCCATGGGCCGACCATCGGGTCACGAGAGCACAAGCCACCGACGCTGCGATCACCGATCGTGATCAGGAAAGACTTGCTGCCGACGGCCGGAAACCGCAAAACGCGCTCGATCGCTTCGCCGAGTTCGAGATTCTCGGTATCGGCTATCACCGAGAGTGGTTCCTTGATGCGCCGCGAATCGCGCAACATCCGCGGCGGTTTGCCGAACAGGACATCGAGCGGCAGGTCGATGGGGTAGTGGCGGGAATCGGCTATCGGGAATCGGGAATCGGAAAGCAGGAGGCGGCGTTCTGCAGTTGCATGGCCAACGACGGCAAACGGGCAGCGTTCGCGCTTGCAGATCGCCTCGAATCGAGCCAAGTCCGCAGGGCGCAGGCCAAGCACGTAGCGCTCCTGCGACTCGTTGCACCAGATCTGCATCGGCGACATATGCGGGTCGTCGCAGGGAATCCGATCCAGTTCGAGGGCGCCGCCGACAGCGGAATCGTTGAGCAGCTCGGGCAATGCATTGGACAGGCCACCGGCACCGACATCGTGGATCGAGACCAGTGGATTGTCCGCACCCATGGCCCAGCAGGTATCGATGACCTGCTGGCAACGACGTTGCATCTCGGGGTTTTCGCGCTGCACGGAAGCGAAATCGAGCGCTTCCGAACTGCTGCCTGCAGCGACCGACGAAGCCGCACCACCGCCGAGGCCGATCAGCATGGCCGGGCCACCGAGCACGATCACCACATCACCCGCCTGCAGGATCCGCTTCTGCACATCGGATGGGCGCAGGTTGGCGAGTCCGCCGGCAATCATGATCGGCTTGTCGTAGCCGCTCAGCAGACCGGCCTCATCGGATGAATGTTCAAATGTCCGGAAATAGCCACCGAGGCACGGGCGCCCGAATTCGTTGTTGAAAGCGGCGGCGCCGAGCGGGCCGTCACGCATGATTTCGTAAGGCGTGGCGAAACGTGGCGGGTGCGGCCGCACGGGCTCCCACGGTCGCATCAGTCCCGGAATTCGCAAATTCGAAACCGTGAATCCGGTCAGTCCGGCCTTCGGCTTGCCGCCGCGTCCGGTCGCACCTTCGTCGCGGATCTCGCCCCCCGCCCCGGTGGCTGCGCCGGCGAATGGCGAAATTGCGGTTGGGTGATTGTGCGTCTCGACCTTGATTGCATAGGGCACCGCTTCATTGGTCGCCGCATACACTCCGGTGTCGGGATTGGCGAAGAAACGCAAGCCGGCATTGCCGGCGATGACAGCGGCATTGTCACTGTAGGCCGACAGGGTATGTGCAGGCGACAGCTTGTGCGTGTTGCGGATCATCGCGAACAGCGACAGCGGCTGAGCCTTGCCGTCAATGGTGAAGTCGGCGTTGAAGACCTTGTGCCGGCAATGCTCGGAATTGGCCTGGGCAAACATCATCAGTTCGGCATCGGTCGGATCGCGCTGCAGACTCGCGTAGCTGTCAGCGAGATAGTCGATCTCGTCGCCAGCCAGGGCCAGGCCAAGGCGCCGGTTGGCCGCCTCAAGCGCCACTCGCGCATCCGCACCCAGCGTGATGCGGACAAGCGGCAGCGGATCACCTGCATCAAACAGTCGATCCAGCTCGGCCCGTGTGCTCAGCACCGATTCGGTCATCGGGTCATGCAGGATCGCAAGGATCTCCGGCCATCGGCTCGAACCCGGTGCTGGCACAGGCTCAAGATCCAGCGCAAGCGCCCGCTCGACGCGGTGTATCGCCAATCCGCAGCGACGCAGGATATCGGTGGCCTTGCTCGACCAGGGTGAAATCGTGCCGACGCGGGGTGCAACCCAGCGCGTGGCCAAGGTCGCTTCGCCGGCATTCGCGAGCAGGATGCGCTGGAGCTTGTCAGCATCGATCGCGCCGGCCCCGTCAGTGGCGATCACATAGACGTGACGCGCGGAGCGCAGTTGGCAGCCCGCCGCAACGCGCTTCAGCTCGGCATTGAGGCGGTCAATACGAAAAGCTGACAGGGCCGGCTGGCCGTCGAGAACGATCATGGCAGTCGGTGTCCGGGATGCTCTGAACAGAGGCGCGCGGCATCGCCGTGCGCGGGCTGCGCATGATAGCCGAGCCATGACCGGGCGAGAACCACCCGGTCAGGCAAGGCTTTGCTGACCCGCCCGCTCAGGCGCCCGGCTTTTCCGCGGCAACCCGCTCAAGTTGTGCCTGCAACTGATCCGGCGTCAGGTAACCACCGATCTTGCTGCCATCATCGGCAAACACGCTGGGCGTGCCATCGACCCCAACGCTGATGCCAAGCTGATACTCCTCGGCAACCGGGTTGTCGCATTGCAGCGGATCCGGATTGGCACCGGCCTTGGCCGCAGTGAACGCCTGCTTCTGATCCTTTGCACACCAGACCGACACCGCCTTGGCAAACGATGGTGTTCCCGGGCCACTGCGCGGGAAGAAAAGATAATCGACCTGGATGCCGCGTGCGTTGTACTCGTCGATGTGCGAGTGCATCTTGCGGCAATAACCGCAATCAATATCAGTGAAAACCGTAACTTTGTATTTTGGCTTTGATTTTGGCGCAAAGCTGATGCGCTTGGACGCCGGATAGGCGTCGAGTCTGGCGATATTGACCCGGGCCAGACGCTGCGCGGTCAGGTCGATCTTGGCATTTGCGTCATACAGGGTACCTTGCAGCACGTAACGACCATCTGCACTGACATACAGAAGCTGGCTGCCGACCACGGCCTGGTAGTAGCCCGGCACCGGTGACTTTTCGAAAGCATCGATCTTGTTGCTGGTGATGAGTTTTTGCACGGCAGCGCGGGCAACCGTAGCATCACCGCTATCGGCGGCCTGGAGCAGCGGAGAGATGGCGAACAGCGCGAGAGCGGCGATCACTGGCAGTTTCATGGGCGTACCTTGTTCGGTGAGGTTTGCGGTCGCGATCAACGCGGCGCAACCGGATTGTTGGCGAGGTGTTCAAGCTCGGCGACGAGCTTGTCCGGCGACAAGGCGATTTGTGGAGCAACCTTGGTGCCATCGGAGGCGAGCATCGTCGGCGTCCCGCTGATGCCAATCGAGCGTGCGACCCGGGTGGTTTCTGCAACCGGATTCGGGCAGGTGGCATTGCCCGGATCGGCGCCATTCATCGCCGCGCTGAATGCACTCTTGCGGTCGGCCGCACACCAGACTGCCTCGGCCTTCTTGTCCGCACCGGGATGAATGTCGAGTGGCAGGAAGATGTACTCGACGGCGATGCCGGCCGCGTTGTAGGCGTCAATCTGCTGATGGAAGCGTCGGCAGAACGGGCAGTCTATATCGGTGAACACGGTGACCGTGTACTTGGGTTTGTCTGGCGCAAAGATGATGCGCTTGTCCGCACCGATCACCTTGAGCTGGCCCAGACGGCTGCTGGCCCGCGCCGCTTCGGTGATGTCGCGGTTGCTTTGCGCGTCAATTGCACTGCCATCGAGAACGAAACGGCCGTCCTTGCTGACATAGATGAACTGGCTGCCGACGATGGCCTCGTAAAAGCCCGGCACGACCGAGTCCTGGACGACATCAACCTTGACCTGCGGGGCGAGTTTCGAGAATGCCGCCTGCACGGTTTCCTCGGGCGTTGCCGCAGCCACGTTGGCGGCGAGAAGGATCAGGATCAAGTAGAACAAATGGCGCATGGAAACCTCGAGGGTTGGTCAGCGCCCGGCCGCAGCGGCGGCGAGGGCGGAAGGATCCGAAGCAGCGGCGGAGCGCTTCTGCAATTCGGCAAGCAGGCGGTGCGGTGACAGCAGGATGGTTGAATCGATCATGCCACCGTCAGCCGCGATCGCTGTCGGTGTCTGCCCGACGCCGATCTCGTTGCCGGCCTGACGCATCTGCGGCAGCGGGTTCGGGCAATTGGCGGAGCCCATCGGCTGTCCGGCAACTGCCGCCGAATAGGCGCTCCTGCGATCTTCAGCACACCACACCGCAATCGATTTCCTGTCCGCATCCGGATGGATGCTCAACGGAAAGAAGACGTAATCGAAAGCGATGCCGAGTGCATTGTAGTCGTCGATACGCGAGTGCAATCGCCGGCAAAACGGACAATCGACGTCAGTGAACACGGTCAGCCGGTATTTTGGCCGGACTGGCGCGAAGGTCAGCCGGTTTTCCGCGCCGAGCGTGGCCAGCACCTGACGACGCTTTGCGGCCATGCTCGCTTCGCTCAGATCGATCCCGGCATCGGTGTCCTCGACCGTGCCACGCAGCAGATAGCGTCCGTCTTCGCTGGCATACACGACTTTTCCACCGATCACGCCTTCGTAATAGCCAGGCAGGGCCGACTTGCGGAATTCACTGACCTGCTGCAATGGCGCGATCTTCTGGATCGTCGCCCGCGCCGCATCGCCCTCGGCCGCAGCGGCGGAACCGAAGTTGAGGCTGAACAGCAGGACGCAAAGTGCGCGCAAAACCAGCATCAATCGGGAAACCTTTCGGGGAACGGGGATTGCAGAGACTCCTGGCAGCGGCAATGGTTCCGCCAAGCCATTGATTTTGGCATGGAAGCCAGGGTGGCGAAACCCCGAAACCTCTGACCTATCCGCGCGG
>CAYMHF010000008.1:0-133353 GCA_964390215.1 uncultured Dokdonella sp. | reverse complement strand
TCCTGATCCTGATCCTGATCCTGATCCTGAGCGAACGTCTCGAACAGCCAAGACTATTCCTCATCATTCCACATCAAGGCTCAAATCAATGACTCTGACCCCATTGATCCCCTCGCATTGATCGAAATCAATGACTCTGACCCCTTTTATCCATGACCCCTTTGATCCATCCCCTCGCATTGATCGAAATCAATGACTCTGACCCCTTTGATCCGACCCCTTTGATCCCTAGCTTGGTAGCGGCATTGCAAAAAAAGAGCCCGGCATTGCCGGGCTCACTGCCTTTCACTTTTTTCCCCGGATCAGGGCTGCACGAACTGGCATGGATTCTGATCGAATGAATCGCGGAAGATCACGCTTTCCGGGCTCATGCGCCAGCCAATATCTCGGAACAAGGAAAGGGTCAGATCCACGCGGTCGAAGATCGATCGGTTCAAGGATGGCTCCATCAGCAGGTTCGGGAATGCATCGGAATGGAAATGCGATACCGATGAGCCCGACTGGACAGGATTGGGTGCAAACATCCTGACGCAGCCGCTGTTTGTTCCAGCGAGCGGGGCCGACGTATCCACCCCAAGCGTCACATTGACTGGAAGATTGGCCAGGATCGAATTGCCGAGCGCCTGGGTTATGCCGAGCGAAGAGATCAGGATGGTGCTGTCGCTTCCGCCCATTGGTGCAGGCCCGGTGGCGGCGTTGTTGAAGATCAGCGCACCGATCGCTCCGTTGAGTTGAGCATTCTTGACCTTGACCGTGAAATTGCAGATGCCGCGCTCGATCAGGGCGATTTTTCCGGCCAGTGCCGCCGCATTGACAAATGGCGTCTCGCACCCATCACGCGCGGTGCCCACGCCATCGTTTACGAGCACGACATCGCCCGTGGTCGGGGTTGCGACACTGGCTCCGAAGTCGGCGGTCTGGGCATCGTACGTGCCCGCAATAGCGGGCGGCGAATTGACGAACGCCTTGGCAGGTGCGCTGAGGAAAACCGGCGACCATGCATTGGTTTGCGGGCCCGTCCAAACCAGATCGGGATCGTTGATCGCCGATGCCACGCGCTCGGGACTGGTCATGTCCTTCCACAACTTTGCGGTCTCGACGTCATACAGGTAGAAACCCCAGATCGGGGTTCCTGCGCCTGTGCTCGGATTGCCCGTGGTCGAGCTGTAGAGCGATGTGAAACCGATGCCGTGACCGATTTCGTGAAACACGACGGGCAACAGGGGCACGCGATCGTTTGGCGCCGGCACCATCGGATCGGTGCCGTACCACCAGCCGGCGTTGCCGGTCAGGCAGGTGCCGTTGTCGATGTCCTGGTTGAAATTGGCGTTGAGATCATTGTTGCCACTGAGATCGGTTTCCGCCCAGGAATTGGCCAAGGCTTGCACATAAGCCACATTCGGGCGCGGTGCATTGGCGAAATTGGCATGCGCGGTCGTCGGACCGGCGGAACCAAGCACGGCACTGGTGCCCGAACAGGTCAAGGCCGTCATCTGGCCGTTGATCGAAATCGTCACGTTCGACTGCAACAGGGCGCCCCACTGGGCGGCGGCCTTGTTGAACACGCGCAGGCGACACTGGCCCAGCGTCTCACCGCTTTCGCAGCCCGCCGCCGGATTGGGCGTGGAAGGATCGTTGAAACCGACACCCGCCGTGTTGATATTGACGACGACAACGTTGGCGGCCATTGCCGCGCCCGACAAGGCCAGCGCTCCAGCGGCCATCGCAACGGCAAGGGTACTCTTGAGGAGGAAATCAGCGTTCATCGCGACCTCCATTCGCCAGCGGGGCAGCGAGGTGATCGTGCACGATGCCGTGCTCGGCACACACGATTCCGATCTTGCCGTCAGCACCACGGGTCGCAACCAGGGCCGAATCGACCTGGCCATTGAAGATCCATTCGGTCGAACCATCGGCCTTGTGGATTTCCTGGATCTTGCTGTAGTCCTCCTTGAACGCGGAATCGAGCGCAGCCGCATCGGCCTGAGTGGCCGGTCGGCTGGTGAGTTGTCCGGTTTCCGGATTCACATAGGCTTTCATGCCGGACTGCGCTACTGCCGGTTTTTCATTTTGAGACTTCTTGTCCTGCTTTGGCGAATCAGCCAGGGCAAAGTTCGCCGCCAATGCCGTCGCGGTGACGAATCCAAATACAATCAAACGTTTCATTGATCGGTCTCCTCTTGTTGGAACGCATGCCACTCCGGCGAATTCGTCTGGCTACGCAGACGATCCGCCGCATTGAATTCCTGCCGAACGTCAATATACCCAAACACGCCTGTCGCTGCAGCCAAGCAAGATCACGACGAGTCCATCGTTCGCTGTCCTTGCACCAGCGCCGTTTGATCCGATCAGATCAATCAGGGCAGATTCGCGTGCGGGCCCTCTGATTCAATTCCCACGACATATCCGGATCGCCATCAGCGCGGCGACTGACGCCGGTTGAAACGGTTTCGAGTGCACTTGACGCTACGCAAAGAAATTGATGACGTTTTCGAGATCCGACGTGCGCGGCAACGGTGGCAGGCTGGCCAGAAAGACGCGGCCATAGCCCTTGCTGATCAGGCGTGGATCGCAGAGGACGAGCACGCCGCGATCGTTGATGTCGCGAATGAGCCGCCCGGCACCCTGCTTGAGTGCGATCACGGCATTCGGGATCTGCCATTCGACGAACGGATTGAGACCGGATTCGCGCAGCACTTCGAGGCGCGCGACTAGCACCGGATCATCGGGCGCCGCGAATGGCAACTTGTCGATGACCACCACACTGAGCGCCTCGCCGGCGACATCGACGCCTTCCCAGAAACTCGCCGCGCCGAGCAGCACGCCATTGCCCGATTCGCGAAAGCCGGCGAGCAACTGGTGGCGCGGCGCGGCCCCCTGGACGAACAACGGATACGGCACGCGGCCTTCAAGCAGTTCGGCGGCACGACGCAAGGCGCGATGCGAGGTAAACAGCAGAAAGGCCCGACCCGCCGAAGCCTCAAGCACGGGCAGCACAGCCTCGATCATTTTCTCGGTGTAGTCGCGCGCGCTCGGCTCAGGCAGACCTTTCGGAAGATAGGCGAGCGCCTGGTTCGGATAATCGAACGGACTGTCCAGACACACCGAGCGCGGATCATGCAGGCCGAGCTGGCGCGCGAAGTGATCAAAACGCCCGGCGATCGACAAGGTCGCCGAGGTGAAAATCCACGCGGCCTGGCTCTGCTCGCGCAACTCACGCAAAGGCTGCGAGAGATCCAGTGGCGTCGCATGCAGGGCGAAACCGTGCGCGCTCAATTCATACCAGTGCACCGAATCGCTCGCGCCGCTGTCGCACAGCTGAGTGAGTCGCGCACACATCGCCAGCGCGCGCTCATGCACGGCGGCGAGACCGCGACTGCGTTCGGCGTGCGCATCGAGTGCGCTGGCGAGTTCGTCGAGGGCGACGCGCACGGCTTCGAGCTCACGCTCGACGTCGGCATCGCGTTCGATGACCACAAAGGCCGCCTTGGCCGGAAATCGTTCCAAAGCCAGACGCAGCCGGCGCACGGCCGGTGTGATTGCCTCGATCAGCGGTTGCAGGGTCGCCAGCGCGCCACTGGCGGAAGCGCACTCGGCCAGCGTGTCGCTGGCCAGTTCGGTCAACTGGCGTGCGCTCAGGGTGATCGAAAAAAACTGTCCGGCCAGCTCGGGCACCTGATGTGCTTCATCGAGTATGAAGGCGTGCGCGCCAGGCAGGATCTCGCCGAAGCCTTCCTGCTTGATGGCCAGATCGGCGAACAGCAGGTGATGATTGACGACGACGATGTCGGCTTCCTGGGCAGCGCGACGCGCCTTGACTACAAAGCAATCAGTAAAGAAAGGGCATTCGCTGCCGAGGCAATTGTCGGTGGTTGAGGTGACCCGCGGCCACAGCGGCGAATCTTCGGGCAACTCGGCAAGTTCCGCGCGATCACCGCTTTTCGTTGCCGTCGACCAGGCATGGATGGCCTGCAATTGACTGACCTGTTCGCGGCTGACGAAGTGGCCTTCGTTGCGCGCCTGCTCAAGCCGGTGCAGGCACAGGTAATTCGCGCGGCCCTTCAACAAGGCCGAAGACAGACGCGCACCGAGCACGCTGCGCACGCGCGGCAGGTCGCGATGGAATAACTGGTCCTGCAGGGCCTTGGTGCCGGTCGAGATGATCACGCGCTTGCCCGACATCATCGCCGGCACCAGATAGGCGAAGGTCTTGCCGGTACCGGTACCGGCCTCGGCGATCAGCGCGTGACGATCATCGATGGCCGCGGCCACCGCGCGCGCCATGACCTGCTGCACTTCACGCGGAACAAACCCCGGCACTTCGCGCGCAAACGGGCCATCGGCACCGAGCAATTCCTCAACGGATTCATGCATGCCGCAAGCGACCCCTCAGCAAGCTGCTGCGACGACTGGCGAGGTGCCGATCAAAGTCGCACGGGTCGCTTGATCTTGCATTGTTCACGGCGCGTTTCCGCGTGCGTCAGGTAGCCGGTGTCGTTGAAGCTCTTGCGCGCCTCGATGATCGTTTGCCAGTTCTGCACGCACAGCGTGCCGACTTGCGGGCCCTTCTTGAAGCTTTCGTAGGCCAGCTTTTCCGCATCGATGATGTTGCCGCGCAGGAATTCAATTTCGGCTTCACTTTGCAACAAATCGGGAGCCTCCGGTGCCAGTGCGCGCGCCTTGCCGATGGCCACATAGGCATCATCGAGCTGCTGCTGTTGCTCGGCCTGTCTGGCCTTTTCCACGAACCCCTCGACCGCTGGATCGCGTAGCGGATTGACCTGCAAGGCCGAATCCTCGCCGGCGTTGGCGGCACGGATCACCTTGACCGCAGCCAGACGATCAGTGAGCGGACGAACCAGACTGGCCATTTCGGATGGATTGGAACTTGAACACGCAACCAGCGCGGCACTGATGCCGAACAGGACGAATGGGCGGAGCTTGCGGGCGACGATGGTCATGGACGCAATGGGCTGATTAACAGGTCGCCAAGCATAGCGTCATTCGTGATCGCGGCCGAACCATTCGCGGATGCGATCCATCGCGCAGCCTTCGCGATCGGTCGGTGCGTAGCCCGCGATGAACGGCAACTCCCGCGCTGCGGAGCAGACCGCATCACTGCGACGGCCGTTCTCGGGATCGATCCAGACCCGTTCGATTCCGTCCGCGGGCGGCAGCAGTGCCTGCGCGGGCAAACGCTTGAACAGATCGATCCAGACCTTCAGCGCGCCGGTCGATCCGTACAGGCCGGTCGGCCGGTTGTCGTCACGGCCGACCCAGACCACGCCAAGTTGGTTGCCGCTGAATCCGGCGAACCAGGAATCGCGCTGGGTATCGCTGGTGCCGGTCTTGCCGGCGGCATGCAGGGAGCCGAGTCCGGCCGCACCAATCGAGCGCGCGGTGCCCGATTCGACGACCTGCTGCATGGCCCAGGTGACCAGACGCGAGGCCGTCACGTAATCCCCGGTACCGGGCTTGGTGCCGAAGCGCGACAGCGTGCGGCCGTTGCCGTCAATGACGCCGCGCACCGCGCGCAAGGGCACGCCATGACCGTCAGCGGCAAAGTACTGGTAGAGCTGGGCGACATCGAATGGACTCAGCTCGACCGCGCCGAGCAGGAGCGAGGGATTCGGATTGATCGTGCGGCCGAGGCCAAACGATTCGAGCAGACCGCGCACCTTGTCCACGCCGAGGCGCAGGCCGAGCTGAACGGTTGCGAGGTTCCAGCTGTTCTTCAGCGCATCGATCAGCAACACCTTGCCGTGCACGTCGCCGTCGTCGTTTTTTGGAATCCAGCGGGTGCCGTCGGGCTGCGGCATGTCGATCGGCGCATCGTCGATCAGGCTGGCCAGCGAATAGCGCTGCGGCTGCGCCAGTGCGACCAGATAGACAAACGGTTTCACCAGCGAGCCGATCGGACGCCGCGCATCGAGCGCGCGGTTGAAGCCCGGTGCATCGGCATCGCGGCCGCCGATGAGGGCCTGCACTTCACCGCCCGGCACGGCGGTGACAACCAGCGCCGCCTCGACGTCCGCATCACGCTTGCCAAGATCCTTGAGCGCCGCATCGAGTGCGGCCTCGGCCTGCAATTGCGCCGAGGGTGCCAGCGTGGTGTGGATGGTCAGCCCGGCCGCATCGAGTTCGTGATCGGCGAAATCCCGATGCAACTGCTGGCGCACGAGCTCAAGAAAGGCCGGAAAACGATTGCGTGGCAGAGCACCTTTTGCACTGACGCCGAGTGGTTCGCTGCGCGCTCGCGCCAACGTTTTCGGGTCAATCAAACCGGTTTGAGAAAACTGCTGAAGAACGAGATCGCGTCGTTCCAGTGCGCGCTTCGGTGCGCTGCGCGGATCGTAGTAGCTCGGCCCCTGAACCAGACCGACCAGCAAGGCAATATCAGCCGGGCCGAGCGCCTCGACTTCGCGGCCGAAATAGAATTCCGCAGCAGCGGCGAAGCCATGCACGGCCTGGCCACCTTGTTGACCGAGGAAGATTTCGTTGACATAGGCTTCGAGAATGCGCCGCTTGTCGTAGCGGAACTCGATCAACAGCGCGATCAAGGCCTCGTTGATCTTGCGCATGTAGCTGCGCCCGCGATCGAGAAACAGGTTCTTGACCAGTTGCTGGGTCAGCGTCGAACCACCCTGGACGACGCGACCGGCGCTCAGATTGGCCCAGCTCGCACGCAGGATCGCCAGCGGCGCGATACCGTGATGGTGCTTGAAATCCCGATCCTCGACTGCCTGCAGCCCGGCCACCAGCAGGGGCGGCAACTGTTCGAGCTGAACCAGTCGGCGTTCTTCCTGCTGCGATCCGTACAAGGTGGCGATACGGGCTGGATCCAGTTCGGCATGATTGAGTGCCGCGCCGGTATTCAGGTCGGTCAGCGTGCTGATGCGTCCATCCGCCAGATCGAGCGCCAGACGCTGCGCCGGATAGCGGCCATCGAGACCGACAAAGGCGCGGCGGGAGATTTCGAAATGATTGCCGTTGCGCGCGAAGCTGCCCGGCGCGCGCGCAGAACCGTCATTGCGATAGCGCGCGACATCGAGTTCGATCAACAGCGTATCGACATTCATCGGCCGCCCCGGCAGCAGATCGAGCGGTCGCGCGAACACCCGACTCGGGATCTGCCAGCTCAGGTCATCGAAGCGCGCGCGCAGCTGATGGTCGAGGCTGATCGTGTACGGAACCAGAAATCCGACCAGGGTGCCGAGACCAAGCAGGATCGGCGCGCGCAGCAGGCGCCAGCCCAGCGCGATAAGGGAAGCGAGACGTCTAAACAAGTGCAGACCGTGTTGCCGGGGAGCGATTGCGCGAGTCTACTTCATGCGGTCGTGAACCGCCGCCGTGGCAGTGTGCGCTGCCATCGCCGATAATCCGCATTCGCTCGTAGCCTGGATCCTTGTGCAGAAACCCTTGTCGGAACCCGCCTGCCTCTGCGTGCATGGCGCGATCGCCTGCAACGACGCCTGGCTGGCCGCAGCCATGGCGCAAATGCCTGGGCGTGCCGAACTGGTTCTGCTCGGCGCCTCGGCGTCGATCGGCGGACATGCCAACGCGCTGCGCCTTGCCGATCTCGATCTGGTCGAGGAATCTGTCGAAACACTGGCTGTCGCGCTGTCAAGAAACCTGCCCGGCCGCGATCTGCTGATTCTGCGCAGCGATGCCGAATTGCCGCCGATGGCATTGCCGCGCCTGCTGCGCGCACTCGGCGAGGCTGATGTGCTTGCCGCTGGCGTGCTCGACAATCTTGATCCGAGCCGTTCGCCGTTGCCGGCGGGCCTGTGCAGCGATGCATCCGTACCGCGCATCGACGCACTCTGCTACGCCTATTCGCAACGCGGCCTGATCGACGTGCGCGAACTTTCGCCGCTGGCGTCGGCCTGGCATGGCCAGCGCCTGGTTGATGCCGGCATGCCATGGCGAAGGGTCATGCTCGATCATGCCTATGTCGGCGCAAGCGGCCGCGTGCTCGCGGGCGCCGAGCAAGGCGAGGATCCGCGCGATCCATTGCCGCCTTCGCCACTGGCCGACTTGCGCGCCCAACTTGGCTCGGCCCTCGCTACACCGACCACGCCCACGATGACGGCGCTGGCGGCGCGGCCGGTCATCCTGCATATCCTGCATGGCTGGGGCGGTGGTGCCGAGCGCTGGGTGCGGGATTTTTGCAGCGCGTTCACGGACGCCGATCACCTCGTCCTGAAATCCTGCGGCAGTCATCAGCGCCGGCGTCATGGCGAGTGGCTCGAATTGCACGACGGCTCGCTCCGTGGCCCGCCGTTGCGCCGCATCGCCCTGCCCTGCGCAATTGCCGATACCGACACGGCCAACCCGGGCTATCGCGCCCTGCTCGCCGAATGGCTCACCGGGCATGCAGTCGACGCGATCATCGTTTCTTCGCTGATCGGGCACAGCCTCGATGCCCTGCGCACCGGCTTGCCGACAACCCGCGTCATCCACGACCACTATCCACTGTGGCCAGTGCTGCACCGTGATTTCAGCGATCCGGAACTGGCCTTCGATGATGCCCAGCGTGCTGCGGATCTGGCGGCGCAGGGCGCGGATCGCGAGTTTGCGAATACCGATCCTGCACATTGGAAGGCGCTGCGCGAAGCGGTGGTTTCCGCGATGATCGAGTCGCGCACACAATTGATCGCGCCAAGCCGGTCGGCGCTGGACAACGACCTGCGCCTGGCGCCCGAACTTCAAGGGCTGAACGCAACGGTCATTGCACACGGCTTGTCGGCATGGCCGGGCGAAGTGGCGCGCGCATTGGCGCCGCCGACGAGGCCGCACCTGCGCCTGGTCTTGCCGGGGCGCGTGCGACGCGGCAAGGGCGCCGTCCTGCTCGAACAGGTATTGCCGCGATTGCGCGGTATCGCCGAAGTTTTCCTGCTCGGTGCCGGTGCCGATGCGCATGCGTTCTTCGGCATGGACGGCGTCCACATCGTGCTCGATTATCGGCGCGAGGATCTGCCCGGCCTGCTCGCCACACTGGCCGCTGATGCGGCCGTGCTGTTGCCGACCGTGGCCGAGACGTTCGGCTATACGCTGTCGGAACTGCGCGATCTCGGCATGCCGGTCATTGCCACACGCATGGGTGCCTATGTCGAACGTATCGAGGACGGCGTCGATGGCTTCCTGGTCGCCGCCAATGCCGATGCGATTGTCGCCCGCATCCGCCAGCTCGCCGCTCAGCGTGAACTTCTGCAGATTGTGCGTGAGAATCTCATTTCGCAGCGGGGGCCCGATCTCGCAACGATGGCGAACGCCTATGCTCAGGTGCTCGACCTGCCAGCAGTCCAACCCCTGCGCTATGCACCGAGATCAACGAGCATCGACTCGCAGTTGCTGGCCGCACGCAGCGATCAGCTGGCCAGCGCCGAGTCCCGCATCATGGCCTTGCGCGAATCCCTGCAGGACGCGAATGCGGAAAGCGCGCGTCGAGGCGAATGGGGGCACGCACTGACCCGCGATCTCGCCAGCTCACGCGAACAGGTTGTCGGCCTCGAAGCCGAACTCGAAACGCGCACGGCCTGGGCCATGCGTCTGAATGCCGAAGTCGAAGCACTGCGACCGTTCCAGCCGGCCTATGAGCTGGTTGTCGGCAGCCGCTCATGGCGATTGACCGCGCCCTTGCGCAGCGCGGCGGCGCGCTTGCGTGACCTGCGCGCTTCGCTCGCCTTCCGCAGGAACCGCTTCTTCACCCAGGCTCGGCGCGTGCGTGGCAGCCTGGTCCAGCACGGCCTTCGCGGCACCTGGATCCGCTTGCTGCGCGAACTGCGCGGCGCCCCGGCCAACCCGCTGCGCGAGACATTCGCCGCGCCCAGCGAGGCGTTTTCAGCATTCGCCGTGCCGGGCAGCGAGCAGCCACGTGTTTCGATCATCATCCCGGTACACAACAAGTTCGCCTACACGGCGGCCTGTCTGCGCTCGCTCGCCGAGCACGCCGATGCCACGCCGTTCGAGGTCATCGTCGTCGACGATCTGTCGACCGACTCTACCGCCGCACGGCTGGCCGAGATCGACGGCATCCGCCGCCTGCGCAATGCCGAGAACCTCGGCTTTGTCGGCTCGTGCAATGCCGGCGCCGAAATCGCCCGGGGCGAGTTCGTGCTGTTCCTCAACAACGACACCGTGGTCACCGCCGACTGGCTGGAGGCCTTGCTGCGCTGCTTCAACGAGGAGCCCGGAGCGGGCCTGGTCGGCTCGCGTCTGGTCTATCCGGATGGTCGCCTGCAGGAAGCCGGTGGCATCATCTTCAATGACGGCTCGGGCTGGAACTACGGGCGCTTCGAGGATCCCGAGGACAGCCGTTTCGGCTTCCGCCGTGAAGTGGATTACTGCTCGGGCGCGGCGATCATGCTGCGTCGCGAATTGTTCGAGCGACTGGGCCGCTTCGACCAGCGTTATGCACCGGCCTATTACGAGGACACCGATCTCGCCTTCGCCGTGCGTGCGGCCGGGCTGAAGGTGTTCTACGAGCCGCATTCGCGCGTCGTCCATTTCGAGGGCATCACCGCCGGCACCGATACCGGCAGCGGCATGAAGCGCTATCAGGTGATCAATCGCGAAAAGTTTCTCGACAAGTGGCGCGATGCCTTGCGCAGCCAACCCGCGCCGGGCACGACCATCCATGTTGCGGCCACGCATCGCACACGCCAGCGCATCCTCATCATCGACGCGACCACGCCAACACCCGATCAGGATTCGGGTTCGCTGCGCATGGTCAACTTGATGCGCATCCTGCGTGGCAATGATTGCCACGTTGTCTTCATGGCCAGCAACCAGGCCTGGGTCGAGCGCTACACCGGCGACCTGCAGGCGCTCGGTATCGAGGTGCTGTATCAGCCGTATCTCGGTAGTCCCGCTGCTTTCTTCCGTGAACGCGGCGGCGAGTTCGACGCGGTCGTGCTCTCGCGCCACTACGTCGCCGCCGAGTTCATCGGCCTGGCCCGACTCTATGCCAGCAAGGCGCGCCTGATCTTCGATACCGTCGATCTGCACTATCTGCGCGAACTGCGTGCCGCCGAGCTCGAAGCTCGTGACGACCTTGCTCGCGTTTCGGCGAAAACCCGTGCCCAGGAAATCGGCATCATGCGCGAGTGCGACGTGACCCTGGTGGTCAGTCCGGTCGAGCAGGAGATCCTCGCGCGTGATGCGCCGGGTGTCGTCGTCGACGTGCTCTCCAACGTGCACGAAATTTTCGGTTGCCGGCGTCCATTCGCGGATCGTCGCGACCTGTTGTTTGTCGGCGGCTTCCAGCATCCACCGAACACTGATGCGGTGCTCTGGTTCGTCAACGACATCCTGCCGCGCGTGCTCGAAGCGATTCCCGGGCTGCGCCTGCATGTGATCGGCAGCAAGGTCACTGACGCGATCCGCGCCGTGGCCAGCGAGCATGTGCTCGTGCACGGCTTCGTCGAGGACATCGCCCCGGCCATGGACGAAGCGCGGATTTCGATTGCACCGCTGCGCTACGGCGCCGGGGTCAAGGGCAAGGTCAACATGGCCATGAGCTACGGCCTGCCGGTCGTCGCCACACCGATGGCCGTCGAAGGCATGCATGTGCAATCCGGCCACGAGGTGCTGATCGCCGACAGTGCCGAGACTTACGCCAACGCGGTCATCCGGCTCTACAACGACGAGGCCTTGTGGATGCGCCTGTCAGCCAACGGGCTCGACAACGTCCGCGCGCATTTCTCGTTCGATGCGGCGGAAAAAGCCATCCGGCGCATTTTCGGGATTGACGGGAAACAGTGAGCGGTTAGCGGGAAAGGCGGTCCAGGCAAATCTGGCAATGCCGCGAAAGCAGGGAATGTCGCTTACAAGATACGGAGGGCCACACTGCTCTTTCCGCTAACCGCTCACGGCTCTTCCGCTCACCGCTACTCCGCCAGACGCCATTCATCATCAATCGCCAGACACTCCCAGTGAACCTCATCGGTCGCCTGGCCCATTGGGCCAAAGCTGCGTTCGCGAAAGAAAAGACTGCCATCCTCATGGCGCATGACCAAGGTGCTGGCCCGCGTGCCGTAGTGCTCGCCGCGAATGAAGATCGGGGCGAGCACGCGCTCCAGATGCGTGCCGACACCGGTATCGGGCAACTCTTCATCCTCGGGCTGGGTCGTGTCGGCGAGCAGGGCCAGCAAGCTGTCGTCGTCACGATCACCTCTGCGGATCGCGCTGGTGAAGCGTGTACGCAACCGCTCGATCTTCGGCCAGGCGCTGGCGAACGGGCCGTTGCCGACCACATGGATACCGGGCGGCAGGCGTTGCAGGGTCGCGCTGCTGCCATCGATCAGACTGACACCCGAGCGATCACCGAAGACGAGATTGAACGGCCCGTATTCGTCGATATGATCGAGTACGCGCTGGCCAAAATCCTGCGCGGATTCATTGCCGACGACAAACTCGCGCACGAGGGCTCCGCGTGAACGTGGCGCCTGCGCCGGCAAGCCGCTGCGCAGGTTGGTCACCGAGGCAAAGCGGCCGTCATTGCGTTGCGCAAGCCAGCTTCCGCCCGCCTTGAGATCGAGGCCACCCAGACAATCCGCCGTGCCGCGCCAGGGCTCGGCGGCAACGCTGGGACGTCCGTGGAATTCATCACGATTGCCGAGCAACAACAGCGGCCAATCGGGCAATGCCTCGATCGCGATCAACAAGATGCACATTCCCGCGGTTTCCTTGGGCGTTCCCGATTGCGCTTAGCAGCCTGTCGGACTTTGCCGGTTGAGGCGAGAACTCGGCTGTGTGAGGGCAGAAGTTCGACGATTTGCAGGCCCATCGTGGTGCTATGGGTCAAAAAGCGGCGTAAATATGATCCGCACAGACGGATTCGCAGCCCGGCCGAGTAAAGTTCGACAGGCTGCTAGCCCGGACTATTCATGAAAAACACGCGCCCTCGCTTGACCCTTGAATCCACACGAATTTTCGCTCACTCGCCCCTAGTCCCCGCTATCCGCTCGATCACGAAAATCCGTGTAAATCCAATGTCCTGCGCGATCATCACGCGTATTCATGAATAGTCCGGGCTAGCTTGCAGGTGCCGACAGGCCGCGCAATCTTGCTTCGAGCGGAGACAGGCGCGGATTGGCCGGGCTCAGCTTGCGCGCCGCCTGCAGGGCGCGCTCGGCGTCGGCGGCCTGATTCTCGCCGATGCGTTTGTCGGCCAGGTCGAGATAGGCGTTGGCCAGGCGTTCGGACATCGGCAGCAACGAGGGATCGGCCGGGGCAATCTGGCGCACCACTTCAAGCATGCCGAGCGCGCGATTCAATCCACCTTCGGCGAGTTGCTGGTCGAACAATTCGCGGGCGCGAGCCGGAATCCTGTTGAGGCCTTCGAGCGCGGCCTTGTTCTCGCCATCGATGGCGAGCGCCGCACGGTACTTGTCGTAGGCGCTGTTGCCAGGCGGGTTGATCAGGCGTCCGGCGGCGCTCGCCGCATCGGCCTCGCTGACCAGGTTGCGCATGCGCTCAAGATCAGCTTGGGTCGCCACCGGCCGCTCCGCCGCGATCGCCAGGCGTTCGCGCAATTCACGCAGGTCGAGAGTGGCCGCTCGCAACTCGGGCAAATCGCCGGCCATGGCCTGAGCCTGCTTGAGCAGGCGGTCGGCTACACCGGGATTGCTGTCTTCAAGCGCTGCCCGCGCCTGCACGATCAGAGCCTGGGCGACGCGGCGCAAGCCGGCTTTGGCGCGCGCGTTGCCGGCATCGCGTTGCAATGCCGACTCGAACAAGGCCTGGGCCGAATCCGCACTGCCGCTGAAGCGGCCTGCGCGCAGTTGCGCTTCGCCACGGGCAAGATCGTTCTCCAGGGACACGTTTGCGGCCTCATGCTGCTTGCCAAGCTCGGCGCGCAGATCGGGCAAGGCCGGATACCCCGGCAGGATGCGAGCGATGTCCTCAATGCGCGTCGAGGCCGTGGCCAGATCCCCGTCCACGAACGCGGCCCTGGCCTGTGCAGCCAGCACATCGACGCTGCGTGCGATGCCGGCACGGGCCAGAGAGTTGCCGGTGTCGCTGACCAGCGCGCGCTGATACAGCGCGACCGCCCCGTCGTCACCGAGCAGGCGACCGGCATCAAGCGCCGCTTGCGCCCCGGTCAGCAAAGCTTCGACTTCGGTGCCGTGCGAATCGAGCACTGCGATCGATTTCTCGATGTCCTCGACAGCGGCACCGCCGCCGAGCAAGTCGCGCGCGGCGGCAGCGAACTGCCGGGCCAGACCGACATCGTTGCGCTTCAACGCATCGCGTGCACGCACGAGCAGCTTTTCGCCGACTTCGCGCATGCCGCGGCGGGCGATGTCATTGTCCTGGTCGAGCGTGCGCGCAACCTGGAACAACTCGCGTGCACTGTCTCCCTGATTGCCATCAAGATTGCCGGCATCGAGCGCCTTTTGCGCGCGGCCGAGGACGTCGTTGAGTTCGGTATTCGGCAGCAAGGCGCGCAGCCAATCCTGATGTTTCCAGACCATGAAGCCGCCGACGCCGAGCGCCAGGACGAGCGCGAGCAAGGCGAGCCGGGTTGCGCTTTTGCGGCGCTTCGGTTTGACCGGCCGCTGCGAGACGCGGCTGGCGCGCATGATGTGGTCATCGGTCGTGGCCAGGATCTGGTCGAGCCGTCCCATGCTCGGATCGGAACGATGTCGCGAATGCGCATCAGCCGACATCGGGCGTGGCGATGCGTCGGTCTCAGGCAGCGGCGAAACCCGGGTTTGCACCGATCGGGTTTCCTCGGTGATCTGTCCAGGGGCGGCATCGAGCCCCGGCAACTCGCCGTTGGCGATCGCCTTCTCGTAACGCGCAATCGCGATCGCCGCATCGTTGCCGGTCTGGAAGCGATCATGCGGCTCCTTGGCCAGCAACCCGTCGACCAGCGGCTGCAGCACAGCCAGCGACTCCGGCAGTTTCGGCACCGGCTGGGTGATATGCATGATGCCGACCGCGAGCGAATCCTCGGCCTGATAGGGCACGCGCCCGACCAGCATCTCGTATAGCACCACGCCGAGGCTGTACAGGTCGGCGCGACCATCGAGCTGCCTGCCGCGGGCCTGCTCGGGGCTCATGTAGTGCGGCGTGCCGACCACTGCGCCGGTTCGCGTCATGCGCGTCGCCGAGTCGTTGGCGCGGGCAATGCCGAAATCGGTCAGCGCGGCCGAACCATCGTCGCGCAGCAGGATGTTGTCTGGCTTGACATCGCGGTGGATGAATCCCTTCTGCTGCGCGTAGTTGATCGCGCCGGCAATTTCACGCGTGACGCGCAAGGCGAACGACACCGGCCGCGCCGGGCCGTTCTTGCTCAGAACCGGTCCGCCAGCCAGATATTCCATGGCCATGTAATGATAATCGCCGCTGCGGCCGACATCGTGGATGCCAACGACATGACGGTGATGCAGGCGCGCGGCGATCTTGGCCTCGCGCAGGAAGCGCTCGCCGAAATTCGGGTCGACCAGCAAGGCCGGCGACATGATCTTTAGCGCGACCTCGCGGTCAACGGATTCCTGAACCGCCAGATACACCGTGGCCATGCCGCCGCGGCCGAGTTGGCGCAACAATCGGTATCCGGGAATTTCGATCACGTCGGGACTCTATCCATGCCCAATGCCGCGCGGCAGCAAGGCCGTTAGCATATCAGTCCAACCGCTGCCTGCGCCGCCTTGAATCCAGCCAGGCTCAGGCCTTGCGCTGCGCCTCGATCACGTTTGGCACCGCATGCAACTGCCCGAGCAGGCTCGACAACTGGCCAAAATCGGCAACCCTCAGGGCCAGGTTCATGGTCACTTCGTTGCGTGCCTGGTCGACGCGCGCATCGATCGCAAGGATCTGCACATTGCTCGCCGCGATCACGTTGCTGACATCCTTGTGCAGGCCCTTGCGGTCGTAGCCGCGCACCCGCACGTTGACCTCGTAGGCACGCTGTTTTCCGCCGCCCCATTCGACATCGATGATGCGATCTGCATCGAGCAGGCGCAGGCGTTGCAGCTGTCGGCAGTCGGCCCGGTGCACGCTGACCCCGCGCCCGCGCGTGATGAATCCGGCAACCGCATCGCCAGGCACCGGCTGGCAACAGCGCGCAAGCACGCTGAGCAGGTTGCCGACGCCCTCGATGACCAGTGCATCCTTGGCCGGTGCGGCAGGTTTCAGCGCCTGCGTGGAGCGCGGCGTCTGCGCGTCCTCGCTGCGCGTTCCTTCATGCAGGCTGCGCGCGATCTGGGTCGGCGTGACATCACCGAGTGCGAGCGCCTCGTACAGATCGTCGACGCTGCGCAATTGAAAGCGTGCCGGCAAGGTGTCGAGATCGACATTGTGCAGGGCCAGACGCTTGAGCTCCCGATCGAGCACACCGCGACCGGCCGCGACATTGATTTCGCGATCGGCCTGACGGAACCAGTTGCGCACCTTGTGGCGGCTGCGCGCCGTCTGCAGGAAGCCGTGGTGAACCGACAACCAGTCGCGGCTGGGTTCGGCGTTCTTTGCGGTCAGTATTTCGATGCGATCGCCGCTGGCGGGCTGGAAGGTCAGCGGCACGATGCGCCCGTTGACCTTGGCCCCGCGGCAGCGGTGACCGACGTCGGTGTGGATCAGATAGGCGAAATCGAGGACGGTTGCGCCTTTCGGCAGATCGAACACTTGGCCCTTCGGGGTCAGCAGGTAAACCCGATCCTCGATGACATCGGTGCGGAAACCGGCGAGCAGGGCAGCATCGTCATCATGCTCGTCACGGGTTTCGAGCAACTGGCGCATCCAGGTGATCTTGCGTTCGAAACTGGCGTCGCCACCACTGCCCTCCTTGTAGCGCCAATGCGCGGCAAATCCGAGCTCGGCGTAGGCGTGCATGTCGTGTGAGCGGATCTGCACTTCCAGAGTGCGACCTTCCGGGCCAATCACCGCAGTATGCAGGGATTGGTAGTTGTTGCCCTTGGGACTGGCGATGTAGTCATCGAATTCGCCGGCAATGAATGGCCACAGCGAATGCACGACCCCAAGCGCGGCATAACAGGCCGGCACGTCACGAACCAGCACACGCAAGGCACGAATATCGTAGAGGCCGGAGAAATCGAGGCCCTTCTTCTGCATCTTTCGCCAGATCGAGCTGATGTGTTTCGGTCGCCCGGCCACGTCGGCCTCGATACCCGCATCGGCCAGGGCCTTTCGCAGCAATCCGGTGGCCTGCGCTATCCAGGCTTCGCGATCGCCGCGACGCTCGTCAAGCAGATTGGCGATGCGTCGATAGGTTTCCGGCTGCAGATAGCGGAAAGCCAGATCCTCAAGCTCCCACTTCAGTTGCCAAATGCCGAGGCGATTGGCCAGTGGCGCATGGATGTCGGCTGTCAGTTGCGCGAGGGCGCGTCGATGATCGTCATCGAGCTCGCTGGCGCGGCGCATCATCACCAGTTGCCGGGCCAGCAGGATGAAGACCACGCGCAGGTCGCGGATGATCGCCAGCAACAACCGTCGCAAGCCTTCCGCAGCACCAGCCCCGCTGCGTGCGGCATGCAGCGACCAGACCTTTTCCGCCGCCCGCTGACCCTCAACCAGGTCAACCACCTCGCTGCCGAACGCCTCGATTTCCAGGTCGGTGAACTCGCAACCCGAGCTGATCGCCTCGTACACGAACAGGGCCGTGCGTGCGAACGGGCCAGTCGCGAGCTTTTCGAGCTCGGCCAGAATCGCATCGCGAATCGCTGTCGCCGCTTCCCAGCGCTTGCGCGCAGCCGGCGCAGAGCTCAGCCGGGCCTCGATTTGCAGCAGCGCCTCGTTGCTCGATTGCGACACCTTGGCCTTCCGGAATCGTGGGTTGCACGACGACTCTACCGAATCGGCACCGTCTCAACCCCGTCTCGGCAGACGCACGCGAACCGGGCGAGCGAAACGCTCATCCCGGCAATGCACAGGGAAAGATCCAGTTGCGCGGCACAGACCGCCGAAGCGGCTGCGCTTGATCGGAATCAGTAGTTGTACCAGACGCTGTCGTCGGTGAACCAGTCCTGCGATTCCTCGGCCACACCGACCATGCCACCCCCGGTGCGCAATGCGGCAAATCCCTGGATCGGAGTTCCGGCGGTTGCGCTTCCGACCACCGGACGGTAAGCCAGCACGTAATACGGTGAGGAGCCCGCCAGGGCACTGAACTGATGATGGACGAACTGCCCGGTCTCCTTGATCACACCGGCCAGGATCGCATCGTCACACAACTGCGGCGGCGGCGTCGTGCCTTCAACCCAGGTCGTGCCGAGACCGCACCAGGTCGCATCGGCAAGCGAAGACAGGGCACTCGTGTTGAAGCCGTCGATGAGGGTCCAGACCACGCCGGTCGGCGAGGTCAGATCGAACTGGGTGTCAATCTTGACCACACTGACCGCAAGTGAGGGGAAACCACCGAAGGTCTGTGCGCTGACCGTCACATTCTGGGCCGAGCCAGATGGCGGCGGCGGGATGACGCTTCCGCCAAAGCCGCTGTCGAACAAACCGTGACTCACATTCGGAAGTTCGGCAATGCCGCCGGGCTGGGTGCTGAGGCAGCGGAACTGCTTGCTGATTGAATCGACTGCCTGGCCAATCAGCAGCGACGGGAATCCGGCGTTTTGCGCACCGCTGCCCTGGTAGGTCAGGCTGTGCGCATATACGTCTGGAAACTTCCACACGTCATTGCCGACCGTTGGCGGCAACTGGTAGCGCGGCTGCAGGGAGACCTCGGTGCTCGCGCGCGGCGTTTCCGCGCAGAACACATGCGCGTTCAAATAGGCCGTGACGATCGCCGGGCCGGAGCCCGGGCGCACATAGCTGAAGGCGTTTGCCACCGCGCCATCCAGCGCGACCGTGGCCTGGTCACCGGAAACCGAATCGCCACCGACCAGGGTCGCCACATTGTCGACCGCGAAAGCCGACCCGGCACCTGCCAGCAGGGCGATGGAGAGGGCAGCGCGCAGGCTGCCATGGAAATGCTTGTTCATCAAAATCATAGATCCGCAACTTGAACAAAGTAGGAAGAACGTCGCAGCGCAAGGCGGCTGACGGTCAAAAAATCAGGCCTGGACACCAAGGCACACGGAACCCGGATGCCCGATGCTAGACTGCATGGCATCGGATTCTAACCCCTGAATCCGCAAAGCGCACCTGTTAACCTCGCGTTAGACAACGAGTTTTCGATCAACTGGTCACGTTTTAACCAATGCCAAGAGTCCACCACATGCATCCCAGAGCCCTGATATTTGCCGCATTCCTGGTCATTCCCTTCGCCGGATCGACCCTCGCCCACGCCCAGGCGCCGACGCTTGAAGAACGCATGTCGCAGGAGGAGTTCACGGCGGCGGGGCTCGACAAGCTGAGCCCTGAGCAGCTCAAGTACCTGAATGACTGGATCCAGTCCAAGGGTGTCAGCGAAATTGGCGCACCCATCCGGCACCGTGACGGCACCGCGACGTTCTATGCCGACGATCAGGATCGTGAGGTGGTCGAATCCGCCATTGCCGGCGAATTCAACGGCTGGCACGGCAAGACCCGGGTCACCCTTGAGAATGGCCAGGTCTGGGAACAGGTCGAATCCGGCAGCCATGGCTTTCGCCTGCAGTCGCCGAAAGTGAAGATCAAACCGATGAGCATGGGTAGCTGGCTGATGTATGTGAACGGCTGCAATTGCGATATTCGCGTCAAGCGCATCAAGTAGGCTCGCAAGGTCGCGGTCGCGTTCAGTCGAGCGCGGCCACGGCACGCGCCAGACGTTTCGGCGATACCGGCTCGGCCGTGCGCAGCTCCTGCGCAAACACCGATACCCGCAACTCCTCGATCAACCAGCGCAATTCATCGAGCGCGGCCGTATCGGCGTCACCGCTGCTGCGGCGCTTGAGATACTCGCGCCAGTAGGTATGCACGTTGAGCATGCGCGCCTGGTCACGCGCCGGATCCTGACGCAGCCGTTCGGCACGCAGACGCATGGCGCGCAGATAGCGCGGAATGTGTCCGAGCTGGAGCGGGTTGGTCTCGCGCAGAAACCCCGGCGCGAGCAGTTCATCGCGCTGCTCCAGCAAATCCTCGTAGTTGGCACTGGCGAATCCGAGCAGCGGCGGCTCCAGCCACGGCACCAGTTCGGCGTGGGCTTCGATGATCGCCTCGGCCAGGCTGAGCCGCTCGACGGCGGCCGGGAACAGCGCCTTGCCCAGCTTCGCCTTCAATGCCTCGAAATCGATCCGGGTTCGCGCATCAAGCGCATAAGCCTGCAGGCACTCGCTCAGGGCTGCTTCGACCAGATCGGCACGCAATGTTTCCGCGCTGCCTAGCGAGGCCCACTTCAACTCGGTGAGCTTGCCCAGCGGCAACTGCTTGCGTGCATGCTTGATCTTGTCGGCCAGCGCTCGTCGCAGCAAGCGCTCGACACCGCGGCGGTGCTCCTCGCGGGCATCGTCGGCATTCTCGAAAACGCGCAAGGCGACACTGTCGCCGAGATCGACCAGGGCCGGAAAGGCGACCAGGCCCTCCGCCGAGCGGATCACCTCGGGGATATCCTCGATATCGAAATCGGCAACTTCCTCGCGGGTCAGTTCGGCATCGGCGCGCTGCGAAAATGCCGCGCGCGCGGCATCGGCCCAGTCGCGCTGGATCGCAGTCAGATCGCGGCCCTCGGCGACAACTTTGCCTTTTTCATCGGTGACCCGGAAACGCATCTGCAGATGGGCGGGCAAATCGATGCTGGAAAAATCGGCGGAATCAATTGCGACGCCGGTGACCTTTTTCAGATAGGCCGACAGCACCTCGGCCAGGGCACGCTCGCGAACCGGCTTGTCATCGCCAAGTGACTCGACAAAGGCGCGCGCAAAATCCGGTGCCGGGACGAAATTGCGGCGCAGCGATTTCGGCAAGCCGCGGATCAATTCGCTGACTTTCTCGATCAGCAGCCCCGGCACCAGCCACTCGCAAGCACTCGCCGACAGCGCATTGACCAGGGCCAGCGGGACATGTGCGGTGACCCCATCGGCCGGGTCGCCCGGCACGAAACGGTAATCGAGACGAATGTGCTGATTGCCGACGGCCAGCCGGGTCGGGAAATCCTCGGCCGCAAGGCCCGGTGTCGCCGACATGACATCGGCCAGCGACCAGCGCAGCGCCGCCTGCTCGGCCGGACTGGCCTTGCGATACCAGGCATCGAGCGCGGCGCTGGTATGGATATCCGCAGGCAGCTTGCCGTGCAGCAAGGCGGCGCGCTCTTCCGCCGACTTGAGCAGGCCGGAACGGCGCTGCTTGGCCTCGATTTCCTCGGCCTGGGCCAGGGTGCGCTGGTTGGCGCGGATGAAATCGGCGCGCGCGTCGATCTCGCCTGTTGCCAAGGCTTCACGCACGAAAATCCCGTGGGCCTGCGCCGGATCCTGCTTGCCGAGCTGCACCGCGCGCCGCTCGACCAGGATCAATCCAAACAGACTGACCTGCTCATAGGCAACCACGGCACCACGCTTGCGCGACCAGTGCGCATCATTCCAGCTACGCCGGATCAGATGCGCGGCCTGCTGCTCGATCCACAGCGGCTCGACCCGCGCGCACTGCATCGCGTAGACCTTGCCGATATCGATAATCTGCCCGGCCAGCACCCACTGCGGCGGCGACTTGGCCAGGGCCGATCCGGGAAAAATGGCGAACTTGCGCTCGCGCGTACCGCGAAACTGATTGCGCTCATCCTTGCGCGCGACCTGGGTGGGCCAGCCGCTTAGGAGACAACGGTGAATGGCTTCACCGTTGTCGGGAGTGGGGAATGGGGAAAGGGGAATGGGAGGAACGGTTTGAGGTGCATTCGACTTGCTCGCACTCGCCTCAACTCTGTTTTTCGCCTTGTTTTGGTTTCTGCTCCTGCTCTTACCGATTCCCGATTCTCCATTCCCGACTCCCGGCCTTGCCCCACCGATTCCCTCTTCCCCATTCCCCATTCCCGGCCCCACAAGCAACTGCCGATGCAACTCGCGCCACTCGCGCATGCGCATGAACGAGAGGAAATGGGCGCGGCACCAGTCGCGCAGTTTCGATTGAGTGAAATCGGCGTGGGCCTGGGTGTAGGCAGCCCACAGATTGAGCACGCCGATGAAGTCGGATTTCGGATCGGTGAACTGCGCGTGCGCGGCGTCGGCTTGCTGGCGCGCGTCGGCGGGGCGTTCGCGAGGATCCTGGATGCTCAGGAAGGAGACCAGAATCATCAGCTCACGGCTGACGCCAAGGCGCTGCGCTTCGATCAGCATGCGTGCGAGTGCGACATCGACCGGCAGGCTGGCGATGGTCGTGCCGATTTTGGTGATGCGATGCTGCTCGTCGATCGCGCCGATTTCGATCAGGCGCCGATAGCCATCACCGATGGCACGTTCGGGCGGTGCCTCGACAAACGGAAAATCGGCGACATCACCGAGCTTGAGGCTGAGCATGCGCAGGATCACTCCGGCCAGCGAGGTGCGCAGGATTTCCGGATCGGTGTAGCGCGGTCGCTCGGCGTAATCATCTTCGGCATACAGGCGATAGCAGACGCCGGCGGCGACGCGGCCGCAGCGGCCCTTGCGCTGATCGGCGGCGGCCTGCGAGATCGGCTCGATATGCAGACGCTCAAGCTGGCCGCGCTGGCTGTAGCGCTTGACCCGCGCATTGCCGGTATCGACCACGAAGCGGATGCGCGGCACGGTCAGCGAAGTTTCGGCGACATTGGTCGCCAGCACGATGCGCCGTTTCGGCCCCGGTTTGAACACGCGATCCTGCTCGTTCGCCGAGAGCCGCGCATACAGGGCAAGCACTTCGGTTTCGCGGTACTTGCGTCGGTCCAGAGCCAGATGCGCATCGCGAATCTCGCGCTCGCCGGGCAGAAAAATCAGCACATCGCCGCGTGGATCTTCGGCAGTGATTTCGTCGATCGCGGAAACAATCTGCTCGACCGAACTGGTTTCGCCGCGCTCGGGTGGTGGTCGCCAGCGCACTTCGACCGGATAGGTGCGGCCTTCGACCTCGACCACCGGCGCGTTGTCGAAATGCTCGGCAAAGCGCGCCGTATCGATGGTTGCCGAAGTGACGATCAGTTTGAGATCGCGGCGCTTTGTCAGCAGGCGCTTGAGGTATCCGAGCAGGAAATCGATATTGAGACTGCGCTCGTGAGCCTCATCAAGGATGATCGTGTCATAGCTGCTGAGCCAGGCATCACCCTGGGTTTCGGCGAGCAGGATGCCGTCGGTCATGAACTTGATCAGCGAGGCCTCGCCGACCTGGTCGTTGAAGCGGACCTGAAAACCAACCAGATCGCCGAGCGTCGTGCCGAGCTCATCGGCGACCCGGCGCGCGACCGTGCGCGCGGCGATCCGGCGTGGCTGGGTGCAGCCGATCATGCCAGCCGTGCCGCGTCCGGCGGCAAGACACAGCTTCGGCAATTGCGTGGTTTTTCCGGAGCCGGTCTCGCCAGCCAGCACGATGACCTGATGCTCGCGGATCAGCTTGATGATCTCCTCGCTGCGCACGGCAATCGGCAATGACTCGTCGATACGAATCGGCGGCACACGCCCCGCTCGAAGGGCAACCTTCGCAGATGAGGCTTCGATATCGCCAGCGAGCTTGGCGACCTGTTCGGCATTCGCCGACGCACCGTCTTTCTCCAGTCGGCGCAGCCGCCCGATCAGGCGGCCGCGATCACGCGTCGAAACGCCAGCCAGCGCAGGTTTGAGTTTTGACAATGCGGACATAAACAAGAATTTGTGACCGGCATCGATGCGGCGGATCGATCCACCACGTCGAAAATCTGGAATTGGTCATGATAACTGCTGGCTCTCGACTTGATCCTGGCCTTCGAATGCTGGGGAGCCGTGAGCGGTTGGCGGTGAGCGGGAAAATCAAGAGCCGAATTCCTGCGCTCTTCCCGCTCACCGCTCCAACTACAGCTTGCGCCTCGGCGGCACCAGCAGATCGCCGAATAGCAAGCCGGCGACCAGTGCGATGAGCAGGGTGAGCAGGGTGATGCCGGTATCGATGCCTAGCATCACGTCGCGCTCGAAGACAAAGCTCAGCGTGCGGAAACCGACGCTGCCGGGCACCAGCAGGATGATGCCCGGCTCGCGAATCAACGCGCCGGGGCGATTGAAGCAGCGGGCAAAAACGTTGCTCGCGGCGCCGAGCAGCAACCCGCCCGAAAACACGCCGAATGCGGCCGAGACATAGACACCGCCCACCCGCGTGCAGATGTAGCCGGCAATCACCGCACCGATGACGATCGGAAAATAGCGCAGCGGACTGCGGAAGGTGATCGCGAAGGTGATCGCCGCCAATGGCACCGCCACCCACTCGGTCCACGGCGGAATCGCCAGCAGGGGCACCGGCGGCGGCACCAGACCGAACAAGGCACAAACCTGGGTCGCGGCAACGGTACCAAACGCCAGCTTGAGCAGGACGGCCATCGCGCCGGCCATGCGCGCGGTGCCGGAAACCAGATCCTGGCTGGACAACTCGCGCACGGCAGCGGTCAGGCTCATGCCCGGCAGCAGGATGATCAGGCTGGCAACGACCACGGAGCGCACCTGGATCGGCACCAGGTACACCGCGACCAGGGTCGCAATGACCGTTGCCAGCAGGGCCGATATGGCCTCGAACGCGGCCGCGATGTGCGGTCGCTTGCTCGCGGCGAGGGCGGTGATGCCGGTCGACAGGCCGATACAGGCTGCGGTTGCCACGCCGGCCCAGCCAGTCAGCAGGATCGCCGCCACGCAGGCCGAGGCGACCGAGTAGGCAAGCAGGGTGATGATGGTGGCGAAGGTGGTCGGCTTGCGTGCACCGACATCACGCAGGCGGCGGCGACCTTCGGCGAGATCGAGCTTGCCGCTGATCACCTGGTCGGCAATTTCATCGACCAGACAAAGGCTCTTCAGGTTGACCTCGCCCGGCGGCAGGCGCAGCACCTGGGTCAACTCGGCAACTCCGCTGCTCTCGTTGTCACGTTGCGAGAACGACATGATGATCGAGGTTGGCGTCGACAACGGGTCACAGTTGAGGCCGAGGCGCTGGGAAACGAGGATGATCGCTGCCTCAAGACGCGGAGCTGCCGTGCCATATTCATGCAGGCGACGCGCGAGTTCGACAACGAATTCGACGCGGGTGGTCAATGGAGCGGTGGTCATCAAGGGATCCAGGCGGGCGCGGCAGCATTATGCGGGCTTGCCACTGCGGCGGCATCAATCTGCGGCGAGCGCAAGGATTGGGGACGCTGTCGGCGCTTTTCAATGGCGTCGATGTGCATTCCTTGACGCTCCCACAAGCCGCCAGCGCGATGCTTTGCTGATAACCTTTCCGCCATGAGTGAAACAGGCAGTGCCCACATCGCCGAAGACGGTCGAAGCGTCACCATTGAGGGTGACTGGACGCTCGAGCACGTCGCCCAATTGTCCGCGGTATGCGCACGCCTGCAGCGCACGCTGGCAGCGACTGCACGCATTGATGCGAAAGCACTGGGCCGTATCGATACCGCCGGGGCCAGCTTCCTGCTGGATCTCGCCGGCGAGGATCCGCAACGCATCGACGTGGCCGACGAGGCCACGCGCAAGCTGATCGCGGCCGTTTCCAGGGCGGAGAATGCACCACCGGCCAAACCACGGCGCAAGGATCGCGGCTTTGTCGCCAGCGTGGTCAATATCGGCGCCGCACTGGAGACTTTCTGGAACAATTTTGTCGCCCTGGTCGGCTTCATCGGCCTGATCCTGGCCGCATTCGCCCGCAGCGCCCTGCAACCGCGGCTCTGGCGCCTGACCTCGACCGTGTCGCATATCGAACAGACCGGCCTCAACGCGGTGCCGATCGTGGCCCTGCTCTGCTTTCTGGTCGGCGCGGTGGTCGCCTTTCTCGGCGCGACCGTGCTGCAGGAGTTCGGTGCCAGCGTCTACACGGTCGAACTGGTCGGCTATTCATTCCTGCGCGAGTTCGGCGTGCTGCTGACCGCGATCATGGTCGCCGGGCGCTCGGGCAGCGCGTTCACCGCACAGATCGGCTCGATGAAGGCGCGCGAAGAGGTCGACGCGATCCGCACCCTCGGCCTGCAACCGGTCGATGTCCTGGTCATGCCGCGCGTGCTCGCCCTGCTCGTGTCGATGCCGATCCTGACCCTGGTTGGCATGCTCGCCGGCCTGATCGGCGGTGCGGCTGTTTGTGTGTTGACCCTGGATGTGTCGCCCTTGATGTTCATCACCCGCCTGCACGAGACAACAACGGTGCGCCACTTCTGGGTCGGCATGAGCAAGGCGCCGGTGTTTGCCTTCCTGATCGCCGCAATCGGCTGCCTGGAAGGCTTCAAGGTTTCCGGCAGCGCCGAATCGGTGGGCGCGCACACCACCTCGAGTGTCGTGCAATCGATCTTCGTGGTCATCCTGATCGACGCGCTGGCGGCGATCTTCTTCATGGAGATCAACCTGTGAGCGCCGACGAGCCGGTTATCGAGATTCGCGGCTTGCGCAACCAGTTCGGCGATTTCGTCGTCCACGAGAATCTCGATCTGGATGTCCACCGTGGCGAGATCATCGGCGTGGTCGGCGGCTCGGGTTCGGGAAAATCCGTCTTGATGCGCGCAATCATCGGCCTGGGCAGGCCCGCAGCAGGCAGCATTCGTCTGTTTGGCGAGGAAGTCTCGACCATGTCCGATGCCAAGCGCGCGATGATCGAGCGGCGCTGCGGCGTGTTGTTCCAGAACGGCGCCCTGTTCTCCTCGCTGAGCGTGGCCGAGAATGTCGCCGTGGCACTGACCGAACACCACGATCTCGATGCGGAGATCGTCAATCGCCTGGTCATGCTCAAGATTGCCCTGGCCGGCTTGCCGCTGGATTCGGCGGAGAAGTTTCCATCGCAGTTGTCCGGCGGCATGGTCAAGCGCGCGGCGCTGGCGCGCTCGCTGGCGCTGGACCCGGAGATCCTCTTTCTCGACGAACCCACCGCAGGCCTCGATCCGATCGGTGCGGCCGCCTTCGACCAGTTGATCCTGACCTTGCGTGACAGCCTCGGCCTGACCGTATTCCTGATCACCCACGATCTGGATACGCTCTATACCATCTGCGATCGTGTCGCCGTGCTGGCCAAGAAACGCATCCTCGTCGCTGATTCACTGGATGTCGTCGAGAACTTCGACGAGCCATGGATCCAGCAGTACTTCCAGGGACCCCGTGGCCGCGCGGCGCAACGCACGACGGCAGTCCATCCCGCCCCACTACCCGCAGGCACCTGAGCATGGAAACCCGCGCCCACCATATCCTTATCGGCAGCTTCGCCATCATCGCCTTTCTGCTCGGCCTCGGCTTCGTGCTGTGGCTGTCGAAGACCAGTGCGGATCGCGAGTTCGGCTACTACGATGTCGTCTTCACCGAAGCGGTCACCGGCCTTTCCAGGGGCGGCCTAGTCCAGTACAACGGCATCAAGGTCGGTGAGGTCACCCAGCTCAAGCTCGCCCCCGACGATCCGCGCAAGGTCGTCGCGCGCATCCGTCTGGATGGCGACACGCCGGTCAAGGTCGATACCGAAGCCAAGCTCGGCTTGCTCGGTGTCACCGGCACCGCATTTATCCAGCTCAGTGGCGGATCGCCGGCATCCAAGCCTCTGCTGCCGACCGACACGCATCCGGTGCCGGTGATCCTGGCTACGGAGTCGGCGCTGTCGAAACTGCTTTCCTCGGGCGAGGACATCGTTACCAGCGTCAACCAGTCGTTGTTGCGTGTTGGCCAGTTGCTGTCGCAGGAAAACATCGAGCATGTTTCTGCCACGCTCAAGCACTTCGACCAGATTGCATCGACCATCGCCGACCAACGCGGTGACATGGCCAAGGCGCTGGCCGAGTTGGCTGGCGCCAGCGGCGAACTCAAGTCGACGCTGTCCACCTTGCATGAAATGGCCAGCGCGACCAACGAGCTGATCAATACCGACGTGCGCAAGGTCATGGTTTCGACCGACAAGGCGATCAGCGCCATCGAGCGCGTGGCCGGCTCGACCGAGCAACTGCTCGATCAGAATCAGGCGGCGATTGCCAGTTTCAGTGACCAGGGATTGCGTCAGGTTGGCCCGACCCTGCTCGACCTGCGCGAGACACTGCGCTCGTTCAAGCAACTCAGCGACCAGCTCGGCAGTTCCAATACCCTGCTGCTGGGTCGCGACCAACCCAAGGAGTTCCAGCCGAAATGAAGCGCATGTCCCGACTCCTGATGGCCACCGCAAGCCTGACCCTCGGTGCCTGCGCGGCGCTCAGCGGCAAGCACGATTCGTTCGTCGTCTACGCACCGCAGTTGCATATGAGCGCAGCGGAAAACCCTGTGGCGACGGCAAAGATTGACTGGCAATTGTTGATCGACACACCACAGGCCAGTGCCGCACTCGATACGACGCGCATCGCGATCATGACCCGACCCGGCATGTTCGAGGTCTACCCTGGCGCACGCTGGCGCGACCCGGCACCGGCCATGCTGGGCCGCCTTGTCGTCCAGGCGTTCGATGACGACGGACGCATCGTCGGCGTCAGCGCGATCGATTCCGGGCTCAATGGCGACTACTCGCTGTCGATGGATCTGCGCGATTTTCAGATCGAACTTGTTGCGGGCTCGGCACAGGCGGCGATCCGCTTCAACGCAAAGCTGTTCGACCGCCGCAGCAACCGTATCGTCGCCAGCCAGGCGTTCAGTGTGGAAGCCGCCGCTGCGGGCAGCGATGTCGCCAGCGCAGTCGAAGCCTTTACCAGTGCGCTCGATCAACTGATGCCGAAAGTCGTCGCCTGGACAATAGAACAAGGTCAGGCACATCGGCCCGATGTCACTGCGGTTGGCAGCTCAGGTTCGAAGGTGCAACCTTCTCCAACTCAGCCCTGAAAATCCTCGCGATGGGGGCAAGGCCGCGAGCGCATCGACGCGCACCATCCGCAACATCGGCCCGGCAAGAAAAATCTGCAACCGGACTGAATGGAATATGGTGATCAGCGCGGCAACACGGGATAGTTCGGCGTCGCATCAAGTCGCGATGCGCAGACTTCGGCGAGTTCGAGCAGACGCAAATCCGATCCCGGCGCGCCAACCAGTTGCAAGCCGATCGGCATGCCGTTTTCAAGGATTCCCATCGGCAAGCTGAGCGCCGGACAACCGGCGAGGCTGGCGAAACTGCAAAGATCGGCGTCACCTGCACGCTCGGTTTCGCCGATCCGGTACGGCCCATGCGATACCGTCGGTAGAACCAGAACATCGATCTGCTCGAACAGGTGGCGAGCCTTGAGCACGGCCTGATCGAGCATGCGGTCGGCACTGGCATAGGCGATCGCGGATTTGCTGCGGGCAAAGCCGAGCATGTCGCGCAGCCGTGGCGAAATCGGATGCGCGCCATCATCGAGATCGGCTTCGAGCTCGCAGGCCAGTTCGGATTCCATGATCAGCAAGGCGGCACGCCGCATGCGAGCAAAGTCATAGCCACTGAAGTCGGCATCACTGCGCTCACCGAGATCCAGCGACAGCGCATCGGTGGCTTCCGCAAACACCGCGCAAACATCCGGACTCACGCCGAGCGCCGGCAGGTTGGCGATGAAACCGCTGCGCAGGCGGCCCGGCTCCCAATCCGGCGGCGACAAGGCAACGCGGCGGCGGCGCGCGCGCACGTCATCGACATCGTAGGCGTCGAGCACCTGCAGCACGATCGCCAGATCCTGTACCGAGCGGGCGAGGATGCCGACACTGTCGAGACGGCGCGCCGCCGGCACCATGCCGCTGGTGGAAAGTTCACCGAGCGTCGGACGCAGACCGAAGATGCCGCAATGACTGGCCGGAATGCGCACCGAGCCGAGCGTATCGGTGCCGATTGCGAAGCTGCACAAGCCGGCGGCAACCGCCACTGCCGATCCGGCCGACGAGCCGCCGGCGATGAATTCGTGCCGATGCGGATTGCGGGTCGGACCGGAATCCGCCGTGGTGCCGGTGGTGCCGAGCGCGGCTTCATCGACCGCGGTCTTGCCGAGGATCACCGCACCCGCCGCGCGCAGTCGGCCAACCAGGCTGGCATCGGCGGCGGCGATGCGCTGCCTGCGCCCGGCCAGGCCAAGCGCGGTCGGCAAGCCGGCGACATCGATATTGTCCTTGACCGCGACAGCAAGGCCATCAAGGCGGCCGATCGTGTTCTTTGCCTTGCGCCGCTCGTCGCTGGACCCGGCCGCGTCAGGCGCGGATTCGTCGACGCAGACAAACGCGCCCAGCGCCGCGTTCTCGGCCGTGATCGCATCGGCATAGATGGCCTGGAGTTGTGCGGCTGATATGCGTCCGGCGGCCAGCCAGTGCAGCAATTGGAAGGCGCTCGCACCACGCAGGCGCTGGCTGGAGAGTTCGGATTCCTGGCTCATGCTCGTGCTCGACTCCTGTTCTTCGCGGCGATTATGGCATCCCTGAATTGCTGCCTGCGCCGCCAACACCGACAATGGTCACCGAACCATGGCCACGGAACACCGAGATGAGCGAACGCGAAACAATGGAATACGACGTGATCACCGTCGGCGCCGGTCCGGCCGGACTCGCTTTTGCGATTCGTCTAAAGCAGCTCAAGCCCGACATGAATATCTGCGTGATCGAGAAGGCGTCCGCGATCGGTGCGCAAATCCTGTCTGGCGCGGTGATCGAGCCCGAACCACTTAACGAGTTGTTGCCCGAATGGGGCGCCAACCCGCCACCGATCTGCATTCCGGTGACCGCGGACGAGTTCTGGTGGTTGCGCGATCACGAAAAGGCGACGCGATCACCGATCGTGCCGCCGCAGATGCACAACCACGGCAACTTCATCGTCTCGCTCGGTGCGTTGTGCGCGTGGCTCGCGCCGCAGGCCGAGGCGCTCGGCGTCGACGTGTTCCCGGGTTTCGCCGCTGCCGGGGCAATCTTCGATGATGCCGGCGCGGTCAAGGGCGTACGTATCGGCGACATGGGCGTGGCCCGCGATGGCTCGCACAAGCCCGGCTATACCGAAGGCATCGACATCGTCGCGCCGATCACTGTGCTCGGTGAAGGCTGTCGCGGCAGCATCAGCAAGCAATTGATCGAGCACTACAAGCTCGATGCGGACAGCGATCCGCAAACCTATGGCATCGGCCTCAAGGAACTCTGGCAGGTTCCGGCCGGCCGCGTGAAGCCGGGCAAGACCGTGCATACGCTCGGCTGGCCGCTCGATTCGGCAACTTACGGCGGCAGCTTCATCTATCACCTCGACAACGACCGCGTGGCCATCGGATTCGTTGCCGGCCTTGATTACATTGATCCCGAATTCAAACCGTTCGAGGCATTCCAGCAGCTCAAGAATCACCCGCTGATCAAGCCCCTGCTCGAAGGTGGCGAAATCCTCTCGGCCGGCGCACGCGCAATCGTCGAAGGCGGTTACCAGTCCCTGCCCAAGGTCGAAATGCCCGGTGCGATGCTGATCGGCGATTCGGCCGGGCTGGTCAACGTGCCGAAGATCAAGGGTACGCACCAGGCCATGCGCTCCGGCATGCTCGCCGCCGAGCACATTGCCGCCACCGGCAGCGCAGCCGGCTGGGACGCAAAACTGCGTGGATCGGCGGTCATGAAGGAGTTGCGCAAGGTGCGCAATATCCGCCCCGGCTTCAACAAGGGCATGTGGTTCGGCCTCGCCAACGCCGGCTGGGAAACGGCGACCGCAGGACTCTCGCCGTGGACGCTGAAGAACCATGCCGATCACTCGGCACTGAAGAAGATCAGCGAGTACGAATCACCGGAGCGCGACTGGACAGCACGCACCTTGCCGCCACGCGATCGTCTGGCCAGCGTCTATTTCGCCGCCACCGAGCATGACGAGGATCAGCCGATCCATCTGCACGTCGCCGATCCCGACATCTGCGTGACCCGCTGTACCGTCGAATACAACAATCCGTGCACGCGCTTCTGTCCGGCCAGCGTCTACGAAATCGTCGAAGACGAAGCCGGCAAGCGCCTGCAGATCAACGCCGCCAACTGCGTCCACTGCAAGACCTGCGACATCAAGGATCCCTACCAGATCATCACCTGGGTCACCCCCGAAGGCGGCAGCGGCCCGAATTACCAGAATCTCTGATGCTGCGAGCCTGGGCTATCGGATCAGCCGCGCGCAGTCATTCCCCCCGCATCAAACCGAGGTGGTTGAAGACGTGGTCGTAATAGCGACCGAGCAGGGCCTGGTCGGGGCACTCGGTGAACAGGCCCGAGCAGGCATTGCGCAACGTGATCTGCGCATCGAAATACGGGCCTGGCGGCAACCGGGCCGCCTGCAACAGCAAGCCGGGCAGGTAGGCCACGTCCAGCACGGGCACATCGACCAGCGGTCTTGATCCATCCGTAGTGTTGCCGAGATTGGATTTCAGCATGTAGTAGGTACGCGACCATTGCGGTGGTCCGCTGGCGACGGGTGCGCGCGCGAGCGGCATCAGCAGGCCGTCGAAGGACGGCTCGTGGTCGCCAAAATGCAGCAACACGGTGGGCTCGGGGCGATCAAGAAGCTGTTTTTCGAGAGCGTGCATCGCAGTCGCGCTGTCGTGCAGGCGGTACAGGTAATTGGTCATCGCGGTATCCAGAGCAGCCGGCTGCTCCGGAAACAGGCCGGCGCTCCACGGTGGCGGCAGCTTCGACAGGGGGTGGCTGTGCGGGCCATGCTGGTAGAGCGTCAGTACGGAGACCAACAAGGGCTTGCCGTGTTTTCGCTCCTGCTCGAGCACCCGATCCATTGCGGCGAACACGTCGGAGTCGTGGCTGCTCCAGTCCAGACCGAGCTCGGTTGCATCGTGAAAGGCATCGAAACCGTAGTTGATATAGGCATTGCGCGCATTCAGGAAATCACCGTAGATCGGATAGATCGCCACTGATCGATAACCGAGCTCGTGCAAGCGATCGGGCAAGGTGCGCTTCATCAGCGGGGCAAGCTTGTACGGCGCGTAGCGGCCGGCCGCACCGAACAGCGTATGCGGCAAGCCGGTCAGCGTGGCGAATTCGCTGGTATAGGTCGCTCCACCGAAGGTGTGCACCAGCAGCGGGCCCGAGGCGACGGTGTGCGGGCCGGGATCAAAGAAGCCCGGAATCCTGCAAATATCCTTGTTGCACAGATCCACGGTTCGAGGATCGAACGTGCTTTCCTCGAGCACCACGAAGATATCGGGCCGATGCTCCACGACGCCGACTTCGGACGGCGCTGCAGTCCAGGAATCGGCGGCATTGGCAGCGCCGTCGAACGTCGGCATCTCGATACTCGAGTTTGGTATCGAGACAAAGAAATTGGCGAGATGGCTCTCATCGCTGAGCGAGTTCCACAGATCCTTGTGGATCACGCTGGCAAAGGGGCCATGAGCCGAACCGAGTACGACGACAAGCAGCGCGGCGAGGGCAAAACCGGACAGTTGCAGGAATCGGCGCAGCGGCCGGCCCAGGTTCTTCCAAAGGCGGATATCGGCAACGTACAGAAGCACGAAGGCCACAAGAACGGCAGGCACAACATATTTTCCGATCAAGGCGATATCGGGATACTGGCGCAAGGTATCGATGATTCCAAAGCTGGAAAAATACAGGAAATCCGTTACCAGAAGGGGATCATGAAGTTGCTCGAACTTGGCCACGGCCGCATATTGCAGGGCCATGAACAGCGCCGAGACGACCGCAATGGAGGTCGCCGGCCTGAGCGTGAGCAAACTCAGCGCGAGCGCACTCGCCGCCATCAGACTGAGCACGAACCAGCATTCGATGCTGGTCAATTGCAGCGCGGCGGCATTGATCGCGGTATAGCTGAACATCAGCAAGGCCAGGACAAGAGCCAGCCCGTTGCGCAGTGTCATCGTTGCGTCCAGGAAATATCCAAATGCATTCTATGCGAATGTGAAGGCTGGCAGGCGGCCATTGATTCGATCCGTAACCATTGATTCGGCCAGTCAGCAACATGAAATCAACGAAAGATTTCCATCTCCCGCCAGCGGGAGCAGCACTGAATTACTCAATTTTACGTGCCGAATCAATAGTTCTGGTTGCGCCCGGATCGTTGCAGGTGCCAGACCTCGGTGTGCAGCGAGCTGACCCCACTCACTGCAAATTTCGGCTCATCGGCAAGTATGTCGCGCCGCTCGATCCGGGTGATTTTCCAGGCATCGGCATACAGCGCCGCCACTTCCTCTGCGTCGACCGAGAACGGTGGCCCCTCCATTTCGGTTTGTGCATAGTCGAGGGTGATCAGCAATATCTGCGATCCCGCCGGCAGGACACGTGACAGATGGGCAGCATAGCGTCGACGCATGTCCGCCGGCAGGGCGATCAGGGCGGCACGGTCATACACGCCGGCGCATTCGGAAAGCGCGGCCTGATCAAGATTGAATACATCACCGCAGACCAGCTCAATCGGCCCGGCAACGAAGTGTCGGCCGGCCGCCGACTCATGGATGGTTGGTTGCAGGTCGTTCTCATCGAAGAACTGTTCAACCGCCAGCGGCGACAATTCCACGCCAAGCACACGATGCCCCTGGGCCGCCAGCCAGAGCATGTCCTGCGATTTGCCCGCCAATGGAACAAACACGCGGCTGTGCCCGGGCAGGGCCAATGAAGACCAGTGCCGGGCAAGCAGGGGCATGACCTTGTCGCGATGGAAACCGGTAAGTCCCTCGCGCCAGCGCTGCAACCAGAATTCCGCGTGCATGACTTCTTCTCCTGTCGCCGACGATCAGTGGCGTGACGGCAAATTCGCGAGGCATTCCAGCACGGAAATCTACGCGCCCGGCGCACAGACAACCGGAATCCCAAGACTACGCGAACCGGCGGGATGCGCGAGCAAGCCCAGGCCAAGCTGCAGACCCTGGCCAATGCGCCCGGCGTATTCGACCATCAGCGCCGCAGACTCGGCATCAAGCACCTCGCGCGCCGTATCGCCCCACAGGGCCAGCCAGCGTTCAAAGTGCTCACCTCGAATCGCATGCGGTCGATGCATGGCCATCGGATTTCCGCGATAGGTGCCCGCACGCAGCACCACCGAGCACCAGAACGAGGTCAACAAGCGCTTGTGCGCGTCCCAGTCTTCAACCACCGGATTGAACACGGCACCGAGCAGGGGATCGGCGCTGACCCTGGCGTAGAAGCGGTCAATCAGCAGCGCGATCTGCGCTTCATCGAGCGATGTGGGTTGCGACATGGGCCATCAGCTGAGCAGGAACACGAGTTTGAATGGCCATCATGCCGCAAACGCCGGGTTCTGGTGTTGATCCATTCCATTCGGCCCGATTCCAAGCTGATTGCATCGATGGGGGGCTTCTCCGAATCGTCTGCTCGACCCGGGTCGGCGCAGTGAGCTGCGGCAAGTGCGGGGTCGACAAATCAGGGCGCGCCTTCTCGCAGATCGCCAAGTGCGGGCGGGCTCATAGGGCGGCAAAGCCGCTCAGGTTGCCCAACCATCGGTGCGCTCATGCGTGACGGGATTCGCCCACGTCGACGAGGGCGCGAGAAAGCCGTTCGTCAGTCCTCGTGCAACGGGACTGCGCCGGTGGGATAGTTCAGACTGGCAAACCATCCCGACCCAGCTCACAGGCCCGTCCAGCAAGCATGCCCGACTCATTCATCCTGCCGCTGGACATTCCGACCCTCGCGATCAGTCGCGGCCTCATGCAGATGATGCTCGGCGGATTGCTGATCTATGTCGGCAACCAGCAGGCTCAGCAGCAGGCCTCGCGCTTGTGGGCACTCGGGTTTCTGCTCAATGGCTTGTCGCTGTTTGTGTTCGCGATCGAAGTTCCCACTGCCTGGGAACGCACCACGGTCATCATCAACCACCTTGCGCTGGGTGCTTCGAGTGCCTTTTTTCTATTCGGATTCTGGCAATTTGGCAGTCAACGATCCCGGCCCGGACTGGCGGCCCTGATGCTGATCCTGCCCCTGGCAAGCCTTCTGATGTGGGAAGTGATCTGGCCGAATGCCCGGCTGCGCGTGCTCGTCACCGCCACCGGCCAAGCGCTTTTCCTGCTCTTGCTGCAGCACAGCCTGAGTCACGCGCCGCGCAAGGAGCTCGCAACAATATACAAGCGACTGAGGATGATCGTACTTGGCTACCTGGTCGTATTCGTATGGTCCTACGCAAGCATCGCCGGAATCCTGCCGACCTCGGCTCATCTCGAACTCAGCTATCACCGAACCGCATTCAGCGTCGCCTCCCTGTTGTTCATGCTGGCGCTGGCGTTTGCCTGCCTGGCCCTTCAGTTCGCCCTGCTCGCCGCGCGCAACGCCGATCTGGCGATGACCGACTGGTTGACCGGCCTGCTCAATCGGCGTGGTTTCTTCATGGCGACGCGCCAGCTTGAGGACTCGCGGGGAGCCGCGGCGCCACTCGCCAGTGTCATCGTCATCGACATCGATCAGTTCAAGATGATCAACGACCGCTTCGGTCATGCCAACGGCGATCATGTCCTCAAAAGCGTGGCTGACAAGTTGCGCGAGCTTGCCGATGAGCAACATCTGCTTGCACGAACGGGCGGCGAGGAGTTTTGTGTCGTCATGCCGAACTGCGATCAGCACAAGGCGATGGTGCTGGCGGAATCAATCCGCAGGCATTGCCAGGAGGCCGCCATCACCAGCGTCGATGGCCAGCCGGTCCGCCTCACCATAAGCGCGGGCGTCTGCGAGGTGCAGGGCGGACAATCGTTCGACCAAGCCATGATCTTCGCCGACAAGGCGCTCTATCAGGCCAAGCGTGCAGGCCGCAACCAGGTCCAGCCTTGCACGAATGCCGCAGCGCGCACAGCGGACAGAATGGGGCGGGCTTGACGGCCATTGAGCGCAATTCACGTGGAGTGGTTTCCCTGCGCCGACCTGCGCATCAGCGCAGGGCAAGCTCAACGCCACTAAGGAGGACAGCGCGTGCAGCAACCAAAATGTGCGCGACAGACTGGATCACGGATCGACCCGCAACCGATGTCTGTGAAGCTTCTGGTACAGCGGCCGACAGACATCGGCGACCCGTGCGGCATCACCGTCGAGCTCGATATGGTGCGTTTGCGGTGGCCCGAAGCCGGTCGAATTCCAGACTGCCGCATACCAGTGCGGTGCCCAGATGCCATCGCTCTCGCGCGGACCTGCTGGCCAGTGCAGCATGCCTTCGCGAAATGGAATGTCGAAGTGGGAACACAGCGCGCGCAGATGCGCCTCGGGATTGAGCAGGAAATCATCGGCATCGATGACTGGCGGCGCCGTGCCAAAGCGATCGCAGACTTCGTCGAACAGACGCACTTCCTGCGGCAAGCCGATGTCCTCCTCGGTCACGCTCGAACGCGAACGCAGATACGAGGCGACCACTTCGACCGGGTCGCGGATCAGGAAGGCATGCGCCACTCCGCCCATCCAGTCATGATCGATGTGCGCCAGCATGTGATGGCACATGTGCTTCTGGTACCAGACTGGCTGGCCCTGCGGTATATCGCCGCGCATGGCCGAGGCAACCTTTCGCCAGTCCGTCTCGCCATCGGCGATGACCTCGTCGCGAGCCGGATGATCGAGCCCGGTTTGCGCCAGGTAGTGGGCGTAAAACGGTTCGTCGCTGACGAAACAGTCGCCGCGATTTTCCCAGGCGCGCATCATCGCCGTGGAAAGGTTGCGCGGCCCCGACCACATGGCGATGCGCAGTGGTCCGTATTCCCCGCTCATGCCGATACCGTCCGCGCCTTGCGTGCGGCGATGTCGCCTGCACCGTGTTCCTTGTATAGCGCCTGGATGCGCTCGACCAGCGGCCCCCGCTTGCCATCGCCGATGATGCGGCCATCAATCTCGCGCACCGGCACGACACCGGCAAAGGTACCGGTGACGAAAGCTTCGTCGGCGCCATAGACATCGGTCAGGCTGAAGGATTTTTCGATTGCCGGGATTTCTGCGTCACGACACACTCTCAGCACGTTCGCGCGGGTGATGCCGCCGAGGCAATATTGCCCGGTCGAGGTCCACACCTCGCCCTTGCGCGCGATGAAGAAGTGGGTCGAATTGCAGGTCGCGACAAAGCCATGCGGATCGAGCATCAAGGCTTCGTCGGCGCCCGCCGTGTAAGCCTGGATGCAGGCGGTCACGCAATTGAGTTTGCTGTGGCTGTTGAGCTTCTGATCCTGCACATCGGGGTAACCACGGCGTACATGCACGGTGAACAGCTTGAGGCCGCGCGTCAGGGTTTCCGGCAGCGGATTCTTGTATTCGGCGATGATCACGATCGTCGCCGGACCGATCACCACACGTGGATCCTGATACGGCGTGCGCTTGAGCCCGCGCGTGACCATCAGGCGCACATGCACGCCATCGTGCATGGCGTTGGCGTGAAGGGTGGCGTAAATCGCGCCGATCAGCGCCTCGCGATCAAGGCCGATATCCATGGCGATCGCCTTGGCGCCTTCGTAGAGCCGATCGAGGTGCGCGTCGAGAAAGGCCGGGTGGCCATCGACGATGCGCAAGCCTTCCCAGACACCATCGCCGAGGATGAAACCCGAATCGAATACCGACACGGTTGCTTCCTCGCGACGTTTCATCACGCCGTTGACGTAGATCAGGATGTCGCGATTGCGTGGATCGTCAAGGTAATCGTGGCTGCCGTGGGTCATGTCTGGATTCCTGCGCAAGGGCCGCTGCCGAGGATACGCAAGAATCGCCGTTCAAGTGCGCCCGACGGCCCTTGGCGGCGCTTGAGCAAATGCGAGCGCACGGGCAGGATGGCGAATCTTTTCCGGAGTCGCCGTCATGCCGCATATCGCCCTCGTCACCGTCCAGGCCGCACGTGCGACCGACGAGGATCTGGCTCCGCTTGAAGCGGCCCTGCACAAGGTGGGTGCGCAAGTCTCGATCGTCGACTGGGATGATGCGACAGTCGACTGGTCGCAGTTTGATGCGACCGTGCTGCGCTCGTGCTGGGACTACACCGAACGCTATGTCGAGTTTCTGCTCTGGGCTGAGCGCATCAGTCGGCTGACGCGCCTGCTCAATCCGTTCGAGGTGGTGCGCTGGAATACCGACAAGCACTACCTTGCCGAACTTGAACGCGCCGGCATCGCCATTGTGCCCAGCCGGTTCATCGAGCCAGCATCCGATGTCATGACCGAACTGCAGGCATTTTTCGATGCACACGCCGAGTGCGCCGAGCTGGTCGTCAAACCGGCCATCGGTGCCGGCTCACGCGATACCCAGCGACACGCGCGCAGCCAGATCGAGGCAATCTCCGCGCATGTCGGGCGCCTGCTCAAAGCCGGGCGCAGTGTCTTGCTGCAGCCCTATCTCGATCGCGTCGACGAGGCCGGCGAAACCGCGTTGATTCATTTTGACGGCCGCTTCAGCCACGCCATCCGCAAGGGGCCGTTGCTGCGCAAGGGCGAGGGTCCCACCGCCGAACTATATGCACCCGAACAGATCGAAGCGCGTCAGCCCGATGCGGAGGAGCGCGAACTCGCCAGCAACGTGCTGGCCGCCCTGCCGTTTGCCGATACGCCGGCCTATGCGCGTGTCGACCTCATTCGTGCCGACGATGGAACACCCATGCTGCTTGAGCTTGAGCTGGCCGAACCTTCGCTGTTCTTCCTGCACGCGCCGGGTTCGGCGGCACGGTTCGCCGCTGCGTTGCTGAGCCGGTGCACGGATGAATCGCAGCGCGGATGATCGAGGCCACTGGGCAGAACTTGACCAAACCGACGCTCGCACCAGCAACCATGCGGCTCAGCGCATCTCCATACAGATTCTGTCCACAGGTCTGTCCACGCCCGCTGTGGATAACAACGTCCGCAACGCGCTTGCCTCAGGCGGAATGACGCAGCAATTCGATAGGCCTTGAATCCCTACGTTACAATCAGCAGGTCATGTGCCCTCGCAAAGGAATCCCGCAACGATGAAGATCCTGGTCGGTTACAAGCGCGTCGTCGACTACAACGTGCGCATCCAGGTCAAGCCGGATGGCTCCGGTGTGGTCACCGATGGCGTCAAGCTGTCCGCCAACCCCTTTGATGACATCGCCCTCGAAGAAGCCTTGCGCCTGCGCGAGAAAGGCATCGCCAGCGAAGTCGTCGTCGTCACCATCGGCCCGGCCAACGCGCAGGCGCATATCCGCAACGGTCTGGCCATGGGCGCCAACCGCGCCATCCATGTCGTCAGCGAAGAGGCGATCCAGCCGCTGACCGCCGCGCGCGTGATGCTCAAGCTGATCGAAAAGGAAGATCCCGGCATCGTCATCCTCGGCAAGCAGGCCATCGACGACGACTGCAACCAGACCGGGCAAATGCTCGCCGCGCTGTGGGATCGGCCGCAGGCGACGTTCGCCTCGAAGATCGAGATCAACGACAAGGTGGCCAGGGTTACCCGTGAAGTCGACGCCGGCCTTGAGACGATCGAAGTGGATCTGCCTGCGGTGATCACCACCGACCTGCGCCTCAATGAGCCGCGCTTCATCAAGCTGCCCGACATCATGAAGGCCAAGTCCAAGCCGCTGGAGACGATGGCATTTGCCGATCTCGGCGTCGACTCCGGCGATCATCTGAAAACCACCAAGTACGAGCCGCCGGCCAAACGCAGCAAGGGCGTCATGGTCAAGGATGTCGCCGAACTGGTTGCGGCGCTGAAATCGAAGGGACTGGTATGAAGATGAACTGGTTTGTCATTGTTGGCGTGGTCGCGCTGGCGCTAGGCGCTTGCCAAGACCACGAGGATCGCGAGCGCGCAATCAACGAAGGCCGTGCCGTGGCCGCGCCGGTTTCGACTCCGGCTCAGGATCAACCGGCCGGCGAAGTTGCCGCATCGGAGAATCCGTTTGCCAGCACCTGCCGTGAATTGGAGGGAAACTGGGATGCCCGAGAACAACAGTGCAACGTCACGCCGGCGGCTTGCAGCAACTCCGCTGGCGTCTGGCAGGAAGGCATTGGTTGTGTGTTTGAAACGGCCGAGGCCGATTGCGCAGCGACCGCCGGCATGCACTTTGAGCAATCGAAGTGCATCTTGCGAACCATCTCCCCCGATGTCGCCGAGGTGAAGTGATGTCCAAGATTCTTGTCATAGCCGAACATCTGGACGGCAAGCTCAATTCCAGCACCGCGCGTTGCGTCAGCGCGGCCAATGCCATCAAGGCCGAAACCATCGACGTGCTCGTGCTCGCTGCCGATGCAGCAAGTGTGGCCGCCGAAGCGGCCAAGATCGACGGCGTCAGCAAGGTGCTGACCCTGAGCCGCGCCGAAAATGCGCATGCGCTTGCCGCGATCCTCGCTCCGCAGATCGCCGCCGTCGCCGGCAACGGCTACAGCCATGTGCTCGCACCTTCGACCACCTTCGGCAAGGATCTGATGCCGCGCGTCGCCGCCCTGCTTGGCGTCGCCCAGGTATCCGACATCATGACGGTCGCCTCCGCCCACACGTTCCAGCGTCCGATCTATGCCGGCAACGCGATCATCACGGTCGAAGCCCCGGCGTCCAGCACCGTCATCGCAACGATCCGCACCGCCTCATGGCCGGCCGCCGCGAACGCTTCGGCGAGTGCGCCAATCGAAGCGGCGAGCGCGGACGTCAGCCTGCCCACGCACACGCGCTTCGTCGATCTCGCCCAGGGCAAGAGCGACCGCCCGGATCTGCAAGGCGCCGGCAAGGTCGTCTCCGGCGGCCGCGCACTTGGCTCTTCGGAGAATTTCGAGATTATCTACAAGCTCGCCGACAAGCTCGGCGCGGCGGTGGGTGCATCGCGTGCCGCGGTCGATGCCGGCTATGTGCCAAGCGACCTGCAAGTCGGCCAGACCGGCAAGATCATTTCACCCGAGTTGTATTTCGCAATCGGCATCTCCGGCGCGATCCAGCACCTGACCGGCATCAAGGACGCCGGCACCATCGTCGCCATCAACAAGGATGGCGAAGCGCCGATCTTCGAAGTCGCCGATTACGGCCTTGTCGGCGACCTGTTCAAGATCGTTCCGGAACTCGAAGCGGCACTTTGAATCGCTAGCCCATCTCTCTCGCCGCCAGCAATCGACCCGCGAACTCTGCAAAGAGATTACGGATGCTGGTGGCGGGCGAAAGTGCCCGATGCTCGTTGGTATTAGCCGGCGAAAGCTCCAACGCCGCTGCGGCATATAGCTGTCGCTCAACCAGTCGTTCGCAAAGCAGCTGGTAGCGCTTCGCATAGGAGGCGTCCTTGAATTCCTCGAACACCGGGTAATGTGGCTCGTCACAGCGTACCGACCGCAACGAAGCTGAACTCTCCTCCAGCAACATCAACCACGCAAGAAATGGCGGACGCGGATCCGATTGCAAACCCGGATTGAGCAGTGCGGGCGAGCTCTCCGAGACGCGATTACGATCGACTCGCAGACCATCACTGTACGCACCGTGATGGTGGGCGATCCAAAGATCTGCTGCCGAACCAATGACTTCTTCGCTGCGATTGTTCAAATTGTTGCCGAATGATCCGACTTGGGATTTGAATTCGAAAACACCAATCAAACGTCGCTCGTGGATGACAAGAACGTCCCAGTTTTTTGTCGCGCGAAAGTAACCAGGAAGTACGACCTTCGACTTTCGCGTATGTACGTCATCTGCATCGAAACCGCAGTGGACGACAACGCTCCGCACGATTTCCACGAAGCCATCCATGTTTTTTCCGCCAACGACTGCATCCCGTGTACCACCTTGGGTGGATTGGCGCGTTACACCTCCTCGAGAGCTCCAGAATGTCCGCACCGCTTGCGCGACCATCTGATCAAGATCTTGAGGAAGGAGGTGCTGGGTCATGGTTCGGCGTTCCGACTCTTCAAGGAAACTTGTGCCGTGATCGCGGCCTCTCGTGCAATCCTGTATTCCTTCTCAGAAAGGCCGTAGAGGCGAAATACCGGACGATCGACGCTCTCCTGATCGTGCGCGCTTGCCGCGCTGGCCAAGTCTCCACGCAACTCCTCGTCGATATCCTGCCATCGAGGCAGTCGGATTCTCCGCAAGTACTGCGCTTGAAAGCGCAAGAATCCCCCAGCCATCCGCGTGCAATAGCTCGCCACCATCAACAAGGTGACGGACGAACGCATAACCGTTTGCAGCGCTCGGATTTCCCACGGCCCGGGAAGAATAAAGTAGAGGTTATGGTGCGGGTAGTAATGCCCCTCATCAACAACGAAAGTGGATTTCCCCTTGATATCGGGCACCAACAGCTTGGGTCGAGAAACAAGATCCGATTGAATTTTGTCGATGGTTCGATACCAGCCGACAGTATTGCGCTTGGCCACATTGCGGCTGGCAATCGCTTCTCGATGCGACTCCACATAGGCCGCGAAACGGGGGTACATTTCTAGATCTGCCAAGCTTCCATCAGGCTCGAATGGATTCAACACCCCTTTACCGTGCCATTGAATCTCTCCATCAACCAGATCGCGGCCCATGACTAGAGGAAGCTTGCGTTCTGATTCGACGGGGAGCGAATCATAGTTGCCGATATACACACGGTCGCAACCTGTCGCTACGCCAATACCGACCTTGCAACCCACCGCCTCCAGGGTCGGCCATTCTCGCTCAAGCTTTCTGAGCAACGCGAGATCAGGCGTGCCATTGAACAACCAGGGTGCACCACCGACTGCCAAATCCATCTCGCTAACCGACTCACCTCTGATGTCGTCACGCCTCAGATCAGACACAACCGAAGTCAAATCCCCATCAGCGAATGCGGAGGAAGTGCCAACCCTGGTCGGCGCTCCGATGGTTGTATTGCGAGAATTGCGTTGGATGACGGTAATCGCAGGATAGGCGATTACATCGGAATGAAAGGCGTCCACACCCTCCATATCAAGAAAGTAGCAAAGCCGAAATGATCGCGCGATTTTTTCTCGCAACGGTTTCCCATATCGGTTTTTCAGCCAGCGATTGGCGCATATAAATCCCAGTGCCCCGCCTCCAGCCAACAGATCCAGTGCGCGCTCGAAGAATGGAACGTAAAGATCTGCGCGATCATAGAGCGTTGCATATCGAGCTCGATATTCCGTCAGCAATGCGGCGGGAATTCGCTCTTGCCTGACATAGGGCGGATTGCCGAGGACGAAATCGAACTCATCAACCAAGTTCGTGAGCAAGAAGTCGTCACATATCAACCAGCGCGAACAGAGCTCCGCAGCGTCAGGTTCTGAAATACCGGCATCGATCAGACAAAGCTTCAGCTTTTCCTGCGTGCTCGAAAAACTCATGCGATGCAACTCGACGGCTCGTATTGAATCGCCGAGGTCCGACAAAACATCGTCCGCCGTGTGTCTTTCCCGTTTCCAAGAGCGCAAGAGCCGCTCGACCATCACCAGCAGGAAGTCGCCATTTCCAAACGACGGCTCCAGTGCACTCAGTGCATGCAGCGGCTTATCATCCGTGTACCCGGACAAATCAAGAATCGCTTTTACAACTCCGGGTTTCGTAAAAACGGCGCCACGCCCAGCCTCACCCTCAAGTGCAAGCTGCTGGACTGCCGCAATGACTGCAGGCGGACGATCACGCGGCCCGAGCAAATCCAATAGTGAGTTCATGTTCGTGATGTTGGAGCAAGCCTCAATCTCAGTCCAGCACTTGCGGGGAATCGGGTTGCATGCACCACGCATCAAGCGCGCTGCGAGCAGAGGACAAGGGTTTCAGAGCGGCATGATAACGGGTCGTTGAGGTGATCAACTCGTCGACTATGGGTGTCGCTCGGATCACCTCTGATTTCTGCCGCTCCCTATCTTGCAATCAAAAGCCCTTGCGGCCCTCGATGGCCGACTTGTTGCATTCACCGCTCTCCGTTGAAGCTTCGCTATCGATGTCTTCGTCGACTGCATCGGCATCGAAGTAGTCCTCGCCATCGCAATCTTCGCAGTCGCCGTCGTCCTCGTCGGGACAGATGCCTTCACCCTCGCAGGCGTCGTAGTCCGGAGTTTCGCGGAACAGTTCGGGGTGGGCTTCGATAAAGGCCTCGCCCGAAGCCTCGGCCGCGGCGATGCGGGCAGCGCTGCTTGGATGACTGGAAAGATAGGCGACGCCGGCTTCTTCCTTGTTGCTGCCGTGATTGAAGACATCGAGCTTGCGCATGGCCGCCGCGAACCAGGCCGGCGAGGTGTCGTGGCCAGCAAGCGTGGTGAAGGCGAAGCGGTCGGCCTCTTCCTCGAAACTGCGCGAGTAGTGGCTTTGCAGCAGGAAGGTGGGCACACCGATGACAATCGCGCTGGCTGAACTGACATCGCCGGTGAACAACGCGGCGATGACGAGGACGAACGAACTGCGCAGGGTCTGGCGCAGGGCGTGCCGATGCTGCTGATGACCGATCTCGTGGGCGATGACGGCATCGAATTCGCGGTCATCGTCAAACAACTCGGTGAGCTGATCGGTGATGACAATGGTGCCTCCCGGAATGGCCAGCGCATTCGGACCGACCGCCGCGGCATCACGGAAAGCAAGTTGATACTGACTCGAATCCGGCAAGCCGGCGATCAGTTTGCTGAAACGTGCCGACAATTCATCCTGGCGCCCGGCGCTGATCTGGCTCGGTGCAAAGCCGAAGTATCGATCCAGTTGGTCGAGCACCCCGCTGCCAAGTCGCGTTTCGACGCCGGCGGGAACCTGCTCGGCAATCCGGTCAGCCATCCACGGCACGCCCCAGGCAAAGGTGACGATGCCAACGACCAGGCAGGTGACGATCGATGCGGCCACCGCATGCGCATGACGCTCGAGTCGATCGACGATGCGTTGCAGGCGATCCTCGTGCGGAAACCACGAATCGAGCAAGGGGTGATCGTTGGCAACAACGCGCGCGCCGTCGCTGAACTCGATCGTGCGCGTGATGCGCGCAAGCCTCGGCGATATCCGCAGGCTCGATGCCGCATCGCTGCGATCGATGCCGTCGCCGACGACGCGGATCATTGTCGCATCGACGCGCTGCACCTCGACCTCATGCAGTCGACTGGTCTGGCCGTCGAAATAATGGGCCTTGAACGCGTTCACCAGCCAATGTCGATGTCGAACAGACCATCCACCTCCGCGGCTGTGGCATCGACGCCAATCGAGCGCTCGGCAACCATCCCGTTGAAATCATCGCTGGCGAGAAGGCATAGGCAATCGGCGCGGTACTGGGCGAGGCGGATCATCGCCCACGGTATCAACAGCCCGGCACTGCACAGGATGGCGGCCGTGTTTCCCGCATAGATCCAGAGCAGCCTCTGACCCTTGAGTGTCGAGCGCAGGCGGCGACCATCAATGTCGATATGGTTGTAGACGAGGTTGGCGAGAGCGGCGGCGAGAAAGGCAAGCACGATGAAATAACCCAGATACATGAACCCAGTCATGCCAATGACGAGCCATCCGGCCGGAGCTTCCCCGCTTTGCCCGGCGCCGCTGACCATGATCGCGCCAAACATGATCATGCTGAAAACAAACATCCAGGCGGATATCACGCCCCAGGCGATCAGGTAGGGCGGATAGAACTGGCCAGGACGGAGCAGAAACGTGAACCAGCTTCCGCCGAAGCGATGGTTCTCGACAATGAAGGCCCTCTGCTTGCCCTTGACCCATGGATAGAGCAGGCCAAGCGTCAGGATCAAGGGCAAGCCGAGCACCAGGAAGCGGATATAGGCCTCTCCATAGTCGGGAATGAAACGAAAGTTGAGACCACGCCAGGAGGAGTAGCGCGCGCGGAACGCGGCGCCACGCACAATCAGCCACGGTGTCATCACGGCGATGAACAGGGCCAGTCCCAGTTGCACGAAAACGCTGTATTGCCCGGCCACAATGTAGCCCGAAAACAGGCTCACGGCGATGATCCGGCCCTTGAGGATCGGCAAGGGTTTGGCCGTGTACTCGAACGGTATGCCAGCCAGACGCGTGCTGCCGTAGAAGTAGCGTTGGGTGCGCACCTTGGCCCAGGCGGAGTAGATGCCGAGGCTCAGCAAGGTCAAGGCCAGATTGACGATCCAGATACGGAAATATTCGCCGGCGCGGCCGTCGAAAACGAAACGGTGCTCGAACATCGGCGACTGGCTCGGCGGCCCTGGCACTGGCGCAACCGGCGGCTCCGACAATGCGGGCGGCACCATCGGCACCGCAAACAGATTTTCTTCCATGCAGTTCCCCGTGCGGCCCCAGTGCCCGCGCGCACAAAGTGTACGCGATTCCGCTCGTGATGAGGATGAAAAATTGAGCCGGGGATCACGCCTTGCCGAGGATCAGCTCCGCTGCGCGCTCGGCGATCATGATGGTGGGTGCATTGGTGTTGCCGGTCGGCAGATCCGGCATCACCGAGGCATCGACGACGCGCAGCCCGGTCATTCCGTGCACGCGCAATTCGCTGTCGACCACGGCCGCCTCGTCCGTACCCATGCGACAGGTGCCGACCGGGTGATAGACGGTTTCGGCCTTGTTCCGAATGAAAGCTTCGATCGCGCGATCGTCGTTGATGTCAGCCGCCGGGAAGATTTCCTCGCCGCGATAGCGGTCGAATGGCGTCTGCGCAAGAATCGCATGCGACACGCGTGCGGCTTCGATCATCATCTTCAGATCGTAGCCGGCCGCGTCACTCAGGTAATTGGCGTGGATCGCGATCGGCTGGCGTGGATCGCTCGACCTGAGTCGCAATGATCCGCGCGACTTCGGATGCAGCAGGCAGGCATGCAGGGTGTAGCCGTGGCCCTTGAGCCGGTGACGCCCGTGATCGTCGAGCAAGGCCGGCACGAAATGGAATTGCAGATCGCAACGTTCATCCTCGGCATGCCGCGAGCGCAGGAAGCCGCCACTCTCGGCAATATTCGAGGTGCCGATGCCGCTGCGCTTGAACAGGAATTCGAGGGCGACGGCGACGTCGTTGACCTTGTCGTAGGTGATCGCCTCGGTGCACTGGGTCAGCGAGCAGATATCGAGATGATCCTGCAGATTGCTGCCGACGCCTGCCATCTGCTGGCGAACGTTGATGCCGTGTTCGCGCAGATGATCGGCCGGACCGATGCCGGACAGCATCAGCAGTTGTGGCGAGTTGATGGCGCCGCCGGCAAGAATGACCTCGCCTGCTTCGGCACGCTTGAGGCGACCGTGATGACGGTAGTCAACGCCGATCGCACGTGCGCCCGAGAAAAGCACATGCTGGACTTCCGCGTGCGTGCGGATGTCCAGGTTCGATCGACCGCGCGCTTCGCGCAGGAACGATGCCGCCGTCGAACAGCGTGCGCCGTTCTTCTGGGTGACCTGGTAGAAACCGAATCCTTCCTGTTCGGCGCCGTTGAAATCGGGATTTCGGGCGTATCCCGCTGCCGATGCCGCATCAAGGAATACCTGCGACAGCGGATTGCGGTGTCTCAGGTCGGAGACACTGAGTGGCCCGTCGCCGCCGTGAAAGGCATCGGCGCCGCGCGTGTTGTTTTCGGACCGCTTGAAATAGCCGAGCACGTTGTCCCAGCCCCAACGCGGATCAGCAGTTTTCCGCGCCCAGTCGTCGTAGTCGCCACGCACGCCGCGGATGTAGCACATTGCATTGATCGAGCTGGAGCCGCCAAGCACCTTGCCGCGTGGCCACCACAGACGACGACCTCCGAGGTTCGGTTCCGGCTCGGTGCTGTAGTCCCAGTTGTGCCGCGGGTTCTCGGCGAGCTTGCCGATGCCGGCGGGCATGTGGATGAACGGGTGCCAGTCGCGACCGCCTGCCTCAAGCAAGAGCACCCGATTGGCCGGATTGGCGCTGAGTCGGTCAGCCAGTACACAGCCGGCCGAGCCGGCACCGACAATCACGAAGTCATAGGTCATTGCTTGCTGCATCAACAGGACATTGTCCCGACCCTAATCGCCACCGATAGAGCAGATGCTCCATACGCAAACTCATTCAGTGATCGAAACCTGATCACCGATACGAATCGTACCGCTGTCGCGCGGAATCAGGTTCTGGCCAAAGGTCACGCCCTTGGCGCCGCGCCGGTAGGAAACCAGCGTGCGCAGCGGCTCGCCGTTCGGATCGAATTGGCCGGTAGCGGGATCCACCGTGGTCAGCACGCAGCGCACGCAGGGCTTGACCACATCGAACCTGATGCCACCGATGCGGATCGAGCGCCAGCCGTCTTCGGCGTGCGGCTGCGTGTTGGCGATGACCAGACTCGGCCGGAAGCGCAGCATCGGCACCGGTGAGACGAGTCGACCGTTGAGATCGTCAAGGGCCGCCTGTGAGATCAGCAGCAACGGATAGCCATCGGCGAAACTGACCTGGTCGCCTGGCTCGGCGTAACTCGGATCGACGGGCCGCACACAGTCATCGCCCATGAACACGAAGCGCGCCGCAAAACCGAGATAGTCGCTGATCCAGGCATCGGCTTCCGACTCGGCAGGCACGCCGACGACCTCATCGGACCACACGACCACCTTCGATGGGGTTGGGCATGCCTGCGCGATCAAGCGCAAGCCCGGCATGTCAGGCGCATCAAGGAGCACAGCGTCGCCGTCGAACACGGCGCGGATCAGCACCAGCCGCGGGTACTTGCGTGCAGTGACAAACCTGCCCGCGGCATCAACGATCATCCAGCGCCGATCGCCACGCAATCCGCGTCTTTCAACGACGGCGTGATCGGGCGCCAGGGGCGCGCAGGACTTGACCGGAAAGACATTGATATGGGCGAGAGTCGGCGTCATCGACGCATTATGCCTGCGACTTGTCGCGGGCAGCCTGCATGCTAGTCTTCACGCCCTTGTCCGCAGATCGAAGCCGTGCCAAAACGCCCTGCCATCCAGCCGCATGAATGGTTTGCCGTAAGCATCTCGTTTGCCTACTTCTTCTGCGTGCTGGCGGCGTATTACGTGATCCGGCCGGTGCGCGACCAGCTTTCCGCGGCGGTCGGCTCGACTGCGCTGCCGATCTTCTATGCGGCGACCTTTGTCGTGACCCTCGCCCTGGCACCGGTGTTTGGCGCTCTGGTCGCGCGCTTCCCGCGGCGCAAGTTCGTGCCGGCGGTGTATCTGTTCTTTCTGGTTGGCATGCTCGCCTTCATTCCGCTGTTCCAGATGCAGGAGAGCATCGGCGCGCGCCTGCTCGGCTCGATCTTTTTTGTCTGGGTCAGCGTGTTCAACCTGTTCGTGGTCGCCGTATTCTGGAGCTTCATGGCCGACCTGCTCGATCCCGAACAGGCTCACCGGTTGTTCCCGGTGATCGCGCTTGGCGGCACCCTTGGCGCAATCGCCGGCCCCGCCCTGACCCGATCGCTGAATACCGTCATTGGCGTTTCCGGATTGCTGGCTGTGTCATCGCTGCTGCTCGGCCTCGCCATCACCTGCATTCTTGCCCTGTCTCGCTGGTCGCGCCGATTCCCGGTAGCCCATGATGAAACGCGCGACTCGCGGGTGATCGGCGGCAGCTTCATTGCCGGCGCAATCGAGACCCTGAAGTCGCCGCTGATGCGTCGAATGGCCTTGCTGATGCTGCTCGGCGACGCAGTCGGCACGGTGATCTACGCGCTGCTCGTCGACTACAGCGGCGCAACCTATGCGACGCGCGAAGCGCGCATCAATTTCTCGGCAAATGTTGATTTCTACGCAAACCTGCTGCAGGTCGTCCTTCAGCTTGGGCTGACGCGTGCCTTGCTCGTGCGTTTCGGCCCGGCGGCGCCGCTCGCGCTCGACGGCGTGATCAAGGCGGTGATGATGGCCGGGCTGGCAATCTTCAGCGGCGGATGGATAGCGATCGTCGCCGTGGTCACGCGAGCCAGCGCTTACGGCGTATTCAAACCCGCCGCCGATGCGGTGTACACGCGCGTCGATGCCGAAACGCGCTACAAGACCAAGAACTTCATCGACACCTCGGTCTGGCGATTTGGCGATCTTGTTGTGACCAGCGGCTTCAACATGTTGCGCAGCTTGGGAACTACCGTGCCAGGCTTCGCGGTACTGGCCATGCTTGCCGCAGGGTGTTCGGGTTGGGTCGGCTGGCGTGCAGCGCGAATGTTGCCGGAAACCGATCTTGCGGATTCCGGAGACCGTGCGCCGACCGTGCCCGAACGCGTGGGCTGATCCACGTACCGCTTTCCGGGCAGCGCTGCCATGGCGGCGTGCATAGGGGCTACGACCACTGCTGCGGGTTCGTCCGGAGCGTCATCAACGACCATCTGCGCCATCACGCGCGTGCCTTGCCCGCCTGACGACTAGCGCGGGGACACCCACATGGTGATGTCGGCGTCGAAGACGATTTCATCCTTGCTGTTGCGCACTTCAATGAGGGCGTGAAGCTCCTGACTGATGCTGCTGTCGACAATTTCCTGCACACGCGCGGTGGCGTGCAGCTCGCCGAAGGCCTTGTGCAGATAACGCACGCTCATGCCTTTCGGGATCCAGCGCATCGAGGACGGGATGGTGACTTCAGTGGCCATTCCGCCAGCCAGTTCAGCGGCATTGCACATCGCGATTGCGTGCACGCTGCCGATGTGGTTCTGGATCGAACGACGCTGGCGCAGACGTACCACGCAGCGTCCGGCTTCGAGTACTTCAATGCGCGGCGAGATCGAGCCGAAGTACGGCGCCTTCCAGCAGATGATCCGCGAAAACAGCCAGCGGCCCATGCCTGAGCCGCTGAGCTTCCGGAACATCCTCAGCGCATTCGTGGCCATTGATCAGGCCACATTGCGCAGCGCCTTATGCGGCTTCTTGGCCACCGCAGCAGGCAACTCTTCGGGCGCGAAGTCGTCGACCGAAATGAACTCGAAACTGGCATGCCGTACACGCGCCAGCAGTTTGCATTCCGCACCGCTGAGGATGCCCTTCTCCTCGGCCTGGATCAGTTGCGCATCGTAGTCCAGGCCATTGACTTCGCCCGACTTGACCGCCTTGAGAAACTTGCGCTCGACCGGCTCGGCGGCGATCACGTCGGGCAACAAGGCATTCATGCGCCCGATTGGATTATTCGCGGTAGGCGTCAGATAGGCGCCCGCAGTCAGGCGCGTGCGCGCCTCGTTTGGTGCGGTCAGGATCGCCGCGACGCGACGACCAAGGCGATCCGAGGGCGGTACTTCGCGGCGACCAAACGGAAACACCAGGGCACGCAGCAACCACGCCACCGGCCGCACGGGGAAATTGCGGATCACCCCATCGAGTGCCATCTGCATGCGCCAGACACACTCATGGAAGGCCCAGGCAAGCAGCGGCTGATCCGCGACAGGTCGGCCTTCGTCTTCGTAGCGCTTGAGCATGCTCGAAGCGATATAAAGATACGAAAGCACATCGCCAAGACGTGCGGAGATCTTCTCCTTGAACTTGAGCTTGCCGCCGAGCACCAGCATCGAGGTATCGGCGACCAGGGCGAGTGCGGCGGAATAGCGATTGAGCTTGCGGTAGAAGCGTCGCGTGTAGGCATCGCCCGGCGCTGCGCCGAGCTTGGCGTGGGTCATGCCGAGAACCAGGCTGCGCACGCCGTTGGAGAAGCCGAACCCGATGTGCTTGAACAGCACGTCATCGAAGCGGCGCAGACTCTCGCTGTAATCGGGCAAGGCGGCGGCCTGCATTTCCTCGAGCACATAGGGATGGCAGCGGATCGCACCCTGGCCGAAGATCATCAGGCTGCGCGTGAGGATATTGGCGCCCTCGACCGTGATCATGATCGGCACGCCCTGCCAGGAGCGGCCGAGGTAGTTGTTCGGGCCGAGGATGACGCCCTTGCCACCATGCACGTCCATGGCGTCCTGGCAAACTTGGCGGCCCCACTCGGTGGCGTGGTACTTGGCGATAGCCGAGGGCACCGCCGGCTTCTCGCCACGGTCAACCGCAGCCGCGGTCGCACGCGAGAGTGCCGTGATCGCGTAGGTCAATCCACCGATCCGCGCGAGCGCCTCCTCGACGCCTTCGAAGCGGCCGATAGCCAGACCGAACTGCTTGCGGATGCGCGCATAGGCGCCAGTGGCGGCCACGCCGGCACAGGAACCACCGGTGGCACTGGACGGCAGCGAGATCGAGCGGCCGACCGACAGGCATTCAACCAGCATGCGCCAGCCCTGCCCGGCCATGTCCGGCCCGCCGATCAGTTGCGACAATGGCACGAATACATCCTTGCCACGCACCGGGCCATTCTGGAACGGCACGTTGAGCGGCAAGTGGCGGCGGCCGATTTCCAGACCGGCCGTGTCATGCGGGATCAGGGCGAGGGTAATGCCGCGATCTTCCTCGTCGCTGAGCAGGTGATCCGGATCGAGCATGCGGAAGGCGAGTCCGACAATGGTCGCCACCGGCGCCAGGGTGATGTAGCGCTTGTCGAAGGTCAGACGCACGCCGAGCACGTTGCCGCCTTCCCACTCACCCTTGCAGACGATGCCGTAGTCCGGCAACGAGGTTGCGTCCGAACCCGCATAAGGGCCAGTCAGGGCGAAACAGGGGACTTCGCGACCATCGGCCAGACGCGGTAGATAGTGGTTCTTCTGCTCATCGGTTCCGTAGTGCAGCAGCAGCTCGGCCGGGCCGAGCGAGTTCGGCACGGCGACCGTCGAGGATACCGTGGCCGACATGCTGGCGATCTTCTGCAACACCGCCGAATGGGCGAGCGCGGAGAAACCGAGGCCGCCGTATTGCTTAGGGATGATCATGCCAAAGAACTTGTTGTCCTTGATGAACTGCCACATATCCTCGGGCAAGTCGGCCAGCTCGTGGGTGATCTGCCAGTCATTGATCTGCGCGCAGAGCTGCTCGACCGGGCCTTCGATAAAAGCCTGCTCCTCGATACTCAACTCGGGCTTGACCTGACCAAGCAATTCGGACCAGTCCGGCTTGCCGCTGAACAACTGTCCTTCAAAACCGACCGTGCCGGCCTCGAGTGCAGTCTGCTCGGTCGGCGACAAGGTCGGGGTGATCTTGCGGTAGATCGCCAGCAGCGGCGCGCTCAGACGCGTGCGCCGAAAGGCGGGCAGATTCAGCGGCACGGTGACCAGCGCGAAGACCAGCAACGGAAGCGCGATGGCCAGCCAATGCGCGTGCGCCAGCAAACCGGCACTGACGATGGCGACGGCCGTGGCGATCGTCCAGATGCGCAGACCGATGCGCAGATAGGCGGCGGTCAGGCTGACCAGCAGCCCGGCAATCAACGGGATCAGTTGCAACATGTCGATGTCTCCTCTGTTTCTGTTTGACGCCTGCCGCAGCCGGGAATCCGTTGATGCTGAATCGGCCGCCGCGTGATTTGAATCCTGGACAAGTCAGCGACCTGCCCGGTTACTGCGAATCAGATACCCGGCAGTGAGGCCAGGAAATCCAGTACAAGACGGGTAAATTGACTGTTCTCGTCGCCGGCAACCATGTGCGTGGCCTTCGGGACTATGGCATGGCACGCGTGGGGTACCAGCTCTAAAAACTCATTGATCGTGGTTTCCGAAACGACGTCGCTGGCGGCGCCGCTGATGAGCAGGGTCGGCACCCGGATGCGCGTTGCCGCATCCAGCAGATCGGCCTGGTGGCGCACACCATCTTCGGCAATCGGAGCGAGCATGCGCGGATCCCAGTGCCAACGCAGGCGGCCATCCGCCGAGGCGATCAGGAGTTTGCGCAGGCGCTCGGGAGACTTGCGCGCACCGCGATGCGGCAGATAGGCGGCAATCGCGTCGGCCGCCTCGTCGAGGCTGTCGAAACCGCCCGGATGCGCGCGCATGAATTCAAGGATGCGCTCGACCCCGGCAGGCTCCCAGCGCGGCGTGATGTCGACCAGCACCAGGGCACGACAGCTTTGCGGCTCGGCTCCGGCCATCGCCATGCCCACCAGACCGCCCATCGAGGCACCGACCACCACCGGCGGCGAGCCGGCATGAACGCAGACCCGTTGCAAGTCGGTGGTCAGCTGATCAACGGCATAGTCGCCCGACTCAAGCCAGTCGCTGTCGCCATGTCCGCGCGCATCATAAGTCAGGCAGGCCCAGCCGGCCTCGGCGGTCGCCTTGGCACAACTCGTCCAGGCTTCGCGGGTCTGGCCGAAGCCGTGGGCGAACACAACGCGAGGTGCGGTGGCGCCGAAATGCTCGATCGCCAGGCAGACGCCGTCGGCGCTTGGCAGGCGCTGCATGCTCGGGACAGGGGACGTCGGGGTGATAACCATACGGCCAAGTATGGAGGCGGGCGTGAGTTAAATCAAACCCGGCGAATGCTGAAATCACAACGACTTGCTTCTCATCCTTGCCTTGCTCCGGCACACTCCATGAATGACAGGAGATGAACAAAAATCCGGTTCTCGCGGACGTCTGTCGGCGACCGATTGGGAGCAGGCCGCACTCGATGTGCTTGCCCAGGGCGGCGTCGCCGCCGTTGCGGTCGAATCGCTGGCGCGCACGTTGGGTGTGACCAAGGGCAGTTTCTACTGGCATTTCCCGACCCGTGAAGCCCTGCTCAAGGCCGCCATCGACCGCTGGGAACAGCGCGACGAGGATCAGGTCATTGTCCATGTCGAGCGCATCGCCGATCCGCGCAAGCGTCTGCGCGAGCTGTTTCAGCGGGTCAGTCGCGAGGTGCAATCCCACCTTGTCTATGCCGCGCTGCTGCAGGCCTCGGATCATCCACTCGTGCAACCGGTCATCGAGCGCATCTCAAAGCGTCGGCTCACCCTGCTCACCGCCGCCTACGCCGAGGCCGGTTTCGAGCCGCGCGCCGCCCGGCATCGTGCCCGGCTTGCCTACACCGCCTACAGCGGCTTCCTCCAGCTCAACCAGCGCCATGGCATGCCGCGCATGGATCAGGAGGAATACCAGGCCTATATCGATCACGTCATCGAGACCCTGGTTCCGGCCTGACAGCACGATCCGATTGCCGCAGCTGACCTTGCCAAGCCCGCCCCCTGCCGCTAACGTCCCCTCCCTTATTCTTGGTGAAGCGGGCAACCGCCTGCGCAGAAGGACCACATGGCAAGTTCGCTGGAATCCTTGAACCGATGGGTCGAGGACGTCGCCCGTTTGACCGAACCCGCGCAAATTCACTGGTGCAATGGCTCAAGCGGCGAAATTCGCCTGCTGACCGAGCAGATGCTGGCCAGCGGTGACCTGATTGCCTTGAATGAGCAGACCCATCCAGGCTGCACCCTGCACCGTTCCAGTCCGACGGATGTCGCCCGCGTCGAGCACCTGACCTTCATCTGCACGCAAAACCGCGACGACGCCGGCCCGAACAACCACTGGATGGATCCGGCCGAAGCGCACGCCAAGGTCGATGCGTTGTTTGCCGGCGCCATGCGCGGTCGCACGATGTATGTGGTGCCGTATTGCATGGGACCGCTTGATTCGCCGCTCTCGCGTTGCGGCGTCGAGATCACCGATTCACCGTATGTGGTCGCCAACATGCGCATCATGACGCGCATGGGGGCTGCGGCATTGAGTCGCATCGAACGCGAAGAGACCTTCGTCAAGGGCCTGCATTCGACCGGCGAACTCGATCCGGACAAGCGTTTCATCATGCATTTCCCGGAACAGCTTTCGATCAAGTCGATCGGCTCCGGTTACGGCGGCAACGCCCTGCTCGGCAAGAAATGCCACGCCCTGCGCATCGGCTCCTGGCAGGCGCGCAGCGAAGGCTGGCTGGCCGAGCACATGCTCATCGTCGGCGTCCAGAATCCCCAAGGCGAAACCCGCTATGTCGCAGCGGCTTTCCCGTCAGCCTGCGGCAAGACCAATCTGGCCATGCTGATTCCACCCGAAGGCTATCGTGAGGCCGGCTGGAAAATATGGACAATCGGCGACGACATCTGCTGGATGAAACCTGGTGAGGACGGCCAGCTCTGGGCGATCAATCCCGAGGCGGGCTATTTCGGTGTCGCCCCGGGCACCGATCGCAAGACCAATCCGAATGCGCTGGCCATGATCCAGCACGACACGATCTACACGAATGTCGCCGTCACCGCCGACAACCAGCCGTGGTGGGAAGGCTTGAGCGAAGGCCAGCCGATGACCGACTGGCAAGGCCGCGCCTACAATCCGGCCAACGGTCCGGCGGCGCATCCGAATTCCCGCTTTACCGTGGCCGCGCAACAGTGCCCAAGCTGGTCGCCCCAGGCCGAGGCCGCGCAAGGCGTACCGATCAGCGCCATCATTTTCGGTGGCCGGCGTCCTTCCCTGGTTCCGCTTGTGTTCGAGGCCAGGGACTGGGCCCATGGCGTGCTCGTCGGCGCCGCGATGGGTTCGGAAACCACGGCCGCAGCCACCGGTGCAGTCGGCGTTCTTCGTCGCGATTCGATGGCCATGAAGCCGTTCTGCGGCTACAACTTTGCCGACTATTTCGCGCACTGGCTGTCGTTCGACAAACCCGGCGCGAGGCTGCCGAAGATCTTCCACGTCAACTGGTTTCGCAAAGGCGCGGATGGCAAATTCCTGTGGCCGGGTTTTGGCGAAAACCTGCGCGTTCTCGAGTGGATCCTCGGCCGTTGCGCTGGCACGGCGGGCGCACAGGAGACGCCGGTCGGCCTTGTTCCAAATGCCGACGACCTCAACCTGGATGGCCTCACTCTCGCGGCTGCAGCCGTGCACGAACTCCTCGGCGTCGACGAACAGGGTTGGCAGGCCGAACTGGCCGCGATCGGTGAATACCTCGACAGTTTTGGCGCGCGCATGCCGCAATCTCTGAAAGACGAACAACGCAAGATTGCCGACGCCTTGGCAAGCGTGCCAACCAGCAGGGCGCGTGCGGCCAGCGGCTGATTTCAGACCGTAAGCAGAAAGCGGTGAGCGGTGAGCGGGAAAAGCAGTTCAAGCGGCCTGAGAATCACGGCGAAGATCGAAGTTGCTTTTCGCTGTTCCCGCTCACCGCTTACAGCTAGCCGCTCACGGCCACCATTAAACCCTGAGCTGCAAGTCGGCATCCAAACTGGCACCATGAGTACCGCCTGCCTTGCCATGCCCTTGCCAATGACCGACGCACCACGGAGCGAACCCGAGGATGGCGATCTGGTCAGGCGCGCCGCAGCCGGCAGCCTCGGCGCATTCGAGCAGCTCTATCGTCGTCATTGCTCACGTGTGCACGGCGCCGTCTGGCGCTTGTCCGGCATGAACCCCTCGCGCGCCGAAGAGCTGACCCAGGAAGCCTTCATCCGGGCCTGGCAGAAACTCGACAGCTTCCGCTTCGAAAGCGCCTTCAGCACCTGGTTGCATCGGCTGGCCGTCAACGTCGCCCTGATGGAGCTGCGCAAGCACAATCCGGAAGAGTCGGTTGACGACGGCGTGCTCGAAGCGGCGAGCGAGCCGGTCAGGCCATTCTGTGCCGGCGAGCGCGCCGATCTGGAACGCGCCATCGCGAACCTGCCGCCGCGCGCGCGCGCCGTGCTCGTGCTGCACGATATCGAGGGCTGGAAGCACGAAGAGATCGGCAACGAACTCGGCATGGCGATCGGTTCGTCTAAAGCCCAATTGCATCGCGCTCGCGGTTTACTCAAGCGTGCGCTCGGAGAAAGCCATGACTGATTTTGAATTCCGCCGCGAATTGCGTGAGCTGCGCAGCCCGCGCGAACCGCAGCATGATCTCTGGCCGCAGATTGCCCGGCAGATTGCGGCGGCTTCGCAGCCGACAGGCGCGCCGGTTCGTCGCCGACGTTGGCCGCTGGCTACCGCCGCAGGTCTGGCGGTGGCGATCGGAGCCGGGGTTTTCTCGCTGGCATTGCAGGATCATCGCGAGCGCATGGCCAGCAACGATGGCCTGTCGCGCAGCGGTCTCGATGTCGGCCGGCAGATCGAGCGCGCCCGGGCGCTTGCGGCTGCAGGTGATCCGCGCCTGGCCAGCGCCGAAGTCGTCCTCGATGCAGCTAGCCAGGAGCTCGACCAGGCCTTGCTGCAACAGCCCGACGCGGTCTTTCTTGTCGGCCTGATCAACCGCACCCATGCGCAGCGACGCAAGCTCGCCCGACTTGGCCTTGATGCCAGCTGAGGAATCACGATGAAACGTATGCGCCCCCTGATGATTCTCCTGTTGCTGGCTGGCGGCTCGACCGCACTGGCCGGAACGCCAATTCACGAAAGTCGCGACGCCGATGCGACGGCACGCATCGACATTTCCAATGTGCGCGGCTCGGTAACCGTCAGTGGCTGGGAGCAGAATCGCGTCGAGATCACCGGCACCCTCGGCAATGGCAGCAAGGGTCTGCGTGTCGAAGGCGGCAGTTCGCGTATCGATATCGAAGTGGAGAAGCCCGAATCTTCAGGCTGGTTCAACTGGGGCTCGAACTCGCAAATGGAGGATTCGGTGCTCGACATTCGCGTTCCACAGGCGGCCGAACTGCATATCGAAACCGTCAGCGCCGAGGTGACCGTAACTGGTTCGGCCGGCCGACTGCTCGACGTGGACAGCGTCAGCGGCAAGATCCGCCTCGACAGCAACGCGCGTGAACTCGAGGTCGGCAGTATCAGCGGCCGCGTTGAACTGAGCGGCAACGGCGAGCGTGCGCATGTCGAAACCGTTTCCGGTGACATTGATTCGCGGGCCAATCGCGAGCGCCTCAAACTCGAGACCGTGTCCGGCAATATTGCCGTGAGCACGGATTCCTATCGCGAGTTTTCGGCCAGCTCGGTTTCCGGCGACATCAGCCTGCGTGGCAAGCCGGCCAATGATGCGCGCGTCGATGCGGAAACGATGAGCGGCGACATCCGCATCGATGCCGGTGCCGAACTCTCGGCGCGAATCGAGGCGGAAACCTTCAGCGGCCGCATCCGTACCGATTTCGGCAAGGTTGAGGAGCCCGAACACGGACCTGGCCGATCCCTTGACACGACCGTCGGCGACGGCAGCGCACGCATCAAGATCGACACCTTCAGCGGCGACATCAGCATCCGCCGCGACTGATCGGGTTCGCACCAGGGCGGTATTGAGGCTGGCAGCCGCGCCCTGCCGTCCGGCCAAACCTGAAGCCAGCGTCCGGCTCGCGTACAATGCGCGCCCCGCAAGCCGCCGGCAAAGGCGCCTGCAGCAGATCCAGACCTGGCCATGAGCAATTCCATCAACGAGATGCGCCGGCGGCGCACCTTCGCCATCATTTCCCATCCCGATGCGGGCAAGACCACGCTGACCGAGAAACTGCTGCTGTTCGGCGGCGCGATCCAGCTGGCCGGTTCGGTCAAGTCACGCAAGACCGCGCGGCATGCGACCTCGGACTGGATGGCGCTGGAAAAGGAGCGTGGCATCTCGGTGACCAGCTCGATCATGCAGTTTCCGTATGCCGGAAGTGTGGTCAATCTGCTCGATACGCCGGGTCATGCCGACTTCTCTGAAGATACCTACCGTGTGCTGACTGCGGTCGACTCGGCGTTGATGGTGATCGACTGCGCCAAGGGTGTCGAGGAGCGCACAATCAAGCTCATGGAAGTCTGCCGATTGCGCGATACACCGATCATGACCTTCATCAACAAGCTCGATCGCGAGGGCCGGGCGCCAATTGAACTGCTCGATGAGGTCGAATCCGTGCTCGGTATCGCCTGCGCACCCGTCACCTGGCCGATCGGCATGGGCTCGCGCTTGAAGGGCGTCTATCACCTGCTGCTCGACGAAGTGCACATCTTCGAGTCGGGCAGAAATTTCACCCGCCAGGATTCAACCATCTACAAGGGCCTCTCGGATCCGGCCTTGCGTGCGCGCATCGGCGATGAGGCATGGCGCGAGCTCAATGACGAACTCGAGCTCGTGCGCGGGGCCTCGCATCCGTTCGACAAGGCTGCCTACCTTGACGGCAAGCTGACGCCTGTGTTCTTTGGCTCGGCGGTCAACAACTTCGGCGTTCAATTGCTGCTCGATTTCTTTGTCGAACACGCGCCGGCACCGAAATCACACGACACAACCACGCGCACGGTCAATGCCGACGAGCCGCACATGACCGGCTTCGTGTTCAAGATCCAGGCCAACATGGATCCGATGCACCGCGACCGCGTCGCTTTCATGCGCATCTGCTCGGGCACGTTCTCGGGTGGCATGAAGGCACTGCACACGCGCAGTGGCAAGGAAATGAAGCTGGCCAATGCGCTCAGTTTCATGGCTTCGGATCGCGAAATCGTCGAACAGGCCTTTGCCGGCGATGTCATTGGCCTGCATAACCACGGCACGATCTCGATCGGCGACACCTTCACGGAAGGCGAGCTGCTGAGTTTCACCGGCATCCCGAATTTCGCACCCGAGCTGTTCCGGCGTGCGCGATTGAAAGATCCGCTCAAGATGAAGCAATTGCAGAAAGGCTTGGCCCAGTTGTCCGAGGAAGGCGCAACCCAGTTCTTCCGGCCACTGATGTCCAATGACCTGATCCTCGGTGCGGTCGGCGTGCTCCAGTTTGATGTGGTCGCCTACCGGCTCAAGGACGAGTACGGAGTCGAATGCACCTTCGAGAACGTCGGCGTGGTCACCGCGCGCTGGGTGCATTGCGCCAATCCAAGAAAGCTCGAGGAATTCCGCGAAAAGGCCGCGCAGAACCTGGCGATCGATGCCGCCGGCGAGCTGGTCTACGTCGCCCCGAGCCGGGTCAACCTGCAATTGACCGTTGAACGCTGGCCAGACATCGAATTCGCCGCGACCCGCGAGCATGCAACCTCCGTGGCCGCCTGAGTCGTCGAAACGCCCGCAACCTGCTCCTGCGTTGCAGGCATACATGCCATCCATGGCAATAAAAACGCCCGGGCATGCCGGGCGCTTTCATGTATCAGAATGCCGGCGAAATCAGCCGCCGTTGAAGTTCGACTGGAACACACTGTCGCTGACGCCAAGCGGCGCCGGCGCATCACTCGCCGCAAAGATGCGATCCTGACTGGTGAAGATCCGATCGGGTTTCATTGCTGCCGCTGCAGCGCTGTCTGCGGGCTGATTGGAATGCGGCTGCCAGAGCACGAAACCAAATACCAGCATCAGGCAGGCGGCGAGGCCGATCCAACGCAACCGGGTCGAGTAGCGACGAGCGTTGCCGTTGCCATGGCGAAGCCGTCGCCCATCGCGTGAATGCGCAAGCGAGCGATGCGCATTCACGGCCTCCGCCACGGTGGCCGCATCGGCCGCCAGCTCATGCAGCATGCGCACGAGGTCGGTTTGCAAGGGCGAACGCGAAAGCCTGACAGCGACTTCATCGCGTCGGTCGCCCGACAAGGTTCCGGCTGCCGCGGCGAGCAGGGTATCGCCATCAAACAACTCCTCAGCGCCGGCTTGCGCCTGCACACTCATGCGTCGATAGAGTCTTGACAAGCTTTGCTCAATCATCGAATTCACCGTATCCCAATTCGCGCAGGCGGGACTTCAATCCATCCAAGCCCCGCGTTACCAGTTTTCTTGCCGCTTCCGCGGATGTTCCAACCACATCGGCGATCTCCTGCAGCGAATAGCCCTGCAGGTGCAGGGTGATCGGCAGACGCCGGCGTTCAGGAATCTCCGCCAGACATCGCTGCAAGCCTCCCATTCGCTCGCCATCGCTGGCCGACTGCTCGGGGCCGACGCCTTGCTCCGGCAACCGGCCGGGCTCGTCGTCATCTTCGGGCAATGGTTCGGTGGCCCTGACTTCGGCCCGCCGCAACGCATCGATCACCGTGGTCGCAACCACTCTCTGCACATAAGACGCATGAAAGGCCCCGGAGCGGTCACGTGAGATCGCCTTCCACAGTCGGATGCGGACTTCCTGCTCGACGTCGTCGGGGTCAATGCCATGCCGGTCAAGCCGGTAGCCGCGCATCAACGTGCCCAGGCGCGAGCCAAAATCGCTCAGAACCTGCTCAAGGCGAGCATCGATAGCGGCGGAATCTCGGCTCATGGGGGCCAGGCGAGCAACGGGGCCGCTATGCTCCACGACCCGCGCGCATATCGCAATGTCGATCCACGCAATTCGTGTGCTGCCTTGCGGATTCAGGCGGACTGCTGAAGGATCGGCGGCAACGGGCAATGCAGGGCGGCGCATACCGTACGCAGCAACTCGGCTTCATTGACGCTGACAACACCATCGGCACTGATCGCGTGGGTCAGTCCACGCACCACCATCTCCTTGCCTGCCGGCGTCAGCAGATCGAGCCTGGGCAGGGCGCGATCGAGCGCCAACGCCCAGTCCGCCGGCGGCGCATAGACGGGCTTCATGCCCGGCAGCACTTCGTTGAGACCGAACACATAGGCTCGACGACCACCTTCGATATCGTCGTGTCCAAATTGTGCGACCACTGAAAACAGGTCGCACAATTCTGTTTCGGCATCGCCGAGCTTGATCCGTCCCATGACCCGGGTCGTTGCCGGATTCAGCGCATCGATGACTTGCACACCGACCAATCGGGCCAGGCAATACTCTTCCAGACTGACCCGGCCATCGGCCTTGATCAACTGCTTGAGGACAATCACGAAAATCTGCAACTTCGGCCGTGGATGGCGACGCAACGCGGGGAAGGCGAGTGCGGCCAGCGGCAGGCGCTGCATCGGATGCAGCTGGCTGGTCTGCCCGGCAAGTTGTTCAACTTCGGCTGCCATGCCGGCATCGTAGTAATGGGAAATCAGTTCGATTTGCTGCTTGCGTACGGCCGCATCCGCATTCAACAGCAGGGCGAACACGACCGCCATCGACTGCTCGCGCCCGTGTGCGGCTGCGCGGAGCGCATCCGGCATGGACATGTTCAATGCGGCGGCCGCGCGATAGTCAGCGGTATCCGGATGACCGACCTGTTCGGATACCTCATGGGCCGACAGGCGGACATCCTGCGTGGACAAGGGCGAGGACTCGCCCTGCCCGGTTGGATGAAATCGCCCTGAAGAACGCGCAGGGGCGAATCCAGCCAGGGATGCTTGCGGATCGTCGGTCTCACCGACCCGCCGCGGTTGCGTCCAGTCGGCGGCGATTTCGGCAAACTCGGCCGGGTTGAACTGTGGCTGCAGGCGCTTGATGCGGTCGGTCAGGGCCGGATGGGTGGCAAACAAGGCCGAATAACCGACGCCATCGCCAAACAGCATGTGCGAGACCTCCTCGCCATCATGACTGGTCAGCTTCGAGCCCTCGCCAAGTCCGCCGATCTTCTTCAGTGCACCGGCAATGCCATCAGTCTGGCGGGTGAATTGCACGGCCGAGGCGTCAGCCAGGTATTCGCGCTGGCGTGAGATCGAAGCCTTGATGATGCGTGCGAAGAAGACGCCGATATAACCGACCACGAGCAAGGCAATTCCGAAGATCGCAATCCCGCCACTGTCGCGGCTGCGCGAGCGTCCGGATGCTTCGGCGATCTTGCGCCCGACAATGGCCAGCACGAGGATGCCGAAGGCAACGCCGATCAGGCGGATGTTCAATCGCATGTCGCCATTGAGCACGTGACTGAACTCGTGCGCGATGACGCCCTGCAGCTCCTCGCGGGTGAGCTTGTCGAGACAACCCCGAGTGACCGTGACTGCGGCATCGGCGGGCGAGTAGCCCGAGGCGAACGCGTTGATCGCGGCTTCCTCTTCAAGCACGAAGATCTCCGGCACCGGCACACCCGAGGCGATCGCGATTTCCTCGATCACGTTGCGCAGACGACGGTAGGCAAACTCCGTGGTATCGACCGGTACCGGCGTTGCCCCCAGTTGCAAGGCAACGGCACTGCCGCCGGCACGCAGGGTCGAAATTCGATACAGCGTGGCGAGGCCGATCACCGCGATCACGCAGACGCTGGTCGCCAGGATGGCGCCCGCTCCGGGCGCGCCCGCTCCGCGGTGATGATCGTTACCGACGCCGAGCGCGACCATGACGACAAAATCGACTGCGATCACGATGCAGATCACGGCAAACGTGAACAACACGATCATGCGCCGTGTCTGCTTGCGCGCAAGCTCCTGATGGGCGAAGAAATTCACCTGACAATTCCCGGCATCAATCCTGCGTGGCGGCCCGCCAGCACTGGCGGCCACCCGCGACAGCCATCAAGTGAATGAAACCTTCACCGCCTCGCGCTTTTCAGGCGCCTCGATCTCAAGCAGTTGCGCAGCTGCAAACGCGAACATGTTGGCCACGATCGAACTCGGGAAAACTTCGCGCGCATTGTTGTAGCTCATCACCGAATCGTTGTACGCCTGGCGCGCGAAGGCGACCTTGTTCTCGGTCGAGGTCAGCTCTTCGCTGAGCTGCATCATGTTCTGGTTGGCCTTCAGGTCGGGATAGGCCTCCGACAGCGCGAACAAACGACCCAATGTCTGGGTCAGAACGTTTTCAGCGCCGGATAGTTGCTGCATGGCCTGCGGATCCCCCGGATTGGCCTTCGCGGCGGAAAGGCCGGAGACAGCCGAATTTCGCGCCTGGATGACGGCCTCCAGCGTTTCACGCTCATGCTTCATGTAGCCTTTGGCGGTCTCGACCAGATTTGGAATCAGGTCATAGCGCCGGGTCAATTGGACATCGATCTGGGCGAAGGCATTCTTGTAGCCGTTGCGCGCCGTGACCAATCCGTTGTAGATACCAATGGCATAGAAAACGAACAGAACGATGACACCCAAAACGATCAACGTAGTCATTTCATTTCCTCCGAAACGCGATAATCAAGCCGCAAAATGAGCATAGCATGGGCTTGATATTTCCTATGGCAGCCAACGTGAAACGAAACCTCCTGCTCCTGCTGATGACTGGCAGTCTGTTGCTTGGCGCTGCGAACGACAGCATGGCGGCTGCACACAAGGCTCGCCCGCCGCATCGAAAAGCCGGCACACAGAAAAGCGTGGCGCGAACACCCACGGTGAATGCCAAGGCAATCGCCAATGACATCCAGCCGTTCATGGTCGATCTGGATCGCTGGATCGACCAGATCGAGGATGCCGGCCAGGTTTCCGGTCTGGCCCTGGCCGTGATCCAGGGCAACGAGGTCGTCCACGAGCGCACGATCGGCTATGCCGACTGGAATAGCCGGGAAAAGATCGAAACCGACACGGTGTTCCGACTCGCGTCGCTTTCAAAGGCCTTCGCAACAACCCTTAGTGGCCTGCTGGTCGAAAATGGATTGCTGCACTGGGACACGACGATTTCGAGCGTTCTGCCGACATTTGCGCTGGCCGACCTCGACAGCAGCAACAAGCTTACCGTCGCCGATATCCTCAGTCACCGCGTGGGTCTGCCGCACAACACCTACGACAATCTGCTTGAACGGGATGAGCCCTATCCTTTGCTGGTCGAGCGCCTTGCCGACGTGCCGATGGCCTGCCCGGTGGGCGAGTGCTACGCGTATCAGAATATCGCGTTCAGCCTGATCGGCGATATCACTTACGCAGTCACCGGTGATTTCTATTATCACGAAGTTGAAAAACGCATATTCCATCCACTCGGCATGAGTAGCGCAACCTATGGGCGCGATGCACTCGAACATTCAGCTCACTGGGCGCGACCGCATCGCCGCAGCGGAAAACACTGGAAGGCCTTCCTGCCCAGTGAAACCTATTACCGGATGCCGCCAGCAGCGGGCGTGAATGCAAGTCTGCAGGACATGGAGAAGTGGTTGATCGCCCAGATGGGCGGGCGCCCGGATGTATTGTCGGCCCAATTGCTCGATACGTTGCACAAACCGCTTGTTGAAACACCGCATGACCTGCGTTCAACCCCGTGGCGTCGGGGGCGTCTTCTGGATGCCCAGTACGCCCTTGGCTGGCGTGTCTATCAGTATGCTGGCGAGCCGCTGGTGTTCCATGCCGGCGCGGTACAGGGCTATCGGGCGATGATCGGATTTCTGCCGAACCGGCGGGTCGGTCTGGTCATGCTCTGGAATTGCGAGTCGGCGGCACCGAGCGGGCTGATGCCCATGTTGTTTGATCGCTACCTCGGCTTGCCCTCGGTCGACTGGGCCGGCGTTGGCGCGTCCGCGACGTTGAGCAGCGGCGGCGAAGTCGACTGACGGATCGCAGCTCGACGCTGATCACGCACCATGAAAATCCACATTCCCCAAAATGGGTAGCATAATGAGCGATTGCCGACCGTCAATCGCTCGCGGATGGATCGCAAACCTCCCCGGAGGCCCCGAATGCTGATCGCCGAACAACTGATGTTGCTGTGCATTGATCCGAGAGCCGGAGAGTTCGAGGCCTCGCGTACCCATGCGGACATGAATGCCCTGGCAGCAGCGGCGATCATTCTCGATCTGCATGAGCAACGGCGGCTTCGCTACCAGGGCGGACACATCGTGATCGAGGCCTTGCTTCCCACGACCCACCCGCAACTCGCTGCGGCCGCCCAGGTGCTTGCCGATCCAGTCAATGGCCTGACCGTGGCTGCGGCAATCGACTTGCTGGTTGCACGACTCAACCCGATCAGCAGGCACCTGCTCGAAAGCCTGTTTCGTCGCGACGTGCTGCACCGGGTGCGCGAATCCTGGTGGCCATGGAGCAAACTGCATTTCCCGCTCCGATCGATCCAGGCGCGCAACGAAGCTTCGGCAAAGCTGCACGTCGCCGCCACCTCTAGCGCGAACACGCTGAGAGATCTCGGCCTGCTTGTCTTGACGGATCTGGCTGGCATGCTTGCGGCAAGCCTGAGTGGAGACGCCCATGAGTCCGCTGCTCAAAAACTGATGCATTTGTCGACCCAGACGATGAGCGACAACAGCGGGCACGAATTACTCGTGCAACTTCGCCATTGTCTGACCCGCTAGCCCGGGACAGCCACATCGTGCCCATCAGGGGACGCGCATCCTGTTTCTTGCAAGCGCAAGACCGCGGCCCGAGGGTGTTCTGCCCAAGCTCCTGGCTTTCACAACACATGCCTGGCGATGACAGTCGCGCCGTAGTCATGCCCGAAAAAGCACGGCACGCGAAGCCGGATTGGCAGGTCACGGCGGCCAATGAGCAGGCCGCAATCGCGCACAAAACAACGCGCACGCCGTTTCAGTGGCCAATCACGACGAACGGCGTGTGAAACGGCCAAGCCGGGTGGGCTTCCACTGCGGCGGCTCCGCTCAGCCGCGACACCGCGAGCTTGTGAATTGTTCGCGTTGCTCCAGGCGCATCCATCAAGACGATGCACGCGCCGCCGATTGGCATCCGCTGCTGGGAATCAACGGCCGAGCTTGAACTCGATTCTTCGGCGCACGGTGGAATTGACTGGCACACCATTTTCCAGGCGTGGACTGAACTTGGTGCGCTCGATAGAACGGACAGCTTCGCGATCAAACACACGTGTCGGGTTGGATGCAGTGACATTGGCATTCTCCACTTTGCCATCGGCTGTCACAGTGAACTCGACCTCGACCCAACCCTCTTCGCGATTTCGCGCAGCCTGCGGAGGATAGGTCGGTGCGACCGGGGTCAGCACTTCCACATCACGCGTCTCTCCCTGCGGAGCAGCGGGTGCTGGAGTTGGTGCCGGTTGTACGGGCGCCGGAGCCGGCTTCGGCACGCTCGTCCCCGCACTGGCAGAAGCGGCGCCTGCCGAATTCGATGCAGACGCGGATGCGGTCTCCACTTCAGGTTCCGGCTTGGCTGGCGCAGCGGCAGCGGCAGCCGCGGCAGCGGCGGCAGCGGCGGCCTGGGCCTGCTGCTGCTCCTCCAGCTTCCGCCTCGCATCCATCTTGCTGCGCAGAATCGTCAGCGTGTAGTTGCTCGGATCCGCCTTGGCGAGCGAATCGATGATGCGAGTCGCTTCATCCAGATTACCCTGGTTGATTTCCTGCTCGGCGGTTCCGCTGGCGAACGGGAACAGTTCACGCAAGGCGTCGCTGGCGCCCGTGTTCGTCGCATCCTTCTCCAGGATTGCGAGATAGAATTCGAGCGCATTGTTGCCAGCGGGTGCGACCATGCGTTGTTCGGCCATCGCCTTGCGTGCCTCACGATAAAGCTGATCGATACTCAGTCCCTCAGCCGCCGAAGGAGTGGCAGGGGCCTCCTCGCCAGCCGTGGTCGAGGCCGGAGGCGTTGGCGTCGCGACCGGGTTTGCGGTTGAAATGCCCGAGTCGCGATTCATGTACCACCACACGCCACCTGCGACTGCGCCAAGAACCAGAACGGCGATGATGATGTTCAGTGCGGCAGACCCACGCACGGAACGCATGTTTGTGGTTGAAGGATTCATGGGTCAGACGCTCCGTGGATGCAGGACGAAATGTGCGAATTCGCAGCTGGCGCGTCCAAACAGCGGCATCGAGGGAAATCCGAACCGGATCCACACCGCGGCATTCGACAACAAGCCAGCTATCGCCAAAGCTTGCATCAGGCCCACGCGTGGCAGCACCTGTCCTGAAGTTTCCTGCACGAGCCGACCTGACAAGGTTGATCAATCGGCTTGTACACCCCTGTCCTCAGCGTCAATCAACGTACGGACGAAGGAAAGATAGCGCATTCCGGCGCAGGGTGTCACATGTCGCGCCGAACAATTCTCAAGGCGCCGCGAGAGCGCAATGACTTTCCGCCCCGCCTGGAAACCGTGACTGCAGAATCGCCAGCCATGCAGGCTTCAGCAAGCGCATGCCAGCATTGGCGCCACGGTTCTTCCGCACGCGTCGGTGCAGAAGCGATTTGTCCGCTATCCCCACGAGGAATTGACAATGAGCTCGACAACGAAAGCAAGCACGAAACCAATGGATGAAGATGCCCGTATTGGCAGCAGGATGGCTGACCAGATCAGCGATGGAATTGACGAGGTGAGCCGTAAGGCAAGCCGCTTCAGTGAGCGCCTGCGCGAAAACGGCAGCGCACTCAACGAAGAGCTGTCTGCGGCCGGCGAACGGTTCGGCAACGGCGCAAAGCGCTTCGGTGAAGTCGCATCCGAGCAGATCCGGGCCCACCCTCTGGCCGCCGTAGGCATCGCTGTTGCGGCAGGTGTACTCATGTCACGCCTGATGCGTCGTCGCTGAGCCGACACCGGTGGCTGACACCCGAACCGAAGGCGATCCCGAGACTGCGTCCGCCTCCGAACGCAGCCTTGTGGATATCGCGCGTGACGTCCTTGCTGCGGCCATGCAAGTTGCCGAGGCCTCACTGGCCCTGCTGCGAGCCGAGCTGCAGCTTGCCGGGCGCAGCGCCCTGATGATCCTCTGGCTTGCCTTCGTCCTGATTTCCCTTGCGGCAGCGGCATGGCTGTCCATCATCGCGGCGCTCGTGGTGGGCATCTTCCAGTTGAGCGGAAATCTGTTTCTCGGCATCGCCACGGTAACCGTGATCAATATCGCCGGTGCGTTCTGGGTGATCACGGAAATCCGCCGATGCTGGCATGATCTCACCCTTCCGCAAACTCGCGCCTTGATTGTCTCTCCGCCTGACAGGCCGATGGAACGACAGGGAAAGACATGAATCCCCTGCACGAGAATCGACAGCGTGTTCGTCATGCTGCGGCGCGCCTGAGCGTCGAGCGTGATCGATTCAAACGGCAAACGGCCTGGTTGCGCGATGGCTTCGAGCGCTACCGCCCAATCATCCTCCTGGGTGGGGGCTTTGGCGCAGGCCTCCTGCTCGGCCGCAGCCAGCTCGTGCAGGCCACGCGCTCGATACGATCGATCTCCAGCCTCGGTTTTGGCCTGATGAGATCCTCGCTTGGGTCGATGCTCGTTGCGGCAGCGTTGCGCGGCATTCCTCACGACAAGCACAAACCCGCACCCGCAGCGCAACAGGTTCAGGGCTGATCGAAACCGTCGGCGAAGATCCGATCGACGTCGGGCAACACGAGGAGACTCGCGGAGCGCGGTGGCAGATTGGCGAGGCTGATGTTCGAGCTGTCGATGGTTCCGGAAGCAACCTGTGATACGGCGCTGGTCGCGCTGAACTGGTAGAGCTTCCATGGGCCAGTCAAGCGCGTACCGAGGTTCAATGCGGCCGTGGTCGACGAAGTTGCCTTGTTGAACAGAAGCACCATGACACGCGAACCCGTCTGATGAATCGCATAGGCACCAAGCGCATCGACATTGGCGCTGGTTGCACGCGTGCTCTCACCCTCGACGCGAGCGCCATTGCCATCGAAATCAAGGTACAACCGGAAGGCCCGCTCGACCAGTGATCCGGTGGCGGGAGCGATCCATCGAGCGGCCATGTCGACACCCTCGCGGGCAAAAATTGCCAGAGCTTCCGCCTGTGCCAGCGCGCTGCTCGCGCCGTTGTCGGCACCCCAGTTGTACTCGCTGATGGACAGGCCGGTTCCGGGGCAGGATGCATCAATCCAGGCACGCACGCGAGGGATCAGGCCGGGCCGGCTGTAGTGCCACGGCGCGGTGTTGCCGAGATCGGACAACCAGGATTCCGAATCCCATGCGGGGTCATGCAGTTCCTTGAGCGAGCGCAGGCGACGTGCGGACACGGTGGCGGTTTCCGAGCCATTCGGCGGGTCGGAGAAATCCACCACGCCGTCACCTTGCGGGTAGTAGTGCAGATCAAGGTAGTCAACCAGACGCACGCCGTGCGCGGCCTGGTAGCTGCACACCTGCTGCAGGTACCACTGCACGAACGGAACGCCTCCATGTGCCGCACGATCGCTGCCATCGAGGCAATCGTCGGCCGCCGATCCGAACAGGTCGCAGTAGCCCCAGGTGACCGGCCCAAGGATCCTTGCCGCCGGATCCTGCGCCTTGATCGCGCTTGCGTAGGTCACCGTGCGTTGCCAGATCTCATCGTAGGTCAGTGGATTCGGATGCACATCGCGATGTGTCGAATTCCACAGCATCGGTTCGTTGTCGAGTGCGTAGTAACGGACACCGCCATAGGCAGCGCTACCGAAGCGCTGTTGCAGGTGTGCCATCCATCCGGTCTGGGTTTGCGCCGTCGAAACATCCGAGGTATCAAGCGGATCGTTGCCAACGATGTCCCCGGCGGAATTGCAATATCCGGTCTGGTTCTGCGCTGGATTGCAGCGTCCATTGCCAGCATCGGCGGTGCACCAGGCTGGCGGCGAGGAACCGAAATAGCTGCATTCGGTGACCAGCTGAGGGCCATACTTGGCGACTGAAAAGCTCCAGTGCTTCTGCTGAACCGACTTTGGCATCCAGCCGATCGTGCTCAGGGTCAACAATGGTTGCGCTCCAGCGGCGAGCGTCGACGCAACCAGCGCCTCAACCGAAGAGGCGGAGGCCGTGCCGTTGCCGTCGGGAATATTCATGAAGAACCAGTCCGACGCCGTGTTGTGGACGTCGGCCTGCCAGTTGTAGCGGGTTGTCGAATTGCCACCCCAGCGCACCAGCGGGTAGGCAAGTTGCGAAAGATCGGGCGAACCGCTGACGCCGAAGATCAGCGGGTTGATCGAATGACGATCCGCTTGAAGATCCAGCTGGACGGCAACTGTTGCGGCCTTGGCCGGCACAGCGAGCGCACCGCCAAGGATCATGCAAATGCTGGTGATGACGAAACGCATGGTGGACACCTGTCGGGAAATCACCGATACGCTAGCAAGTTGCCATGCCGAGGGATTGGCCGACGTTCACACTTTTGACGGAAGCCTGGGGTGGGTTGCATTCCACGATGATCCTCTCGAGGTTGCCGAACCTGTCGGGATCAAGTTTCGCGCACCCTGGATCTGGTTCCGAAATCTCTCCCTGCGCTGGGCATACCGCAGGGAGAGCAGTCCGTTTGCAAGATCCAGTGAAGCTTTTTTATCTGCACTTGCTGTGCAGTGACTCTGTCTTGCCTGACATCAACGATGCGATTCCAGGCATTCAGTAAAGGATCGGTTGCCAGCCGACAACCGATCGTTACAACTTACTTCTTCGCAGCTTTCCTGGCTGCTTTCTTGGCCGGTGCCTTCTTGGCAGCCGCTTTCTTGGCCGGAGCCTTCTTCATGGCGGTGGCGGCTTTCGCCTTGGCCGCTTTCTTTGCCGGAGCCTTCTTCTTCGCCGGCGCCTTCTTGGCTGCAGCCTTCTTGGCTGGAGCCTTCTTCACGGCTGGGGCGCTTTTCGCCTTGGCCGCTTTCTTTGCCGGAGCCTTCTTGGCTGCTGCTTTCTTGGTCGCCTTCTTGGCGGCCGGTTTCTTCGCAGCAGATTTCTTTGCAGTTGCTTTCTTTGTGGCCATATCGCGTCTTAACTCCTCGTCAGTTGGCAGTGATTGCCCAGTAAAAGCGTGAAGAAATGCTTCGCACAACAAATTGCTGTTGGTCGCGTGGCGCAGGTTGGCGACCTGGCGCCGGGTCCGTTCGTCGGACAGAAGTCTAAGAATGTGCAGTGGAATCGATACCGTAATCTTTCTTACGGCCGATGATTTCAGGCCGTGCTCAATGTAGGGTTCGACGAATCTGGATGCAGCCATGATTCCTTTTTTGTTTCCGTTGTGTTGCTGCGGCGAAAATTATTCCTGTCGGATGCGCGTGTCAACAAATTTCTGACGGAAAACAAGGGCCTGAAATCGGGGATGGGGCGCCGAAATTCGATTGGATTTTCAGACCGATTGATTGCTCTTGTGTTCAATCACGCTTGGCCTTATAGACGCTTATACGTCTATATCAGTTCAACCCTTGTGTCCGGACAGCCAGCAATAACGCGCCATTCAGGGTTATTGGTCGATGTGCGGATAATCACGATGGCGAAAGTCGAGCACGATCCGCGCGGAACATATTCCAAATTGCAGCGCGTCATCGGGGCCCGGAATCAGTCCAAACACTGAATTGACAGCCATGAAAATATTTTTCGTTGCAGGCGAATTTCGAGCCCGAAAACGAAAAACGGGCCGATCTTTCGGCCCGTCTTCAACTCCCGAAAAAAACTGAACCGCGGGTGAAATCAGTCGTCCTCGTTCTCGATCAACTCGGCGTAGGCATCCGGATCGAGCATCTCCTGAAGCTCGTCGCGATCGGAGAGTTTGACGACAAAGATCCAGCCTTCGCCGTAGGCATCCTCATTGATCGTCTCGGGGCGATCAGCCAACGCGTCATTGACGGCGACAATCTCGCCACTCACCGGCGAATAGACATCCGATGCGGCCTTGACCGATTCGACCACCGCGGCGGCGGTTCCGGCCTGTGCGGCGTCGCCGACATTCGGCAACTCGACATAGACCAGATCACCAAGCAATCCCTGCGCATGATCGGAGATACCGATCGTGACGGTACCGTTGTCTTCGACGCGCGCCCATTCGTGGGATTTGAGAAACATCAGATCGCCGGGAATCTCTTTCATGTTTGCTGGCCTGGGATGAGGGATGAACCAATGCTGGATTCTATCAGCCGCGACGGATCGCGGTGCAGTCAGGCGAGGACCGCCTGGCCGTCGCGCACGAACGGATACTTGACGACCCGAACCGGAACCTCGCGTCCGCGGATATCAACCCGAACCGATGCCGGGGCCCCTGCGGGAATGCGGGCAAACGCGATTGCCTTGCCGAGGGTCGGCGAAAACGTTCCCGACAGCACTTCGCCGGGGCCGTGTTCGGTCAGGACTTTCTGGCCGTGACGCAACACGCCTTTCTCGTCCATGACGATACCGACCATCTGGCGTGCAACGCCGGCGGCTTTCTGTTTCTCCAACACTGATCGGCCAATAAATTCGCGCCCCGTGTCGAGCGAAACCGTCCACGCCAAGCCGGCCTCCCACGGCGTAATCGTCTCATCCATATCCTGACCGTAGAGATTCATGCCAGCTTCCAGCCGCAGGGTGTCGCGCGCGCCGAGCCCGGCAGGCTGCACGCCCGCCGCGACTAGTCGATTCCACAGATCTACGGCTGCGGCTTCGTCAACCATGATCTCGAAACCGTCCTCACCGGTGTATCCGGTTCGCGCTATGAACAAGTCGCGCGACTGCATGGCGACGAATTTTCCGAGCTTCAGTGCGCTCGCGCCGATGCCGTCGCCGAGAACCGCAGCCGCCTTTTCGCGCGCCTGCGGCCCCTGGACTGCAATCATGGCCAGATCGCCCCGCTCCTTGATCTCGACCTCGAACGACTGGGCCTGTTGCGTGATCCAGGCCAGGTCCTTGTCACGGGTCGACGCATTGACGACGGTGCGGAAGAAATCCTCGGCGACGAAATAGACGATCAGGTCATCGATCACGCCACCTTCGGCATTGAGCATGCACGAGTACAGCGCCTTGCCGGGAACCTTGAGCTTGTCGATATTGTTGGCCAGCAGGTGGCGCAGGAATTCGCGTGTGCGCGGCCCATGCATGTCGACGACGGTCATGTGCGAGACATCGAACATGCCGGCATCGCGGCGCACGGCATGGTGTTCCTCGATCTGCGATCCGTAGTTGAGCGGCATGTCCCAACCGCCGAAATCAACCATCTTGGCGCCAAGCGCGCGGTGCGAATCATTGAGTACGGTCTTGCGGGTCATGTTTTCGGCCTGGTCGGGAGCCGCCGATTATAGGCAACCACCGCGCCAGTCGCCTATCCGCTTCCCGTGACTGCAGCCGTACACGAACGAATCGACCGTCACCCGGATGGATCGGCCACCACCTGCAAGGTCGTGCCGTTGACGGCAGTCACCCGCACCGGGGTACCGATCGGGCAGTCCTTGCCTTCGACCAGCCATACCGAATCGCCCACGCTGACCTTGCCGCGACCATTGACGATAGCATCGACGACGAGGACACGACGACCAATCATGCGATCGCCCTTGCGGTTGAGTAGAGGCTGATCGTCGCGCAGTTCGGTGGAGGGGCGGATGTATTTCCAGTAGATGAAACACACGGCGACCGCGAGCAGAGCGAACAGGACGGCCTGGGCGAGGAACACGAGCCCGGGCACAACCAGCATGACCAATCCCATGATCGCCGCGGCGAGGCCGATCCAGAGCAGGAAATATCCCGGCGTAACGAGTTCGGCCGCAATCAGCAGCAGGGACAGCAGCCACCAGCCGTAGCTCGCCACCAGATTGGAAATCGTCTCGCTCATGTCGACTCCCGATCAGCGCATGACCGGGGGCACCGGACGCGGCGGTGGCGGCGGCGTTGCCGACTTTTCAAATGCACTCTTGGCGATCTCCGCGATGCCGGCCAGAGAGCCGAGGATACCGGTTGCCTCGAACGGCAGGATCAGCATCTTCTGGTTCGGCGAATGGGCCATTTCCTTGAGTGCCTCGACATACTTGTTGGCGACAAAGTAGTTGATCGCGTTGATGTCACCGCCGGCGATCGCATCGGAGACCATCGTGGTCGCCTTGGCTTCGGCTTCGGCGAGGCGTTCGCGCGCCTCCGCTTCGCGATAGGCGGCTTCGCGCTTGCCCTCGGCTTCGAGAATGGCCGCCTGCTTTTCGCCATCGGCCTTGAGGATCGCCGCCTGGCGAAAGCCTTCCGCCTCGAGCACGTTGGCGCGCTTCTCGCGCTCCGCCTTCATCTGCCGCGCCATCGAATCGACGAGATCGCGCGGTGGCGAGATGTCCTTGATTTCGATGCGGGTCACCTTGACGCCCCACGGATGGGTCGCCTCATCAACCACCATCAGCAGCTTGGCATTGATTTCATCGCGTTTGCTCAGCGACTCATCGAGATCCATCGAACCGAGCACGGTACGGATATTGGTCATGATCAGGGCCAGCGAGGCCTGTTCGAGATTGGAAACCTCGTAGGCGGCCTTGGCCGCATCAAGCACCTGGTAGAAGACCACGCCATCGACGCGAACGACGGCGTTGTCCTTGGTGATGACTTCCTGCGAAGGAACATCGAGTACCTGCTCCATCATGTTGATCTTGTGGCCGACGCTTTGCACGATTGGCACGAGCAGATGGAAACCCGGCGTCAGCGTATGCGTGTACTTGCCCCAGCGCTGCACGGTCCACTCAAAACCCTGCGGCACGATGCGTACGAGTTTGGCCACCACGATGAAGGCCACGACGACGACGACCAAACCGATAAAACCACCCATTTCACTCTCCCCACCCATTCATGTCGACGCAATCTAGCAGGACTGCGCGACCAAGGGGAATCAGCGCGCCCGAATCTCCTGCATGGACAGGCTGGAAACCGCCTCGGGCTGCGCAAGAATCAAGCTCACGCGCAAGCCTCCTTGCGGCCGATTGGCAAGTTGCAAGCGGCCTCCATGGGCCTCGGCAATCTCGCGCGCCAGCGCGAGCCCGAGTCCGCTGCCACTGCGCTTGGTCGAATAAAACGGCAACACCGCATTTGCCAGCACGGATTCGCTCATGCCCGGACCGCGATCACGCACTTCGATGCGCAGTTCGCGGCCGCGCACGGACACCGCCAGCTCGATATCCTCCACCTCGCCACCCGACTCGGCTGCATTCTTGAGCAGGTTGATCAGCAACTGTTCGATCTGTGCCCGATCGAACCAAGCGGCAACAGCGGGCGGAGATCCGACCAGCTTGAATCGGCTGTGCTGGCCAAGCGCATTCAGGAACGGCGCCCACTCGACTACCGAGCGTTGCGGCACCGGCAGCTTGGCGAAATGCGCATAGCCCTGGACGAAGCCGCCAAGATGCAGGGCGCGCTCCTCGATGGTGTCGAAGACGCGCTCGAGTCGATCGAGCTCGCCGCGCTTGGCCAGTTGTCTGCCCGAATGGGAAAGCGAGCGGATCGGCGCCAGCGAATTGTTGAGCTCATGACTGACCACGCGTATGACTTTTTTCCATGTGGAAACTTCCTGGCGCGACAGCTCGCGGGTCATGCGGCGCAGCATGATCATGAGGTGCGAGCGCCCTTGCAGCTTGAACTGACGCTGCGAGAGATGGAAAGTCTCTTCCTCGTGATCGATCTCGACATTGAACAAGGCATCTGCGCCCGCAGCGAGCGCTTCTGAAAATTGCGGCGACGCCTCTGCCACGATCATCTCGAAATCCAGGCCATTCATCGCGCGTCCGCCATTGAGCAGGGCTCGCGCGGCGAGATTTGCATAGACGACGTGTCCGCCTGACTCGATCAGAACCATCGCAGTCGGCGTGTTCTGCACGACCGTATCGAGCAGCAGTTCACGCTGAAAAAGATTTTGGCGCTGATCACGCAGAACGCGTCCAAGCTCGTTGTGCGCATCGACCAGATCGCCGACTTCGTCGCGCCTGGCATTGCGGATCGAGAAACTGAAATCGCCATCACCGAATGCCGACACGCTACCCGTGAGCGCGCGAATCAGCGCCGCTACCGGGCGCGCCAGGCGGCGCGCAAGGACAAGCCCCGGCAGCACCATGACGAGCACCGTTGCTGCAACCGCCCAAACGGGGGAATCGAGCCAGTGCAGGCACAGCATCAATACAAGCGCGGTCAGCAGCGACCAGAATGTCAACGCTGCCGCAAGTTTTCCTTCCAGCGAGAAAATGCGCATGCGAAATCGGCGATCCGGCAAAGGGAGCTGCGGCATGCATTGTCCGGGCAAGCACTCGGCGCGCACAACCGGCTGACGCCGAACAAGCCCGGGAGCCGGGCCGCCGATTGAAACCGTGCGCATGCGTTGACGGATGCCGTTACAATTCGCGGCCATCGCCGCAAACTGGTTCCCGCGAACCGATCATTCAGTGCCGCGCATCGGGCCTATAGCTCAATTGGTCAGAGCAGCGGACTCATAATCCGTTGGTTCCAGGTTCAAGTCCTGGTGGGCCCACCACGCGTCAACAGGCTGTTGAAATTCGCCCAGGCGAGTGCGGGACAAGGCAAACTGGGCCAAAAACCGCAGTTTGCATGCGGTAAATGAGCACCTTGATGCCCATTTCGCTGCCGGATCTTGCCGCCCGAGTAGAATTTCAACAGCCTGGCAAGACAACGCCTTAATCCTCGCGCGTCACGCGCAACACTTCCTCGGTTGTGGTCTGGCCACTCAGGCATTTCTGCCAGCCGTCCTCAAGGATGCTTGGGGCGCGTGAACGCGCATGCCGTTCGAGCTCGGCCTCGGAGGCACCCTCATGGATCAGGCGACGCATGGCGTCATCGACCGGCACAAGTTCGTAGACGCCGGTACGGCCCTTGTAGCCGGCATGGCGATTACCTGCATCAGCGCGCGGGCGATACAGGGTGACCACGGCATCCTTGGGCTGGCCGAAGGCGGCCAGCTCGGCTGGCGTCGCCTGATAGGCTTCGCGCGTGGCCGGATCGAGCGCACGCACGAGACGCTGGGCGAGCACGCCGACCAGGCTCGATGACAGCAGGAACGGTTCGACGCCCATGTCGCGCAAGCGCGCCACTGCGCCAACGGCGGAATTGGTGTGCAAGGTCGAGAGCACGAGGTGGCCAGTCAGCGAAGCCTGCACGGCAGTCTCGGCTGTATCGAGGTCGCGGATTTCGCCGACCATGACCACATCCGGATCCTGGCGCAGGATCGCGCGCAGGCCGCGGGCGAAGGTCATGTCGACGCGCGTGTTGACCTGGGTCTGGCCGATGCCGTCGATGTAGTACTCGATCGGATCCTCGACGGTCATGATGTTGCGCGAGGAATCATTGAGCTTGAGCAAGGCAGCATAAAGCGTGGTGGTCTTGCCCGAACCGGTCGGGCCGGTCACCAGCAGGATGCCGTGCGGGCGCGCGATCATCGACTCAAGGCGTGTGCGGGTGTCGCTGTCCATGCCGAGCTGAATCAGATCGAGACGACCGGCCTGCTTGTCGAGCAGGCGCAAGACGACGCGCTCGCCATGCCCGGCTGGAATTGTCGAAACACGCACATCGACCGGACGCCCAGCGATGCGCAGACCAATGCGGCCATCCTGCGGCAGTCGCTTTTCGGCAATGTCGAGCTTGGCCATGACCTTGATGCGGCTGACCACGGCGTTGGCGATACCTTTTTGTGGCGCCAACACTTCGCGCAATACGCCATCGATGCGGAAGCGCACGACAAGACGACTCTCGAACGGTTCGATATGAATGTCCGATGCGCCTTCCTTTACGGCTTCGGTCAGCAGTGCGTTGATCAGGCGAATGATCGGCGCATCGTCCTCGCTTTCGAGCAGATCCTCGGGCTCGGGCAATTCATCGGCGAGGGTCTTCAGATCGAGACGCTCATCGAGATCGGAAACCATCGCACGGGCGTCATCGCCTTGTTCGTAAAGATCGCGCAGCAGACGCTCGAAGGCGGTCGGCTCGTAGGCGGTGAGCTTGAGGTCGACACCCAGGTGACGACGCAATTCGGCCAGCACTTCCGGGCGCACGCCCTGGCGACAGGCGATGTCGGCCGCTCCTTCGTGCCACGCGATCAATGTTGCGCCGTGCCGACGTGCGAATCCGAAGCCGGGACGCGACGGTCGTGCCTCGGCGCGTGCAGGCTCGCTCATTGCCCGTTCCGGCGCACCGGCTGCTGCGTTGCGTTGGCATCCATGCCGGGATCACGGAGGAAATCGTGGACTTCGGGAAGCAGCGGGCGCTCGCTGCGCGGCGTAAGCGGCGCGCTGTCCTCGCGCAATTGCAGCTGCTCGGTGCGCATGTAGTTGTATTTTTCGCTCGACACGGCCGCTTCGGTCGCCGCATCGCGCAGGATCTGCGGGCGCAGGAAGACCATCAGGTCGCGCTTCTCGTTCTTGTTCGAGCGATAGCGGAACAGGTTGCCGATGAGCGGGATGCTGCCAAGCCCCGGCACCTTGCTGTTGTTGTCGGTCACCTGGGTGTCGATCAATCCGCCGAGCACGAGCAGGGCGTTGTCGGCCACCAGCACGCTGGTCGAGAGCTCGCGCTTGTTGGTAACCAGGTCGACCGCGCCGGTCACCGGCGGCGCCAGCGACGAGACTTCCTGGTGGATCTCCATGCGCACGGCGTCGCCTTCGTTGACGTGCGGGGTGACCTTGAGAACCAGGCCGACATCCTTGCGCTCGATGGTCTGGAACGGATTGGTCACCTGGCCGTTGCTGCCGGTGCTCGCGGTGTTGGTGTAGGAGCCGGTCAGGAACGGCACTTCCTGGGCGACCTTGATCTCGGCTTCCTGGTTGTCGAGGGTGAGGATCGAGGGCGTCGACAGGATATTGGTCTTGCCGTCGCCGCGCAGGGCGCGCACGAGGGCGCCGAGATTGAGGATCGGCTTGTCGCTGCCCGGCAGCGTGATGGTGCCGTCGATATAACCGAGCGAGAGCCCACCGACTCCGGACAATCCGAGCGGATTGGCGGCCAGCGAATTCAACCCGGAATTCCCGTTCGGGCCCGGGAAATTGGTGCCGCCGATGACACCTTGTCCCAAGGTTCCGTCGGCGCGCTGCGGTGCAGTGAACCATTGCACACCAATCTCGCTGGCGGTCGAATCGGCGACTTCGGCGATGATCGCCTCGATCAGCACCTGGGCGCGACGCACATCAAGCTGGCGCACGACCGAAGCCAGTGAGCGGAACACCGCCGGCGGCGCACTGATGATCAGCGAATTGGTCTGCTCATGCGCCTGGATCGTTGCCGTGGACGCCGAGGCCGAGCCGCCCGCCTCACCCGGTTTTGGCACGGTCGGCGTCGCGATGCCGGTCAAGGTTGCGGCGACGCCTTGCAGGATCGGCACCAGATCCTTGGCATTGGCATTGCGCAGATAAACGACCTGGGTATCGCCGCCGTTCTCGAGCGGCGTATCGAGATGGGCGATCAAGGCGCGCATCTTGAGCCGCGAATTCTTGGCTCCGGCCAGCAGGATCGAGTTGGTGCGCGTGTCGGCGAACACGCGCGGCGCTTCGGCATTGACTTGGGCGACCTTGTCGTCCGCCAGCGAGGTCAGCGTGCGTGCCATCTCGGCCGCATTCGCATGCCGCAGCGGAATCACCTCGACCTCGGCATCGGACACCGTATCGATGCGCTGGATGATGTTGACCAGCCGCGCGACATTGCCGGCACGATCGGAAATCACCAGCGAATTGGACGGCGCATGCGCAATCAACTGTCCGCCCTGCGGCATCAGCGGGCGCAGGATCTGGATCAGCTCATTCGCCGAGACATGCTTGACCGGGACGATCTGGGTGATCAGCTCATCGGTCGAGTGTTCGCGATCGCCGTTGAGTGCCGCCGAGCCATCCTGCTGGGCCATCGCCTCGGGCACGATCTTGATCATGCTGCCCTGGGTGATTGCAGCGTAGCCATGCACGCGCAGCACGGACAGGAATACGTCGTAAATCTCGTCGGGCTTCATCGGCTTGGCCGAGATCACGGTGACCTTGCCCTGCACGTTCGGGCCGAGGATGAAGTTCTTGCCGGTGATCTCCGAGACCGTCGCGATCAGGGCCTGGATATCGGCATCCTTGAGGTTCAGCGTGTGCCGGCCATCGGTGTTGGCCGCCTCCGTCGACGGAGGCGTCTGCGCGCACACATTCGCTGCCATCAGGCATGTCGCCACGAGGATCATTCGAGACAGAAAAGCACACTTCATCGGTTCGGACTCTCGCTCAATTTTGGCTGGCGGATCAGGGATCTTCGTTGATCCCATCAACCGCAAGATGGCAGGACGCGCAAGCGTAGCAAAGCCCGAAGGCAAACGTGCGGTTCAAGGCTCCAGGGTCTTCGACCCGGATCACTTCCCCGAATCCCGGATGACGCCAGGCACGTCCGCTTCGCTGCCCATTCCGACTCCCCACTCCCCACGCCCGGCATCAGTGCAACTGCACGGTAATCTCGGTTGGCACCCCACCACGGCTCACGGTCACGCGCACGCTGCTGGCATTGCCGAGGCTCTCGATGATCTGCTGGCCACGGGCGACGGAATCGACCGGAACTCCGTTGACTGCGGTGACAACGTCGCTGGGCCGCAGGCCAAGCCTGGCCAGCATGGCGCCGTCGCCATTGGCGGCGGATACACGCACGCCCGCGATCTGGCCATTGTCGAGAACCGGATCGATGCGGACATTCTTGGCCAGATCAGCCGGACTGCCACCGATCTTGTCCATCGTCTTCTGCCAGTCGAGCGCACCGTGGGCCAACTGGGGCGGCGCGAAAATCGGCATTGGATCCGGGCTGGTCGCCGCGCCGGGCGAAGTGTTGCGCGCGGGTTTGCCGCCGCGCTGGTCGGCCGGAATCGGCGCCACGCGGCCGATCGGCTCTTCGCGCACCAGTGCCAGCACTTCCTGCACGCCATCGTGCATCAACACGACCCGATCGGCATGAACTTCGTCCAATGTCACGCCGACGGCGATCTCCTCACCGACTCGCCAGGCCCGTTCAACTCCTTCGGCATCGGCGATCACGGCCAGGCCGCTGTGTGGATCGGCATCGGCGAGCGTGCCGCGCAGACTCAGGTTGAGTGTGGTTGCCGGAGCGTTGCGCAGCATGGCTTGCTGCTGCGGTGCATTGCCGAAGAGATGCCATTTCGAAACCGACACGCCAGGCGCGGTGGTGGCTACGCTCGCCGGGCGCAACGGGCCGGCGCCAAGACCATCATCACCCGGCACCAGCAACCAGAACGTGCGTACCAGCATCCACAACAGGATCACGGCAGCCATTGCAAACGCGAGCAGCGCCGAGCGCTCCGACCAGCGATCACGATCGGCAATGCTCCAACCCGCATGGCCCAGACGTTTCAACATCGAATCGAATCACCCTCAAGGAAAGGGGGGAACTCTAGCAAATCCCGCCTGCCGCCGAAGTCGATGGCGAACCCGATCCCGCATTTGCCGATTCGGGTGCGACCATCGGCGCAAGCCGCGACTCGTTCACGCCAGGCAGGTCAATGGCGCCCGAAAAAACTCGCGATGCGATTGAAGAAGCCCTGCTTCTTGTGCGCGGCAGACACGACCGCCGCTTCCGCAGCTGGCTTGCGGGTCGTGTTGTCGGCACGCGGAGCATGTTCGCGGCGCGGCTTGCGTTCGCTTTTCCCGGCCTCGGCCTGACCGTTCGCTCCGCTGGACTGCGTCGAAGCCGGTTGCTGGTCAGCGGCCTTGCCACGATTGCGACCGCGACCGCCGCGACGGCGACGCTTCTGCGCCGGATCGATGCTCGCATCCGAAGTGTTCGCCGCGTTGCTGCGTGCAGGCACTGCCGCGGGCGGAGCCGACTCGGCCTGCCTGGGCCTTGCCGCATTGGTTCGCGAGCCGCGACTGCGACCGCCCTCACGCGGGGCGGACGTCCGCGAACCCGAAAGGCGCGACTTCGGTTCCTTCGGCGGCGCGCCAGCCGTGTTGCGCAGATCATCGGCCGCATTCGCCTCGACGTCCTCGTCGGACATCACGACTTTCTCGCGTACGCGCGGCGGCGGCACGACCAGCAACTCCGGTTCTACGCGCGCGGTCGGGATCTTCTGTTCGATATAGGCTTCGATATCAGGCAGGCCCATCGCGTAGCGATCGCAGGCGAAGCTGATCGCATCACCCTCGGCGCCGAGGCGCGCGGTGCGGCCGATACGATGCACGTAATCTTCGGCATCCTGCGGCAGGTCGAAATTGAACACATGCGAGACCGCCGGGATATGCAGGCCGCGCGCGGCGACATCAGTGGCAACAAGCAATTCGATATCGCCCTTCTGGAAGCGCGCCAGCAGGCGTTCGCGCTTGGCCTGCGGCACGTCACCCGACAGCGTGGCGACCCGATGGCCCTGGCGCTCGAGCGCACGCGTGAGCCGTTCGGCCATCGCCTTGGTGTTGATGAAGATGATGCCGCGATGTTCATCAAGCTTGCCGAGCAGGTTCAACAGCAACGGTATTTTTTCTTCGGTCGACGGGAAATAGACGACCTGACGTACGCGGTCGGCGGTCACGGTTTCGGTTTCGGCCGTGACTTTCTCCGGACTGTTCATGTGGTCGTAGGCGAGCTCGAGCACGCGATGGCTCAGGGTCGCCGAGAACAGCATGCCCTGGCGTTGCGCGGGTGGCGGCATGCGCCGCATCAGGAAGCGTATGTCCTTGATGAAGCCGAGATCGAACATGCGATCAGCCTCGTCGAGCACACAGACATCGACCGCACGGAACGAGACGACGTGTTGCTTGAGATAATCGATGATGCGCCCCGGCGTGGCGATGACGATGTCGACGCCATTCTTGAGCATCTCGCGTTGCTTGTCGTAGTCGACGCCGCCGTAAACCAGGGCCGAGGTGAGCCCGGTGTGGCGACCGATCGTGCGGAAATCCTTTTCGATCTGGATGGCCAGTTCGCGCGTCGGCGCGAGGATGACCGCGCGCGGATCGCCGGTCTTGCGTTCGGTCAGGGCCGGTTTGGTCAACAGTCGATTGAGCACGGCGACCAGGAAGGCGGCGGTCTTGCCGGTACCGGTCTGCGCCTGTCCGGCAATGTCACTGCCCTGGAGGGCAATCGGCAGGGTCAGCGCCTGGATCGGCGTGCAGCGGATGAAGCCGGTGTCGTTGAGGCCGGCCAGCAGGCTCGGATGCAGATCGAAACTTTCAAAGACGGTATCGGTAAGCGGTTGTGTATGTGACATTCAATAGGGATCTCATGGAGTCGGCGTCCGTGAACAGCGGTGCGAGGAGCCCTGGCGGCAGAAATCTTCGCTCGATCGAGTCGTGTTGCGGGGACACGGCCCGGATCGGACATACGGACGAATCCGTGTGCGCTGGCCGAAAACGTCGTCTCCAGGAAACCTCGATGTCGCAAAACGAAATCTCTGCCGCCAAGGCTCCTTGTGCGGAAAGGATCCGCCCCCAACTTGCGCAGGACAGCCGATTGGGCTGAAATGGATCGCTATGAGCCTGCGCTCATTGAGCAATCCACGCCGTAAAGCCGGGCAAGTGTAGCCCAAGCTGTCGCCAGCCGCTTGAAATACGGCACAATCCTTGACTCTTGACCCCCCTGGAGGTTCCACGTGAGCCAGAAAATCGCCCATGTCAGCGACGACCAGTTCGACGCCGAAGTATTGCAATCGTCCGAGCCCGTACTGGTCGACTTCTGGGCCGAATGGTGTGGCCCGTGCAAGATGATCGCGCCGATTCTCGACGAACTCGCCGAAACTTACGGCGGTCGTCTCAAGGTGGCCAAGATCAATATTGACCACAATCAGAAAACCCCGCGTAACTACAATGTGCGCGGCATCCCGACCTTGATGATCTTCAAGAACGGCAAGGTCGAAGCGACCCAGATCGGCGCCGTCAGCAAGAGCCAGCTGAGCCAGCTGATTGATAACGCGATAGCTTGAAGGCCGGGAATCGGGAATGGAGAATCGGGAATCGGTTTGAAGCGGGGTTCGCGTGGGCTGAAGGATTCGTCGGGTCCGTAAAGCGAGATTAAATGGGCTTTCAGAAAAGCCACACCGCTGCTTTTCCCATTCCCTATTCCCTATTCTCCACTCCCAGCTTCTAACCCATTCCCGATTCCCTATTCTCGATTCCCGGCCCCAAAGCTAGACGCCGCGCATGGTGCGGTGTTAAGTTAGTCGGCAGTGACAAGGAGCGCATCCGCTCCCCCTTCCGCAGCACCCCCCTGCTTCCCTTCCTTTTACGGCACCCAACGAGGTCCGTCCGTGTCCGATACCGAAAATCCCAATGGCGGCGATAGCCCCAAGCCCCCGACTCGCCCGGAGGCTCCGAAACGTGCGCCGCGTGCGCCGCGGGCACCACGTGCCGACAGCAAATCCGCTGCCGCGGAACCTTCCAGCGAAGCGCCAGCAACCGCAGCAAAGCGTGAACCCTCATCGCCCCGGCACGACAGCGCCGCGCCCGTCGATGATGGCAATCGCCGTGAACCCGTGAACAAGGTGGAAACCTCGGGCAATCAGGCGCCCTCCAACCCGGGCGCAGAGTCCCCCAGTCACGGCAATGGCAATACCCAGGAAGGCGGCAATCCGAATCCGCAGCGCGATGGCAACGCGCAGGAAGGCGAAACCCCGGCGCAGGCGCGCGATGGCAATGGGCAGGAAGGCGGCAATCCGAACCAGCAGCGCCATCCCAACCAGCAGAATCGCAACAATCAGCAAGGTCAGGGCCAGGGACGCCAGGGCCCGCGCGGTCGTCGTGATCGCAATCGCGGCGGCGGAAGTCGTCCGCAGCATCCGTCCCATCGCGGCTTGCCGCGTGACGACGAGGATTACGACGCCAGCCAGGAAACCGGCCCGCTGATCGATCTCAACGAGCTCAAACGCAAGAACGCCTACGACCTGATCGCCCTGGCCGAGTCGCTCGGCATCCAGGAAGGCGTCGCCCGCGCACGCAAGCAGGACATGATCTTCAATATCCTGAAGGCGCATGCGAAAGCGGGCGGCGGCATCTATGGTGAAGGTGTTCTCGAAATCCTGCAGGATGGCTTCGGCTTCCTGCGTGGCCCGGATCAGTCCTATCTGGCCGGTCCGGATGACATCTATGTTTCGCCTTCGCAGACGCGACGCTTCAATCTGCGCACCGGTGACTACATCGCCGGCCGCATCCGCCCTCCCAAGGAAGGCGAACGCTACTTCGCCCTGCTCAAGGTCGACCACATCAATGGCGAGCCGCCGGAGGCCTCCAAGAACAAGGCCCTGTTCGAGAACCTGACCGCGCTGTTTCCGCGCAAGTCGTTCCGCCTCGAACGCGGCAATGGTTCGACCGAAGACATCACCGGGCGCATCCTCGATCTGGTCGCACCGATCGGTCGTGGCCAGCGTGGCCTGATCGTCTCGCAGCCGAAAGCCGGCAAGACGATGATGTTGCAGAACGTCGCCCAGGCGATCGTGCACAACCATCCGGACGTGCACCTGATTATCCTGCTGATCGACGAACGTCCCGAGGAAGTAACCGAGATGCAGCGCGGTGTGCGCGCTGAGGTGATCAGCTCGACCTTCGACGAGCCGGCCACGCGTCACGTGCAAGTCGCGGAAATGGTCATCGAGCGGGCCAAGCGCCTGGTCGAGCACAAGAAAGACGTGGTCATCCTGCTCGATTCGATCACCCGGCTTGCGCGTGCCTACAACACCGTGATTCCGTCATCGGGCAAGGTTCTCACCGGCGGTGTCGACGCCAATGCCTTGCAGCGCCCGAAGCGGTTTTTCGGTGCCGCGCGCAATGTCGAGGAAGGCGGTTCGCTGACCATCATCGCCACCGCGCTGGTCGAGACCGGTTCGAAGATGGACGAAGTGATCTACGAAGAGTTCAAGGGCACCGGCAACATGGAAGTGCACCTGAGCCGCCGCATTTCCGAGAAGCGCGTTTATCCAGCCATCGACATCAACCGCTCGGGCACGCGCCGCGAGGAACTGCTGATCGAGCCGGACATGCTGCAGAAGATCTGGATCCTGCGCAAACTGCTGCATCCGATGGATGAACTGGCGGCGATGGAGTTCATGCTCGACAAGATGAAGAACACCAAGACCAACGACGAGTTCTTCAACTCGATGAAACGCAGCTAACCCCAGACTGACGTCGCATCAAGCACAAGCCGCCGCGAGGCGGCTTGTGCTTTTCCGGCAATCAGCCGGAGCCGGATGGATACAACTTGCGCTCCTGCCCTGGCGGACTGATCGAGTAACGCTTGTAGTTCCATTGATACTGGGCCGGTGCCACACGCACGCAAGCTTCAACTCCTTGATTGAGTGCCGTGCAGGCCAGCCGTCGATCGATATCGGCGATGTGCTCTGGCGCCGCTTGCACATGGATGCGAAATCCCGCGCCACGCGGCAGGCGTTCAGCGAACGCAAACAAGACCGTCGCCCCGGTGCGCTCGGCCAGGCGCGGAACCAGCACCATAGTCAGGGCTTCGATGCCGAAGAATGGCGCGAACTCGCCGTCGCCCTGGCGTGGCTGCTGATCCGGGAGAATGCCGACCACGCCGCCGTCGGCCAGTCGCCGATACAAGCTGCGCACGCCGGCCCCCTCGGCACGCACCTGTTCGACCTTTGATGCACCGCGCGCCTTGACCAGCAGCGGCTCGAACGCGGCATTGCGTGGCGGCCGGTAGACAATGGCCAGCGGCGTGCGTTCGGCCAGCCAGTAGCTCAGCAGCTCCCAGCAGCCCAGATGCGGAGCGGCAATGATGATGCCCTTGCCGCTGACCAGCGCCTGCTCGAAGAGCTCCGCCCCACGCACTTCGCGAACCAGGCCGAGCGCGTGCCCCGGTCGCCCGCACCAGATCTTGGCCACCTCGATCGCCGTCTTGCCGGTCTCGCGCAACACCTGTCTTGCATCGATTTGTCCTGCCAGGGCGCCTTCGTGCGTTTCAAGAAGCGTGAGGTTGGTTGTCGTGATGCGCCGTTCGCGCCCGTTGAGCAACCAGGCGAGGTCGCCGAAGACGCTGCCGAGTGCGTGCAGGATGCGCAACGGCAGCAATCCGGCCAGCCACAACAGGGCGAACAGCAAGCGCATGGACCAGGTCATGAAGTCCGATTCAGGGGGAAAGACATGATTCTAACGGTTGCGGGCGGGCAGACCGGGTGCAATCCAGGCCGCGGTGAATCGATCCCGCCGTTCTGGAGCGAGAAATGATCGCGCTGATCCAGCGTGTCAGCGAGGCAAGGGTCGAGGTCGATGAAGAAATCGTCGGCCGGATCGGAGCCGGCCTGCTCGCCCTGGTCGCCATCGAACGCGGTGACAGCGAGGCCCAGATCACGCGCATGCTCGAACGCATCCTCGGCTACCGCGTTTTTGGCGACGACGACGGGCGGATGAATCGATCGCTGCGCGATGTCGGTGGCGGCCTCCTGCTGGTTTCACAGTTCACGCTTGCCGCAGACACCTCAAGCGGCATGCGCGCCGGCTTCAGTGGCGCGGCCGATCCCGAGCATGGTGAACGCCTGTTCAGCCGATTGGTCGAATTGGCACGGATTGCGCATTCCCCGGTGGAAACCGGGCGCTTTCGTACCCACATGAAGGTGCAACTGGTCAATGACGGCCCGGTCACCTTCTATTTACGGGTGACCCCCGAGATCTGATGCAGCATTCAGACCCCCATCACGATCCCAACGTTTTCAATCACTTGGGTCGCCCTTGACGGGCCTCCTATACTTCCGAGTCTTTCGTTTAGGTACAGCAGGGCATCCATGGCCACCGAGCATATCCAGGAGCAGAAAACCACCGACATCAAGATGCTCATCATCAAGGGCAAGGAACAGGGTTACCTGACCTATGCCGAAGTGAATGACCATCTGCCCGATGACATCGTCGATCCCGAACAGATCGAAGACATCATCGGCATGATCAACGACATGGGTATCGAGGTGCACGAGATCGCGCCTGATACCGAGACCTTGCGTGCCCAGTCGGCCGGCTCCACCGATGACGACACCGCCACCGAGGAGGCGGTCGCCGTGCTTTCGGCAGTCGATGCCGAAGTCGGCCGCACCACCGATCCGGTGCGCATGTACATGCGCGAAATGGGCACCGTCGAGCTGCTTACGCGCGAGGGCGAGATCGCCATCGCCAAGCGCATCGAGGAAGGCCTCAACCAGGTTCAGGCCGCGCTGGCCAGTTTCCCGTGGTCGATCCAGTTGCTGGTCGAGGAGTACGACCAGTTCACCGAGGGCAAGAAGCGCATGTCCGAAGTCGTCACCGGCTTCCTCGACATCGAAGTGCCGACGCCCGAGGAGCTTGCCGCTGCGGCCGCCAAGGAAGCCGCCGAGAAGGCCGAAAACGATGAAGACGGCGACGGCGATGATGATTCCGAAGACGATACGGAAGAGTCGACTCCGGTCGACACCGGCCCGGATCCGCTTGAAGTCGCACGGCGCATGGACGAACTGCGCACCGGCTACGCGAAGTTCCAGAAATTGTCGGAAAAGCACGGCTTGGGTGACAAGAAGGCACTCAAGCTGCGCGAGCAGATCGCCGAGGAATTCCTCAAGCTCAAGCTGCCGGCGGTCTTGATCGACGCCCTCGTGCGCAAGCTGCGTGAGGTAGTCAGCAACATCCGCCACCACGAGCGCCTGATCATGGATGTCTGCATCAAGCAGGCGAAAATGCCGCGCAAGGAATTCCTCAAGGTGTTCCCGTCCAACGAGACCAATCTCGAGTGGGCCGACGAACTGATGAAAAAGCGCCAGAAATGGTCGCCGGCGGTGAAGACGCACAAGGACGCACTGGTCGGCGAGCAGCACAAGCTGGTCTCGATCGAGAACACGCTCTTCCTCAGTGTTGCCGACATCAAGGAAATCAACCGCGCCATGTCGATCGGCGAGGCCAAGGCGCGCCGGGCGAAGAAGGAAATGGTCGAAGCCAACCTGCGCCTGGTCATCTCGATTGCTAAAAAGTACACGAATCGCGGTTTGCAGTTCCTCGATCTGATCCAGGAAGGCAACATCGGCCTGATGAAAGCGGTCGACAAGTTCGAATACCGCCGCGGTTACAAGTTCTCGACTTATGCAACCTGGTGGATCCGTCAGGCCATCACGCGCTCGATCGCCGACCAGGCGCGCACCATCCGCATCCCCGTGCACATGATCGAGACGATCAACAAGCTCAACCGCATCAGTCGCCAGATGCTGCAGGAAATGGGTCGCGAACCCACTCCTGAAGAGCTGGCGATCAAGATGGAGATGCCCGAGGACAAGATCCGCAAGGTATTGAAGATCGCCAAGGAACCGATCTCGATGGAAACTCCGATCGGCGACGACGAGGATTCGCATCTCGGCGACTTTATCGAGGATCTGTCGATCGTTTCGCCGATCGAGTCCTCGACCAACATCGGCCTCATGGAAACCGTGCACGACGTACTCGGTGGCCTGACTCCACGCGAAGCCAAGGTGCTGCGCATGCGTTTCGGCATCGACATGAATACCGATCACACGCTGGAAGAAGTCGGCAAGCAATTCGACGTCACCCGCGAGCGCATCCGCCAGATTGAAGCCAAGGCGCTGCGCAAGCTGCGTCATCCGAGCCGTTCGGAACAACTGCGTTCGTTCCTCGATCTCGAATAGTTCAACTTGCAGCAGGAACAAAAACGCCCGCACTGATCATGCGGGCGTTTTCGTTGATGCGGATCCAGGCAATGACCGCTGCCGCTAATCAGGTTTCGATACCCATCTTTTGCATGCGCCGATACAGCGCCTGACGCGACAGGCCGAGATCTGCGGCAGCCTGGCTGATGACGCCGCGGGTACGCTGCAGTGCGGCCTCGATCATGCCCTTGTCGGGCTCTTCATCGAGCGACAACCGGCGCGCCGAGCCACGCGCCGGTTCCAGGGCGAGGTCGCGTGCGGTGATTACACCCTCGCGGCACAGCAGACTGGCCCGATCAATGGCATTCTTCAGCTCACGCACATTGCCGGGCCAGGTGTGGGCCATCAGCGCCGCACGCGCGCCAGCGTCGAGCGCGGCCCGGTTCTGCAGAAAATATTCGGCCAGCGGATAGATGTCTTCGGTACGCTCAGCCAATGGAGGCACGCGCAATTCGATCACATTGAGCCGGTAGAAAAGGTCTTCGCGAAACTGGCCTTCGCGGATCAGATTGGGCAGATCGGCATTGGTCGCGCTGATCACGCGCACGGAAACCGTGCGTGTCTTGCTTGAACCCAGGCGTTCGAACTGTCCTGTCTCCAGAATACGCAACAGCTTGATCTGCCCGGCCAGCGGCAAATTGCCGATTTCATCGAGAAACAAGGTGCCGCCATCGGCCGCCTCGAAGCGACCCTCGCGCGCACGGCTGGCCGCACCGGTATAGGCACCGGGCTCAGCACCGAACAACTCGGCCTCGATCAACTCCGACGGAAGGGCTCCACAGTTGACCGTGATGAACGGGCCCTTTGCGCGGGTCGAATTGGCCTGGACGATCTCCGCGATACATTCCTTGCCGGCGCCGTTGGGGCCGGTGATCAGCACCGGCACATCGGCACGGGCGACCTGACAGGCCAGTTCGACCACGCGCTCCACGCCGCTTGAGGCAAACACGATACCGCGCAGGTCGAAACGCTCATCCAGCTGCCGACGTCGGCGCCGGCGCTCGTCACGAAATCGGGATACCTCGCGGGTTGCTTCGGAGAGCTCGAGCAGGTTCTCGACGGTCGCCAGCAGCTTGTTGTCGTCCCAGGGTTTTGCGAGATAGTCGCCGGCACCGGCCTTGACCAGTTCGACCGCCGTCTCCAGTCGCGTCCACGCGGTCAGCAGGATGATCGGCAGATCGGAGTGATCGCGCCGGATCGCGCGATACAGTTCGATGCCCTCCTCGCCCGAGGTCGTATCCGCGCTGAAGTTCATGTCCTGGATCACCAGATCAACCTCTTCACGCGCAAGCAGATCCAGGCCCTGCGTCGGCGAGGTGGCGACCAGGGCTCGAATATCATGCAGCCCGAACAGCACGTCGAGTGCGGTTCCGACTGCCGGGTTGTCGTCGATCACCAGTACGGTGCGCATGGTTCGGTTCTGTCTTGGGTAGCGACGCATGCCTGCTTGGATGCAGGCCTGCGGGAAAGGGTTTTATTTTAGGGGATTCGGGATTCGGGATTCGCAGGAGCGCGTCTCGCGACATCTCTGCCTCCCATAGGGCTCGAGTGTCGCACCATTCGGACCGATACCTTCGAGCGCAGGGTCGCTTTGACGAATCCCGAATCCCGAATCCCGGCCCCTCAAACACTCCGCGTCGCCACCGCCGGCGGCACCCGCGAGGCGCGCATCGCGGGGCCCAGCACAGCCAGTTGACCCAGCGCCCACAGGCAAAGGAAGCCGACCGGCACGTAATACCACGGCAATCGCGGTGACTGGTAGACCTGCATCATCCACAAGCTGAAGGCGTATGCGAGAACCGCGCCGATGATCAATCCGAATGTCGTGATGATGAAATTCTCGGTCTGGAAGTAGCGCAGGATGTCGGTGCGCGATGCGCCGAGTGCGCGTCGCGTGCCAATCTGGCGAGTGCGCTGGGCAACCCAGAAACTGGCCATGCCAACAATGCCGAGCGCGGTAATCGCCAGCAGCGAAAGGATCACTGCACCGAGAATGATGGCCATCGCGCGATCTCCGGCGTAGGCCTCCCTGCGCGTTTCCTCGATACTGCGCACCTTGCCGATGATGCGGCTGGTGTTGGATGCAGACAGCTTCTGCTCGACCGCCTTCATCACCTCGTCGCGGCGTCCGGGCTCGGCGCGGACTATGTAGCGCGAGGAGTTGCCGTACGGCATATAGATGGGCACGAAGGTCGAATTCTCCACCGATGTGCTGGTCATCCAGGGCTGCTGCATGCGCTCCACGATGCCGATGATCGTGCTGGTCGGCGGATCCTCGTTGAGATAGACCGATTTGCCCAGCGCGTCGCCATCTGGGAACAGTTTGTCAGCCAGCGCCCTGGTCACGATGATGACCGGAGGCCGCAGATTGTCGCCGAACTTGAGATTGGCGACTTCCTCCGGCTTGAAATCACGGCCGGCGATCAGCGTCGTGGCAAACGCATCCAGGCCCATGTCGTCGACGAGGTAGATGGCCGAGTCGGCGGTCGAGGTTTTCTGATGGGCCTGCAGGCTGATGCCCGAGCTCCATCCGCCATCGCTCATCGGCACGGTATTGGTCGTGGCCGCCGCGGCAACTCCCGGCATCTGCCTGAGCAAGGCAAGATCTTCGCGAATCGTTGCTTGCGCATCGAAACCCTGGCCGAAGCCGGAGCTGGCAAGATAGAAGGTATCGGCTTCGTTGATGCCGCTCGGCCGGCTCATGTGATCGAGGCGCTGACCAATGATGAAAAGCGCGTTGCTGACGATCGCAAGGGTCAGCGCAACCTGCACGCCAATCAGGATCATCGAGACCTTGCTGCGCATCAGGGCAGAGAATATCGGGCGGATTTCCATGTTTTATCTCGGGATTCGGTATTGAAGAGGCGGGATTCGAGAATCGGGATTGGGGATTCGAAAGGACGGCTTCGAGGCAGGGCACTCAATTTCGGCCAAGTGGCGCACGAAGCGTCGCTTTAACGAATCCCGAATCTCGAATGCCGAATCCCGGATCTTCATATCTTCAACTGCGCCGCCGGCTGCACGCGACAGGCACGCCAAGTCGGATACAGACCGGCGAGCACGGCCGAGACCACGGCCAGGGCGATGGTCACTCCGGTCATCGTCCAGTCGAGATAGGCGACGGTCTTGTATTGCGAATACAACGCGCGCACGGCCAGCAGACCGAGTCCGGTCAAGGCCAGGCCCAGGATTCCGCCACTCAGGCCAACCACGCCGGACTCGATCAGGAACTGGCTGAACACCTCGCGGCGGCTGGCGCCCAATGCTCGACGCAATCCGATTTCACCGGACTTGCGCGTGAATTTGGCCAGCAGCAGCCCGACCGTATTGACCAGGCAGACGACGAGGAAGGCAAAGGCCAGTCCGGTCTGCACCTCTACGTCGCGCGAGACCACCTCCTGATCGGCCATCCATTCATTGACATCGAGCAGTCGGTTGTTGAGCGGCCGCGGGAAGCGCCCCAGTTTCTTCTGTTCGGTCACGTAACTGTCGAGGAAGGATTTGTATTCGGCCAGACGCTCGGACGAATCGAGCTGCACCCACATCTGGATCCAGACGCAGTCCGAATCGAGATAGGCATCCCAGCCATCGCCGGAAGACTTCCAGCAGCTGTTGTTGCCGCTGCTGCGCTGTTTGAGGTCGATTGCCGTAGTGAACGGCATGAAGAATTCGTCAGGTTCCGCAAACGCCCCGTTGGTCAGATCGTAATAGCGCGATCGCAGCTTCCAATCGTCGAGTACACCGACGATCGTGTAGTCGATGTCGTCCATGCGTAGCGTGCGACCGACGCTGTCCTGCCCGCCAAACAGCTTCTCGTTCATTTCCTTGCCGAGTACGACGACGCGCTCGTGGCTGGCATCCTGGTCGGGGCGCCATGGCCTGCCGTACTTGAAAGGCGGCTCAAACATGCCGAAGAAGTCGGCATAGGTCACGCGTCCCAGCGAGCGAAATGGCTTGAGCTCCTTGTTTCCCGGCTGAATCGGCAGCGACAGCTTGTACATCGCCGCTTGCTTGTCGGCCTTGCCGGCCTGCATCAGGGCAACGGCGTCACGATAAGTCACCTGATCGGGTGGCCGGCCGTTGTCGTAGTAACTGTCGTCGGCGCTCCAGTTGTCGAGTTGAACGTAGTGCAGTTTATCACTTTTCCACGGAATCGGATCACTGCCCATCAAATGCATGACGGTCAGTGTGGTCATGCTCGCGGCGATGCCGAGTCCGATGCCGATGACCATCAGCGTGGTCAGGATCGGGTTGCGCCCGAGACTGCGCAGGCCAAGTTGCAGATAGTAGGTGAACATGATTAGTGGCCGGGATTCGAGATTCGGGATTTGAGATTCGGATAGAAGGGCACTCGGCGCTTCTCTGGCGCTGGCTCAATCCACCGGGTTGCGGATCGCAATTTTTCCATCTCACGAATGGGGTTCTTCATGCCACAGATCCCTCTTTTTCGAATCCCGAATCCCGAATCTCCAATCCCGATTGCGCATCGCGCAACCTGGGCTCCTCATCAAAATCGGTGACCTGGCCGTCGATCACGTGTACGTTGCGTTGGGCACGTGCGGCGAGTTCCGGATCGTGGGTGACCATGACGATGGTCGTGCCCTGACGGTTGATCTCTTCGAGCAGCTCAAGTACCCCGCGCGCCATCAACGAATCGAGGTTGCCTGTGGGCTCGTCGGCCAGCAGCAGGCGCGGCGATCCGGCCAGCGCGCGGGCGATGGCGACACGCTGCTGCTGACCGCCGGAAAGTTCGGACGGGTAGTGTTTCATGCGCGAGGACAGGCCGACCCGGGTCAACGACTCCTCAATGCGCTTCTTGCGATCGGCGGCGGCGAATCCACGATAGCGCAGCGGCACGTCGACGTTGTCGAACAGGTTCAGATCCGGAATCAGGTTGAAACTCTGGAAGATGAAGCCGATCTTCTCATTGCGCAGTTTCGAGCGCGCATTGTCATTCAGGCCGCGGACGTCGACGCCATCGAGCCAGTACTCCCCATCGGTGAATTCCTCGAGCAGGCCGGCAATATTGAGAAACGTGGTCTTGCCCGAACCGGACGGCCCGGTCACGGCAACAAATTCGCCCTCGCGTACATGGATCGAGAAATCGCGCAGCGCATGCGTCTCGATCAGATGAGTGCGATAGACCATTTGCAGGTGGGTCATTCTTAACATCGGCGTTGCCTCTGTTGGGATTCGAAATTCGGGATTCGGGATTCGATTGCGGGCTTTGGGCTTCGCTTTGCCGAATCCCGAATCCCGAATGTCGAATCCCGCTAATTGAGCGCCACCCGCTGCGCGCCATTGAACTGGTCGGTACCGGAGATGACGATGCGGTCGCCTTCCTTGACGCCGGAAATTATTTCGACTGAATTGAGGCTGGTCGCACCGACTTCGATCGGCGTGCGTTCGGCGACGCCGTCGCGGATGACGTAGGCGACCCGCCCTGCTCCGCTGTCGACGAATGGACCGCGTTCGACCATCAGCACATTCGAATGCTCATCCATCAGGATGCGTGTGGTCAGACGCTGGTTCTGGCGCAGGCCTGCCGGCTTCTTGTCACCGAAACGGATGCGGCCGCTGACCTGACCATCAATGACCTGCGGCGAGACAGCACTGATCGTACCGGTGTAGCTACCCGAGCTGTCGCGGATTTCGGCCGCCATGCCGATGGCGAGATCATGCGCAAAGACCTCGGGCACCTTGATCTCGATCTCGAGCGCACTCAGGTCAACGACGGTGAGGATCGGCGCATTCGCGGCCACATTGGCACGCTGCTGCACGATCAACTGGCCGACCTGTCCATCGACCGGCGAACGTACCTTGAGTTCTTCGACCTGGCGCTGCAGATCCTCCGCGAGCAGGCGCTGACGATCGAGGGCGAGGCGCTTGCTTTTCAACTCGAAGGCGAGGCTTTCGACATCGAGCTTCATGTCGGCCTCGGCATTGGCCACGGTGATGTCGGCCTTGGCCAGCGCATCCCTGGTGCGCAGCAGATCCATCTCGGACATCGCACCGGCATCGAATGCGCGCTGGGTGCGTTCGACTTCGCGCCTGGCGGTCTGTCGATCGATCATGGCTTGATCAAGAAGTTTCTTGGCTGCCAGTTGCTGCTTGCGATGGTCCAGGCTGGCGCGCTGCACATCGATTTCCAGGCTTTCGCGGGTGGCCTGTTCCTGCTGCAGCCGATTGCTGAGTTCGGGACTGACCACCTCGGCCAGCACCTGGCCCTTGCTCACCTTGTCGCCCGCGCTGATGTCCAGCGTGACCGTGCCGGCGCTGGACGCGTACAGGGTTGGGCTGATTGCGGCAACCACACTGCCCTGCACCGAGACATCGCGGGTCAGCGTTCCGCGCTTGACCTCGGCGATGCGCAGCCGGCTCATGCTCGCCGAGCTGTCCGACGAGAACAGCCTGGCCGCAGTCGGCACGATCATCACGAGCAACCCAATCACCACGACAGCGGCGATCCCGACCTTGAGCCAGCGTTTGCCGCGCCTGGACTCAGGCTTGATCTGCCGATCCTGCGCTGAGGTGTCGCGAATCATTCACATCTCCACCGGCAACGCGGTTCGGCCGCCAACAGGATGCATTCAGCAATGACTATGCCAAATCACAAAGGGTTGGATTTGCGATGCTTTTCAGGCAGATCCGGGGCGTGCGGACAGTGTCCGGAAGAGTCGTCGGACAGGCGCGGACAGCGGGGGCATGGAATCCCATGCCCCGCCCGATGGATCAGCGTGTCGAAGTGCGGAAGCGAATTCCGGCGAGCAACACAACGACGCCCATGACGCTCCAGAGCAACGGCCCACCCAGCGGCAGCGCGACAGGCAAGGGGGTGGATCCGGCGACCTGATCATCCAAACGCTTGGCGTCGGTCACTCCCGTCATCGTCATTTCGGCTCCGGATTCAATCGTTGCCCCGGCGGAGTCGCTGGCGATCGCGCCAGCAGGCGAGAGCGACTTCGCCCACGTGTCGGCGTCGGCAACCGTCGCTCCAGGATCAAAACCGTCGCGGAATATCAGGTCGATGGCGAGGTTCACATTGCTTTCGACCAGCCCGTTGATGACATACCGCGAATCGACGACGCCGATCGCGGCGAATGTTCCAGTCGTCAGGTTGACTTCGTACAACGACAGTGCCGTCGCGCCGAGCCCACGCGCCACTAGGCGAACCAGGTTGCCGTTGCGCGCGCCGACTCCGGCAAACAAGGCGCAGCAGTCCGCAAGTCCTGCACCCACCGGCGTTATCGATCCGTCGCCGGCAATGGTTCCCACGAACTCCGAGCCCGCATCGTGATAGATCGCGGAAAAGCCCGAAGTACCATTGGTCAGCAGTCCGTCGGGAGCGTGCGCCAGTACCGTGTTCTGGATCACGACTCCGGACGCCGTATTGATCACGAACAAGTGGATGGCTGGATCGTTCGCTGCCGGCTGTAGCCGTCCGACAAAGGCAATTCGCGACGCATCGTTCGACAGTGCGGCCACGCCGACTCGGACAGCGCAACAATCCGTGAGAAACGGAACGCCAATGTTGGTGACTGCACCTGCATTCGACACGCTCACCAGGCGCAGGCCTGCCCCGGCATCACTCAACGCATACAGGGTCGAAGGTGACGGACGACGCAGGATCGCCGCAAAGCGTTCGCCAACCGGCAGGACTGCGGTGGCGGCCGCACCGGTCGTGAGGCTGATCCTGTGCAAACGCCAGGCCAGCGTTGGATTCGGATCGGGCGTAACCAGATAGACCGTCTGGTTGCCGTCGTCTGACGCAACCAGACTTCCGCTGACCTGGCAGCAACCGGGCAGAGCCACGGCGGCATTGTCGGTGATCGTCGCATCGATGGTGGACACGCGCACCAGCAGTTCGTGGTCGAGTGTGCGGTCGTGGGCGACGCCATACAGCGCCGCACTGACTGGCACCGGCGAAAAAAGCACTACCAGCAGCAGCGCGACACAGACCCGTCGGTTTGAGCTTCGAATATTCATGACCCCGATCTCCGCTTCAATGACCGGAGATCTTGGAGTCACCGTTCGATTCACGATCCGTCAGCATTTTCTCGAGCCGGGCGAGGCGTGCTTCGAGGCCGGCGATGGTGCGATCACGCGCGATGACTTCGCGCTGCAGCGCCTGGGTCGCGGCCAGGGCGACGCCAGCCACGTCGCTCGGCGCCAGTTGACGCTCGCTGGTGCCGAAACCGAACGCCGCGTAGAAATCCTCGGCCACCGGGCCGATATGACGATCACCCTGGTTGCTGCGCAGGTAGTTCCAGGTCCAGATCGGCAAGCGCGACAGTTGCTCCAGCACACCGTCCGTGGCAACCGCCACCAGGTTGGTCTTCGATGTGCGGCTCGACAACTGGGTCAGGGTACCGGCCACATAGGCGTCGCCATTGACATGCAGCTTGGCCTGGGGACTGGCGGTTCCGACACCGACGTTCCCGTTCGCCGCGATGTCGAGGCTGCTGGTCGCTGCGCCGGGTCGGATCCGGAACGGCAGTCTGCTGCCGTTGGTCACATCGCGGACAAAGAAGTTGGCCTCGTTGCCAGCCATGTCCCAGGTTTGCGCGCTGAACCCGCCGGCGGCGGTCTGCTCAAGACGAAGTGCCGGCGTATTGGAGGTCGTTACCTGCAAATCCAGAACCGGGGTGGATGTGCCGAGGCCGACGCGACCGGTGCCGTCGACGTAAATCGAGTTGCTTGGCGCGGCGCCTACCAGCGTGAACGGAACGGTGGCCAGGGTGACGTTCTCGACCGAAAACTTGTTCAGTCCGCCAGACGCGGAATCATTCGCCGTCAACTGCCAGTCATCGGCGGGAAACGAGCCCACCGAAGTGTCCTCAAACTTGATGCGGGTATTGTTTTCCTTCAGTCGAAGCGTGTCGAAGCCGAAGGATTCGTTGTTCACACAATCAAATCCGGCGCATATGCCTCCCTGCACGATCAGGTCATCGGCAATGACCTGGTCGTTGGGCGCGGGACCACTGCGCGGGCCGGATCCCGCGCTGGTCTCGGTCAATCCGGCCATCTGCACCTGGCCATTGCGCACCGCAAAGGATCCGGTGACCGGGAGCAGGGGTGCCGGCACGCCGGCAAGCGCCGCATCGTTGCCGTTGCGGCGGGCCTGGGCGGCAGCCTGCGACGTCGATGCATCAAGGCTCTGCGCGAAGCTGAGTTCGTAGCGATAAACGCCGTCAACTGCTGCGCCGCCGATCAGACTGCGCGCATCGATCGCGGCCGCGTCAGCGGCGCGGGCGTAGGTGTGTTCCAGCACGTCTCCGCCGGGCAAGGCGATTCTAAGTGTTGCGGAACTGGCCTGGGCTGGAACTTCTGACCGCACCACATCGGCGGCCGATGCGTTGCTGTTGAAGGCGCACAGTGCAAGCGAGAAGAACAGGGTTTTCGAAGTACGCGACATGATATTCCCCTACCTCAGAATGGTCGGCAATGAATAGACGCGAATGGCGCGAGCGCCCGGCGATGACTGCGATGTAGCGCGAATCCGGAACCCGCTTGTTCACTGTCTGCAGCCGGATATTGCACGGGTTGCGGGCTTAGCACCACCCGGCACCGATCTCATTGCGACCCTCGGCGGTTCGTGCGCATCCTTCAGACCCGTGAACAGCCAATTCTGCATCGATGTTTCCGAACTGCTGGTTGTACGCGTTCAGCGTGGCGAGCTGGGCGCGTTCGAGCAGATCTATCGCTTGTTCGAGAAACCGGCCTGGACCCTCGCCCTGCGCATGGCCGGCAATGCCGAAGACGCGCGTGAGATCGTGCACGACGCCATGCTTCGCGTTTTCGAGCGGGCCGGCCAGTACCGTGGTGATTCGCCGTTCTGGGGCTGGATCCGGCGCATCGTGATCAACGAAGCACTGATGCGCATGCGCCGCGATCACGGGCACCTCGAAGAGGAACTCGACGATTCCGCGCCGGAGCTGGCCGCAGACACGACGCCGCCCTGGGCCTGGACCGAGGCGCGCCAGCTCGAGGCCGCGCTTGGCACCTTGCCGGCGCTGACCCGCAGCGTGATCTGGCTTTATCACGTGGAAGGTCACACCCATCCCGAAATCGCCAGCATGACCGGCAAGTCGGTCAGCTTTTCCAAATCACAGCTCGCACGCGGCACCGCGCGATTGCGCGAGATGCTCTGCACGAGCAAGGCAGGCAACCCATGTTCCATCACGACAATGGCCATCCCATGAGTCCGACCAACCCGCTCGGCACCGCGCTGCGCGCCCTGCCCCTGGCCGATCCGCCCAAGGATCTGTTCGCGCAGATCACGCACACTCTGCAGGCGCGCCGTCCGGCGCGCCGACGTTGGCTGTGGCCAACCGCGCTGGCGGCGAGTGTCGTGCTCGGTCTGCTGCTGACGCGCATCCATTCTTCCGTGCCCGTGCCGGAAACCGGCATGGCGCAAGACAGCGATCCGGCGCAATCCGCTTTGGCACCGACCGAGATCGAACTGCAGCGCCTGCATGTTTACTCGCGAAGCCTTGAGCAATGGCTTGCCGGTCTGCCCGAAAGTGCGCCGAGGGATGGTCGCAGCCTGATGGCGGCGGCCGAACTCGAAGACCTCGTTGGTCTGGTCGATGTGCAACTGTCGGCTGCACGCAGCGCATCCGAATCGCTGCCCTTGTGGCGCCAGCGTGTCGCCCTGCTCGAAGACCTCGCCGCAGTCCGCAGTGAACCGCTGACCCTGCTCGCCGAAGCCGACGATGCCGGCTCGCCTCCCACGATCCTCTAGTTGAATGAAGGAAACGCTCATGTCCACACATTTCTTGGTGCTGTCTCTCGGGCTCCTGCTGCATGGCGCGATCGCCAGTGCCACGGAGCCGACCGCCCGATCCACGCCAGCAGCGCAATCTGTCGCCAAGGCCGCATCCGCATCGGCTTCTGCGACTTCCGCAGCAACGGCTGCCCCCGCAGCGAATGCCGCAGCGGCACAGGCTGAGGCAGAGCAGGAACTAAGCGAACTGCGCAAGCAGATCGGCGAGCTGTCGCGACGCATGGCCGAGTTGTCGCTGCAACTCGGCGATGTCGGTCCCCAGGCTTACGCGTTTCGCTACATCAATGAATCCGACCGCGCGATGATTGGCGTTGTCCTGTCGCCGCGCGCCGGCGGCCCGCGCATCGATGCGGTAACGCCGGACAGTCCGGCCGAGCACGCCGGCCTGCGCAGCGGCGATATCCTGGCCAGCGTCAACGGCGAATCGTTGTCTGCCAAGGATGAGCATGCTTCGCTCGACAAGGCACGCAAGATGCTCGGTGAACTCAGGGAAGGCGACAGCGTGCGCCTCGGTTACCGCCGCGACGGCGACAAGGCGAAGGAGGTCGAGGTCAAGGCCGAACGCCGCGAAGCCTGGAACTGGCAGCGCCTGTTTGTCACCGGCGGTGATGACACCGATCCAGCCGTAAAGATCATTCGCGATCGCAAGACTGATGTTGTTCGGAATGTCGAGGTCGGGGTCGACGACGAAACGAACGGTGAGGACACGGCTGGGCGCAGAGTGCGTTCCGGGCGCGCGCACGAAGCAATGGTCGAGGCACGCAGGGCCATGCGCGAAGCGCGCCGGGAAATGGAAATGTCACATCAGGGCACACTGCTCGCCGGGGCCGATGGCGAATCGCTGCCGATGGATGGCATGTACGCCATGATGCCGTGGTGGGGCGTCAACCTGGCCACGCTCAATGCCGATCTGGGCCGCTATTTCGGTGCTGACAGCGGCGTCCTCGTGCTGGCTTCGAGCAAGGGCGCCCTGAAGGAACTCAAGGCCGGCGACGTCATCCAGAAGGTGGGCAGCCAGGCCGTGGAGCGCCCCGAACAGGCAGTGCGTGCGATGCGCGACCAGCAGGCCGGCAAGCATGTCGAACTGTCGATCCTGCGCGACCACAAGACGATGACGCTCTCGGTACCTGTTCCGGAGTACAAGGCGATCTTCGATATCCGCTCGCTTCCAGCCCCACCCGCTCCGCCGGTGCCGCCGGCGCCGCCGGCTCCAGCCGCGCCATCGGTTCCGAAAGTTCCCGGGGTTGCACCGGTGCCGCCGGCTCCTCCGGCGCCGTCGGCGCCGCTCCCGTCATCCGCAGACGAGGTGATCGCAGGTGCCGCGATCTTCTGAGTTTCCCGTGCGTGACGCCGGGCGGTCGCCGGCACCGAGCACCCGGTCCTGCAGGCCCGGCTGGCCCCGCCGCTTTGCTATGATCGGGCCGCACGAGGACAGGGGATCATGGCCGACCGCTTCCAGGACATTCCTGGCTACGAAATGATCAGTGAGCTGGGCGAGGGCGGCATGGCGACCGTCTATCTCGCCATCCAGCATTCGCTCGATCGCAAGGTCGCGATCAAGGTCATGCGTCGCGAATTGCGCGTGCGCAACGGGCCGATGCCGGAGTTCGAGCGGCGTTTCCTGCTCGAAGGCCGCACCATGGCCAAGCTGCCGCATCGCAATATTGTCGCCGTCTACGACATCGTCACCCGTGACGACATCGCCTACATCTCGATGGAATATCTGGAGGGCGGCACGCTTGCCGAGCGCATGCGCGGCGGCGTTTCGCTGGGCGAGGCGATCGGCATCGTCGTGCAACTCGCCAACGGACTCGAGTACGCGCATCGCAACGGCGTGATCCATCGCGACCTGAAGCCGTCGAACGTGATGTTTCGCGACCCGAGCACGCCGGTGTTGACCGATTTCGGCATCGCCAAGCATGCCGATGTGCTCGCTTCGCGGATTACCCAGACCGGTCTGGTTCTCGGCACACCGACCTACATGAGCCCGGAACAGGCCGCCGGTCGCGACATCGATGGCCGCGCCGATCAATATGCGCTCGGCATCCTGTTCTATGAAATGCTGACCGGCAATCCGCCCTTCACCGGCGAAAATCCGATGGCCGTGCTGATGGGCCATGCCCTGCAGCCACCGCCGCCCTTGCCGGATGACCTGCGTCCGCTGCAGCCGATCTTTGATCGCATGCTGGCCAAGGATCCCAACGACCGCTTCGCCAACCTGCAGGATTTCGTCAAGGCATTGCGCGGCCTGGTGGTCGGCAATGACGCGCTGGTCAAGCAACTCGGCGCGATCACCACGGCGAGTACCTCCGAGCGACTGCGTGCGCTGGGATTCTCGGGCGAGTACACCGGCGGCGACAGCGGTTTCGCCCTCGATCTCTTGCGCATGCCGCAGACCGATCCATCGATCAGCCAGCACGCCACGACCTCGATGATCAACCAGGCGATGCAGCGACCGCGCCTGCTCGCGACGCTGGCGGCGGGCATCGGCGTGATTGTTATCGCCCTCGTGCTCTGGGCTGTATTCAAGCCGCGCAGCTTGAGCCAGGACGACCAGTATCTTGTGCGCACCCTGCTGCGCGAAGCCGACCGCATGATCGCCAGTGGCGACCTGCTCGCACCGCCGGGCGCGAATGCGTTCGAAGATGTGCAGAAAGTGCTGCAGAAGGATCCCGTGAACGAACGCGGTCTCGAACTGCTGGGTCAGATTGCAACGACGTTGCGCGGCGAGGCGGAAAGGTTGCAGGCGGCGGGCGATCTCGATGCCGCCAGCGAAACGGCCAACCAGGCCATGCTGGTCGCGCCGGACGACGCCGATGTGCAGACCCTGATCCAGCGTATCGCGGCCGAACAGAAACAGCGACTGGCCAGCGAACGAATCAATGAGCTGCTCAAGAAAGCCGACGCTGCCGAGAAGCGTCAACAGCGCACCGGCCCGGATGGCGCCTATGCGCTGCTGCGCACGGCACTCAGCCTGGATCCGCTGAACAAACAGGTGCTGGTGCGCCTCAAGGCCATCACCGATGCAGAATTCGCACGCATCCGCAGTCTGCTTGCAAGCGAGGATTTCATCGCCACCGAGCGGGCGCTTGGTGAACTGCGCGCCGAATTCGGCTCGGATCCGGCCTTTGCCGCGCTCAGTCAGGAGGTCATCAGGGCGCAACAGATCGCAGCCGACAATCGACGCATCGACGACCTGATCGACAAGGCAGGCATGGCCCTGACGGCCGATCATGTCAGCGAACCGGCCGGCGACAACGCGTTTGAATGGTTCGAACAGGCACGCCAGATCGACGCCGGCAGCGGCAAGGTCGCTGCGTTCAAGCAGAAGCTGGCTGCGCGCCTGGTCGTGGACGCCAAATCCGCGCAGTCGCAGGGCGATACCGGCATGGCGCTGGATCGATCCGAACTCGCCTTGCGCGTCGATCCCGAGTCGAGCGCGGCAACCAGCATCCGTGACAGTGCACAGCAGGCACTCGGCTCGCGGCTCGCGGCAATCGCATCGCAACTGAACCTGGCCCGCTCGGCGATTGCCTCCGGACGCTTGCTGCCTCCGGCGAAGGACAATGCGCGCGATGTGCTCGAATCATTGCTGCAGACTGATCCGGAAAACCCCGATGCCCTGAAGTTGCGCGAAGCACTGCCGCGGGTGGTTGCCGACGCCCTGCGCGGCGCCAGCGAACGCAACGATCTCGGCGTCGCCGTCCCCCTGGCCGCAGCCGCGGCCAAGGCTTACCCCAACGATGCCCGGATCGCCGAGCAGATTGCCGAGGTGCGCAAACGCGAGTCCGCCGAAAGGGCCAGCGCCGAGCGATTGGCGACCGAACGCCGCCTGGCCGACCTGCTCCAGCAACGCCCGCTGGTCGGCAACAATGCCAAGGCCGCCATCGACGCCATCCAGACGCTGCGTGAGGCAGACTCCGCGCAGGCTGCCCGCTACCAACAGCAACTGGCGGATCTGTTCGCCGACGACATGCGCAATGCCTCGAGCCTGGATGCCGGCCGGGCGAGCCTGGCCGCGATCGAGATGGCGAGCGGTGCGCTGGGCAGCAGCAAGGTACTCGGCGCAATCGAATCGTCGGCAAGAAGCCGGCTCGCCGCGCTTGAGGAACAGCAGAAGGCCAGCCTCGCCGCGCAGAATGGCGAACTGGTGATCAACGCCCTGCCCTGGGGCATCGTCGATCGTGTCCTCGATGCCGCGCGCAAGCCAATCAATCTGCCCGAGGAGCGCACGACACCGCTGACCCTGACCCTGCCTGCGGGCAGCTATTACGTGACCCTGCGCCATCCGCAATCCGGCAAGACCGTCTCGGCGTTTGCACGGGTCAGCGCCGGCAAGAGCAGCCAGACCAGTGGCAGCTTCCCGACCCTGAGCGCCGAGGAGTACCTCAAGCATGCGGGGCTCTGAGTTGCGTTCCCTGCTGATCCTGTTCGCCTTGCTGGCGACACCGGCACTGGCCGACTGGAAGCAGGATTACGCCCGCGGCCTGGAGGCTGCGAAGGACGGTCGTTGGGATGATGTCGATCGCTACATGCAGAGCGCACTCGCCGGAAATCCGAAACCGGCCGAGCGCGTTCGCTTGTATGGCCAGCGCTACGAAGCCTACGCTCCGCAACACTATGCCGGTCTGGCCGCTTTGCGCCTCGGCGATTGCAACAAGGCACTGGCACTTTGGTCGCAAGGTGACAATGTCGCTGTTGTCAACGGCGTCCCGGCGCTGGCCGACGAGGAGAATCAGGGCCGTGTCGAATGCAGCAGCCGGCTCGTGCGCCAGGGGCAGACGCAAAAATCCGAAACGCCAGGCACGCCGCCAACCCAGACGCCTCGCGGTGAACCGCCAGCACGTCCCGAAGCGCCGCCACCGTCCCGACCAGTCGTGCAGGCGCCCCCGCCGGCTCGACCGCCAGCAACGGAAACACGCGAACCCTCATCGGTTTCCGCGCAGATCCTGCGGCCCTTGCTGGATGCGTATCTGAGTGGCCGCTACGCGGACGTGCTCAAGCTCAGCAACCAGGTACCACCCACGCCGCGCCTGCGCTGGCACATGCTGACCTTGCGTGCCGCCGCCGCATTCAATTTGGGTCAGTTGGGGCAAATGTCCGATGCCGAAGGCATCGCACGCAAGGCAGTCGAACAGGCGCGCGATACGGACGCCTCGGCGAAGCCGGATGCCGACTATTTCTCGCCCAGATTCATCCGCTATTACAACTCGCGCTGAGGAATGGCGGGTCGCCAAATGAATGTGTGGCAATCTTCATCCCGGTGCCAGCTGGCAACCGGGATGACAGAAACCATCGACGCGTCTTCGATCAGAAGCGGAATACGCCCGAGGCTGACACGGTATCGGAAGTGTCCGAGAAATCCGCACCCAGATCGATCTGGAACTTGCTGAAGGCCATGCCCGCACCGATGGCATAGTGGGTCTGGCTGCCCTTGCGACCAGACGAGAAGGTTACCGCATTGGCCTCGGGATCCTGAGTCGCCGGATCGAAATTCGGCGGATTGCCGCGATAGACCAGCTCGTGCGCCGGATCTCGCCAGACACCAGCGCGCAGGCTGAACGGATGCGTCGTTGCAAACGTGTATTCGGCGCCGAGACGCACCTCGGTGCCATCATCGAGCTTGAGTGGATCGAGGCCGCTGGCCTGGTCGGAATTGAACAGGGAAACCATCTTGTCAGTCACCTGCGAATAATAGACTCGGCTGACGTCGAGATTGATCACCCAGGCATCGCTCGGACGCACACTCAAGCCGACGCCGAACACATCCGGCACGTTCAAGCTGGGAGTGAGGTTGACCGTATCGCCCGGGAAACTCGGCGATGAGAGGACGGCGTCGTAGCCCAGCTTTGGCGCATGCCGATAGGACAGGCCACCGCTCAGCCAATCCGTGAACACCATGCGCGCACCAAGCGTGAAACCGACCTTGCCATCGCCGTTGAGATTCGCTTCACGGCTCAGCTGCGAACCATCTCCGGGTGAGAAGCGATCGGTGGTGGTGCGGATATCGAGCAGGTAATAGTTGATGCCAAGCCCGAACGAGAGGCGATCATTGGCCTTGAAACCCATTGCCGCGCCATAGGCATCGACGCCAAAACTCGTGTTGACGTTGTATGCAAAGACATTGCCGGTGTAACCGCTGCCGTCACCGGTGGTTGTCACTGCGCCGGCGCTCCGGAATGCCGAATCGTAGTTGATCACTTCGTAGCGGTAGACCGCGAATGACAGCCGTTCGCCCGGATAGACAAACGAGAATGAACGCAAAGAGTTGGTGCGGTCATCCTGCGAGGAATAATTGAGACCGGACGAATTGAAACCGTTGTACTGGGCCGTGCCACCGTTGAGCCAGCGTGTGTTGGTGCTGACCGAACGAACCTCCGCCGACACTTCGGGACTGACCAGCTGGGTCAGACCGGCAGGATTGGCATAAGCCGCCGATGCGTCATCGGCAAGACCGAGGAATGCGCCGCCCATGCCAAGCGCGCGTGCGCCCGGATTGGAAAAGCTGAAAGGAAGGCTGGCGTTGGCCTCGTTGTCGGTGATTGCGAATGCGTTGCCGGCCATTCCGGCCAGCCCGATCGCCACAGCAGTTGCGAGTAACTTGTTCATTCCTGCACTCCCCGGTTGAACGAATACGATCCGTCGATGGATCCACGGCGGCAAAGATAACACGAGCTTAACGGTCTGGTATTGCTCAACAAACGCCTTTTGCTGCACTGCCGCAATGACAGCTTCGCCGCTCGCGCAAGGGCAATGCGCACAAAGCCGGAAATTCGGCTCATGCCGAACCTGATCAGGCGGCCTGGGCGCGAACCTGATTCAAGCATTGCGACAGAGCCTCGGCTACGACCAGGAAATCGGCATCCGCATGGTGCGCATTCTCGCTGAGGTATCGCCGCCAGGCTCGGGCGCCCGGCAGGCCCTGGAACAGACCCAGCATGTGCCGAGTGATGTGCTGAAGTTTGCCGCCCGAGGCGAGGTGCGCCTCGATATAGGGGCGCATTTTCCCGACCAGCTCCTCGCGCGCGGGCAAGGGCGTTGCGTACAGGGCTTGTTCGAGTTCTGCCAGGCGGTAGGGCTCGTGATAGGCAACACGCCCGAGCATGACGCCATCGACATGCTGCAGATGGTTCTGCGCATCGGCAACAAGGCCGATACCGCCGTTGATGATGATCTGTAGTGTCGGAAAATCCCGCTTCAACTGATACACGCGCTCGTAGTTGAGCGGCGGCACATCGCGGTTTTCCTTCGGCGAAAGACCCTTGAGCCAGGCCTTGCGCGCATGCACGACAAACACCGCGCATCCTTTGGCATTGACGGTTTCAATGAAATGCTGGAGGTCGGCGTATTCGTCCTGGGCATCGACGCCGAGCCGGCACTTGAGCGTGACCGGAATCGACACGGCATCACGCATCGCGGCGAAACAGTCGGCAACCAGTTCGGGCTCGCGCATCAGGCAGGCGCCAAAGCGCCCCGACTGCACGCGATCGGACGGGCAGCCGACATTGAGATTGATCTCGTCATAGCCGAATTGCGCACCGATCCGCGCGGCCTCGGCCAACTCGGCCGGATCCGAGCCACCCAGTTGCAAGGCAAGCGGATGCTCACTGGCATCAAATCCAAGCAACCGCTCACGATCACCATGGATCAGTGCAGGCGAAGTCACCATCTCCGAGTAAAGCCGCGCATTCGGCGACAGCAATCGATGGAAATACCGGCAATGCCGATCGGTCCAGTCCATCATCGGCGCGACCGACAGCAGCCAGGGATTGACCGGGGGTGACATCTGGCGAGTACTCATTGCGGGAGTTTAGCCGAACACCGACCAACCACACCCTTGTCCGAACCCGGGAAAGCGGGTTTTCCAATCAGACAAGCGCTCGCAACGCTCCTTGCATCATCCGTCGTACCCAGGTTCGGGGCGCAGTCGACCGGGGGCCCGGATTGCCATCTTTGCCTCGATGTTTTCGGATACGCGGCGACGGAATTCCGGCGTGATCTCGAGTGGCGGCGGCTCGATTGCCTGCATCGAACCATTGGCGCGCAACTCGGAAGCCATGCTCGCGAAGCTGGTCGTGACCGAAACGGCGGGCGCGGCGAAGATGTCGGTACGGTTGCCTGCACCTTCACCGGTTGTACGCGAGTAGAAAGGCACGAAAGTTGATCTGGCACTCGCCAGGCCCTGATAGTCGCCGAGAAAATAGGCCAGGCCATTGCCCCAGCTCGCCTGCGGTGCCATGGACAGATTGAAGGGGCCGGATACCTGGCTCTCCTGCCAGTTCACCGCATCGGTGGAACGCGCCAGCCAGATGCTGGTGTACAGCGTATTGGCGTCGCTGGTGTTGGGACGCAGATCGAAATAACTGATGCCGATCATGCCGTCGGCGCGTACGTTCATGGCCGGCAGGAATGCGGCGACACCCGGATTGCCATTGACCCGAACCGGCGTCGACCAGGTCAAGCCGCCATCGGCTGAATGTGCCGCCGCGATCGCATCATGATTGCCGGCGCTGAAGCGCGAATCCTGCCATGCCGCATAGAGATTGCCATCCGGAGCCACCGCCACACTCGGCACCAGGGTGCCGTCGCGGACGCGCGCGCCGGTTTCCGGATCAACCGTACCGACCGTGAGCTGACTGTTGATCCGGATCGGTGACGACCAGGTCACGCCGTTGTCGGTGGAGCGAATCAGATCCAGATAAGCCAGGTTTGTGCCATTGGCGGCGGAGTCGATATGTGTGTAGAAATTTACCAGTGTCCCGTTTGGCAGTACGACGATGATGTTGCCGATCGTCTGGCTATTGATTCCGGGATCGTAGATCGGCCGTGCCGGCTGCCAGCTCGCGCCGCCATCGATACTGCGCGCAAACCATGTGGGGCCGTCGTTGTCGATTGAGATGCGATCCCACACCGCGTAGACGAACCGCGAATCGACCGGATCCGCGGTAATGGTTTGCTTGTCGTGGAAGACGACATCACCTTCGAGTACAAGCGTGGTCGGTGCTTCCCAGCTCACACCCGCATCGGTCGAGCGACTGACCAGCACGGCACTGTCCGAGCCGGGCGTCAGCGACGCCCCGTTGAATGCGATCGCGATGACAAAGGCGGTTCCATTGGGCGAAATGGCAACCCATGGATCGCTGCTGCGTTCGTAGTCACCGCCATTGCCAGTATTGCCACCCGCGCAGCGCGAGAAGGTCGGGAAACTGCGGCTCCAGCTGTGGCCCCCATCGCTGGAAACGCCAACCCCAAGCGCGCGCGCGCCGCCACTGGTCCATCGATCCTGTTGCCATGCTCCGAACAGGCGCTGCGGATTGGTTGGATCAATCGCCAAATGCGGCTCGACTTCGCTGTTTGCCGCCACCGAGCCGGACAGGTTGACGCCTTCGCATCCGGCGGCGAACGGCGAGGCCGCAGACGCCCGGTACTCGGGATCGAGTGTGGGCTGTGGCGGCGGCGTGGTCGCGGGCGGAGCGCTCGAATTCGAGCTGCCACCGCCGCAGGCACCAAGCGACAGTGCAAGCGCACTGGAAAGAACACGGATCACCATCAGGCCCGCATCATGCATGACATCCCCTCCGTCACCAGAATGCATCGATCAGTTGCCGGTCAAACTGAACCTGATCCGGAATCAAGTCAATACGAAGCCTCCCGTACTTATGCGTATCAGCGCAATCCGGTCGCCGTCCTCGGCCATCCCGGTCAGCAACGCGACTACTGGGTCACCGCCCCAACCTGTTGTGCCACAGATCTGCCGACAGCGACATCGAGATGCCGGACTGGTCGAATCCATCGGCGAATATAAGATCGCCGATCGCCTCGAATGCCCCGATATCGATCTGACCATCGATGAAGCGCGTGCTCGCCGAGCCAGGCGCGGTCAATTCGCGCCGCGGTTGCTGGATCGGCGGAAACGACGGCGCGGGAAACGGAAATCCGCCGGCGCTGGTCGGGGCATTGTCTCCGGCATTGTGCAGCGGACTTCCCGGCAGCGGCGTCAGATCGAACATGGCAGCGTTGGTGAAGCCTGGATTGCTGCCACTCAGGGTCGACGTCCATTCGCTCGGCGAAGGTACAAAAGTAGACCCGGCTTCGATCCAGTTGTTGCTGCCGTGGATCTGTCGACCATTGGTCCACACCGCTTCCACGGTGCGTTCGATCCGCGCGGTTCCGCCTGCACTGACGTCGATGACGTTGTTGTGCATCTCCACGGACTGGATACCATCGAAAATCCGGAACACGGTTGAATCGGTTGCCGAGGCCAGAATGAAGGTGTTGTTGACGAAACGCGTGCGGCCCTTGCTCTGGCCGGTGCCATCGCCACCAACCCGGATCACCGAGCCGAACGAGGGATTGGTGTGAATGATGACGTTGCCGACCACATCGGCATCCTCGCGAATCAGGTCACGCGTCCAGCCAGATTGCTGGGTATTCTCGTCGGGTCCGATCAACTCGAGTTCGTGATAGACCGCAGCCTCGAACCAGTTGTAGTAGATCTCGCTGCGCTCATGTCGGCTCTTGAGCAGATTGCCGCCATTGCCATGGTGGATGTAGCAATACTGCATGCGGAACACCGAGCCAGGGTGCGCAATCTCATCACTCTGCATGTACAGCGGATGCTGGTTGGTTCCGTTCCCGGCGTTGTACACCTCGGAGTATTCGAGCGTGAACGAGCCCGATAGTTGATCGGTGCCAAGAATGCCGTGCCCGGGACAGTCGTGGATGACGCTGCCGCGCACGGTCACATCGTGCGCACCCTGCAGGATGCAGCGTGACGTACCACCACTGATGTCAAATCCTTCGAAGACAAGATGATCGGACTGACGGAACTCCACGGTATTGCCAGCACCGACGATGCGCGGCCGTTGCCCGCCGACAGGCATGCCACGGATGACAACCGGGTTGCCGGCGGCGCCTCCGTCGGCCTGCGGCACGATGACGCCGCCGGCATAGGTCACCGCTCCGTCAACCTCAACGATGTCGCCCGCATCAAGATTGACTGCCGCAAACAGCGCATTGAGATTGGCATGGTTTCGCGTCGGCCCGACCTGATAGGTCGCCGCCAGCAAGGGCGAGGTCACAAGCAGCAGGATCAGGGCGAACTTGCGCATTGGCAAACTCCACTGTTTCGGAAGCGACAGTATCGCCACGATGCGTGCGCTGCGCTGTGATCCCCGCCGCATCATCGGCCGCAGTCTACCGTGGGCATGGCCCGTCGGCAGATTCACGTTTTCACCTGCATGTCCCCTGCTCGCACGGTTCTGCGTTGGTCGGAAGTGCAAGAGCTGCAATCCGCCCACTCCAACACCACAGCGAGACCTGCCATGACAAGCATCAAGAACACAAGAACGTCCCTCATCCTTGCGACTGCGATCGTAGCGTCAATGGCGATAGGCACGGCGTCCGGTGCGCACGCGCAGGTCACATCGTCACCAACAGAACCGTTCGCCACATCAACCTGCACACCGGTGAATGCCGGCGTCTTCGACACCCGAATCCATGTCCGTTGCAGCGTTGCCGTTTCTGGAATTGTCTATTTTGCGGCACCTACGTCAAACAACAACCGCGCCGCGCGCATCCTGGCCATATTGAGCACGGCGGTCGCCGCCTCTCACGATCTTCGCATCTACTACGATCCGGCGGATACCAGTGGCGCCTCGATTGGTTGCGCCGCCAGTGACTGTCGACTGATCCAGTCTGTCGAGCTGTTGTAAACGGCCCAGCTGTGCTCCCGCGCTCACCTCGCCGATGGCGAGCGAGGTGTACCGCGAATTTGACTTGCTTGCGGCAGCTTCCGCCCAGCCTGGTCAACACCAGGCTCCGGCACAAGCTGCTCAGCACCTATCAGGTGAAGACGATGAGAATTTCTCTGTCGGCGTTGTTGCTGATTGTTCTGTTGGCTGGCTCGCCCGCGCATGCCGGGCTGTACTGGAATGCCGGCGTGCGTAGTACGCAGGTATCCGTATGTTTCGTCGGCAATGCCTTGAGTGCGCGACCGGATCGTGTCACTCAGATCCTGGACTACATGCATGATTTCGAACTCGCCGCGAACGTCCGTTTTAACTACCTCGGCACCTGTCCAGCGTCGGTGCCGTTGCCGAACGGCAACGACTTCTTCAACGGTGATATCCGCATGATCATCCCTGACATCAATGTGAGCGCGATCGGCATGGTGCCGGGCAATGGCTGCCCGATGTTTGGTGGTGCCGGCAGCTACAACGGGGGCAACAATGATTGGGGCAGCTGGTCGAACGCCCCGAACGACCTGACACCCAATCGTGCCTGCCTGTACAACCTAAAGCTCGGCGACGATCCGTGGAACGCGACTCCGTACCGCAATCACACCCTGCACGAAGTCGGTCATGCCCTGGGCCTCTATCACGAACACCGGCGTGCCGATGCAACCTGCTACGGCGCCGAACCACGCGATATTTCGAATGGGTATCTGACCGGCTACGACATCAATTCGGTGATGAGCTACTACTACCCGGGTTGTGGCGCGCTCGGCAACTACGCCTACACCGGCCTGTCCAGCTGGGACAAGCTGTCAATCCGCATACTCTATCCGGAGCAAGGCCTGCCTGCCCAGATTGTCGGCCGCACGACGTTGCCAGCCGGCCAATCGGCCAGCCTGATGTTCGGCTGGAGGGCGGAAGGCGCCTACATGCCATTTGTCGCCAACAGCGTGACCTGGCGGATCAATGGCGGCGTGGCGGCAACCTCGGTGGATTTTGTCCATCTTTTCCCCACTGCGGGAAACTTCACCGTCAGCCTGAGCGTGGTCGATTTCCTCGGCCGCACACACAACGGCAGCGTGCTCGTGCGCGTGCTGCCGCCCGCCGAGTTCGAGCGCCTCATCGCATCGACGAATGCAATCAATACAAACCTGCTGCTCGGCACCGAATTCTCGATCTTCTACGACGGTTTCGGCGCGAACGGCGAATAGACAGCCGGGCGAACCGGAAACAGGCCACGCCCATTCCGCTGCGTGGTCGCTGTCGTGATGGGAACGACACCGACATGACCGATCACGGGCACAACGCGGCGGCGCAGGCGCCAGTCTGCTCGCCTGGATTGGATGAATTCGAGCGGGCATGCACCATGGCTTGTGGCGAGCCAGTCCACGGGATCAGCCAAGCGGGCTGACACCAATCCAGTGCAGGTGCGCCCAGAACGCGAATCCGGCCCAGGCGGCGACGCCGATGACGATGCATTAGTACTTCGTCAGCCTGCGCTCACTCACGCGCCAGCGCCGACACCAGCGGCGCGTGCAGAGTGCGCCATGCGGGGAACAGGGCGCTCAGTAATCCGAGCAACAGGGCGTAGGTCAGTGTCGACAGCATCACTCCGGGGGTTACGGCAGCGGTAAAATGCATGGCCGTATTGGCTGTGCTGGAATCGATACCACGGGCATCGAGCACGGCCAGGCCAGTTGCGACAGCGATGCCCGCACACATCGTGGCAACCAGCAGGGTTTCGATGAGCAGGGCCGAGAACAACGCAATGTTGCCGAAGCCGGTAGCTCGCAATACCGCCAGCTCGCGCCTCCGCGCACGCAAGGCAAGACCGACCGCGTTGTTGCTGGCCAGGATCGCCATCAGGCCGAGAACGATGGCGATGATACCGGCTGCCACGCGCACGAATGTGGCCAGAAACGCCACATGTTGCGCGTAGAAATCCTGCTGCATCATGTGCGGAAAGCCACGCAAGGCTGGATCCGCCTGCATGGCCTCGGCGAATACCGGGTAGGTCTTTGCCGAGCTCAGACGCACCCATATCGTCGTGAAGCGTCCCTGCGCGTTGTACGCCGCTTGCAAGGCACCAATGTCTCCCCACAGTTCCGATTCCCACAGACCTCCTTCGGCGCTGAACTCTCCGCTTACGTGCCAGTTGGAACGCCGCAGACTGATTTCCGCTCCGAAACCCGCATAGACGTATTGGCGGGCTGCGATTTCGCCGCTCACCAGTGCATTGATGCCGGAGTCGAAGTGGCTGCCAGCGCTCATGTGCAGGCGATCACCGACCACATCCCAGATGGCTGGAGTGACGCCGCGGACGATAGCAGTCGTTTGCTCGCCGTGATGCCGCGGCAATTTGGCGTGCACCACGAACTGTGGCGCGATCATCGGCGAACCATCGGCACGCCGTGCCAAACCGGGCAATGTTCCGATGCGCGCAACCAGTTCCGGTGTGATGTTTCCATCGGTTTCGTCGCCGCGACTGCTGGCCAACACCACCACCACGTCATCTCGACCCGATTGTGCCGCTATGCGTTCCAAGCCAGCGGGAATGGTCAACACGCTGAGCAGGGTCATCGAAGCGATCAGCAGCCCGGCGACAATCAGGAATAGATGCCGTGGACGCGCCAGACTGGATCGCATGCCGACACGCAAGACACCTATTGTTTGCCGCAGCCACTCGATCAATTCATTCTCCCTGGCAATCGGTGGGCTGAACGCGCAGGACAATTGACGCGGGCATTGCCAATGCCGTCAGCAGTAGCAAGCTCAGCCAGACCGGAATCAACCCCCACGCCCATGGCGCAGGTGCCAACGTACCGAACAGGCCATGCAGCCAGTGCGGCAGAAAGCGCAGCACAGGCCAGCTCAAGGCGAGGCCCACTGCGGCCCCCAGGATGGCAATCCCGACGCACTCAAGAACAAAGCCCGACAGCAAGATTCGTCGCGAAAAGCCAAGAACGCGCAACACCGCAAGTTGGGCTCGCCGCTCTGCGGCGACGTGCGCGAACACGCTCGCCAAAACCAATCCACAGCAACAGAAAACCGCACCCATCACCAGGGCAAGTAGATACTGCACCTTGCCCATCCTCGAGCGGACATTCTCGGCCACGCTGTCGGGATACGCGGTCAGCGGCGGATCGGCGTGAACAAACTCGGCTTCGATACGCGCAGCCAGAGCTTCCTGATCATGTGGATTCTTGGCCGTAACATCGATTGACAGCACCTGCTCCGGGCCAGCCAGTGACTTGCCGTGATTGATGAAATCATAGTGCGCCACCGCACCGCTATCCCATGATGCTCCTTCCGCTGCAATGCCGCTGACGTGCAGCTGAAGTGGCTGACTGCCGAGCAGATCGAGCGGAGTAATGCCAACACCCTCCTGCCACCCACAGTCTGCAGCGGTCTGCTTGCCAACCAGCAATCCAAGTCGATCGTTTTGCCAACGATTCACGGCGTCGCTGGCGAACCCGCGCGCTTGGAGGAACCGAATCACGCCACTGCCGCCGAAAGCATTGACCGTGACCGTGGCACCTCCTGCGCAAGAAACCAGGCTGAGATCGCCATAGGTGATCTCACCAACGCCCGCAATCGCGCTGATGCGTGCTGCATAGCGCAAAGGCAACATTTGCTGGGATGAGCGCGCATTGCGAACGGTGATGCCGCTATCTACCGCCGCCGACTCATCGACCGCGATGAATGGCGACGCCATAGCAGACAGCGCCAGCCAGGCGATCAGGGTCGTTGCAATCGTCAGCACCAGATAGGCGATGCGCCCGGGTCTATCACCATGGGCGCCTAGAGCTAGCAACCCGGCAATCCGGGCATGGCGCAGGAAGCCAATGCACATTTTCAGCGTTTGGATAACTTTGGACGCCAGCGTGACGTCACCATCACGGCCGCGCCGGAAACCGGAGCAAGTTCTTCGCATCCATTGGCTGCCCGGGGAAACGCTTGACCAGCTTCAAATCAATGTCGAAATAGAATGTCGTTGGCGTGATGCGGCCTCCAAGAAACCCATCCTCAAGCGCAGATGCAGTGCGGAATTCGAGGATTTCTTGCGGAAGCTCCATGCTGGCGTACGACTTGTCGCCGACCCTGAGCACGGCCAAGGTGGCCTTGGGCGTATCAGGATCACTCCCTTCAGACTGACGCAGCATCGCAAGTATCAAATCACAAGGCTCGCAACTTGAACTGATCTTGAAAAGAATGACCGGCCCTCGCAGCACTTCGCGCAAGTCGACGGTCTTGCCTTTGCGATTCAGCACCTCAATCCCCGTCGGCAGAGTATCGCCGACGTTGGCGCTGCGCTCCTGCGAAAACATCTGCGACGCACGCGGATCCGCCGGGCCATCAAACTGTGCGAGCGCACCCCTGACTTGCCCTGTCACGACAATGCACAAACCCAATATCAGCAGAGCCTTGTTCAACGCCATGCCTGGTTTCCTTTCTGCCTGAGTGCCCAGTCAGTCGTCGCATCAAACGACGACTATTCGAGGAGCTATTGCATGATTTCCTGGCCGGTTTAGTCAGAAAATCTCTTGACACTTTCCGTTCGCGGCGATGAGATTATTTGCTGACCTTGCGGAAGTAAACCGCGATGCGACATTGCTTCCGCAGACCAACCTCTCAGAGTCACCCTTCACAGGCTCAAAGCTCGCCCCGGATTGCAACCCCGGGGCGAACGATTCAGGCGATCCAAATATCATCTAGCTGACCTGCCACGCACCTTCATCACAAACGATCCACATATGACAATCTCCACCCGCGCATGCTTGAATCAATTCGCAATTATTCAGCTCTCTCGCTGAAGCTGACACAGTCGAGAATGCCGCGCCCGCGCAAGCGACAAGCATGACTGCAAACAATGTCACACGCTTGAATTTATTCATCCTGCTTTCCTCCAGTGAAATAGATACCTGCCCCGCAGTTTCGAGCGTATCTTTTCACCCCCCCCGGTCAAGATTTTAATGAAAATTGCACAACACAATAGAGGCAGATGATCTGGATTGGCATTTTCCGTCCGGCTCAGCAAGCAACAGATGACTATGTAGAGTGCGTGCTTCGCAAGACCTGCCGCATTCCGCGCGATTGTCGACAACACAGATGCCTGGACTCAGCGCCCAAGTGCCTGGGCGGCAATAACAACGGGAGGCGGGATTGCGCTTTCGCCAAGGACAGCGCCGATTGGAGGACGCGCATAGCAGGACCTATAGGCGAACGAGCGAATATTCTTGTGGATCCAAGGGGCAATCGCAGGCGCGTGTATTGCATGCATAGTCCGGACTGGCTGCCTGTCGAACCTTGCCCAATCGTTGTGCTCTGGGCCGAACTCGTCCACGGGATCAGCCAAGCGGGCTGACACCAATCCAGTGCAGGTGCGCCCAGAACGCGAATCCGGCCCAGGCGGCGACGCCGATGGCGATGCTCAGTCCATCGCCGATCATGGTGCCGCGCGGATAGGTGACCCCGGCTTGGCGATCACGCCGGCGCGAAACCGCGAACAGCACGATCGCCCAGATCAGGAATGATCCAAACAGGATCACATCGTGGAGGAAGCCGGTGGCGAGCAGATGGCCGAAAGCCCAGAGCTTGGTGCCGACCAGCATGGGATGCCCGATCCTGGCCTTGAGATGATTGCGCGGCACATAGGCGGCAACGACCAGGATGAAAGCGAGCAAGGTAAAGAGCGAATTCGCATGGCGCAGCGCCATCGGCGGCACGTACAACGAAACGGGCTGCTGCCGGGCCAGGCCGAATCCCCAGATGATCAACACGAAACCGATGATTGAAATCACGGCGTACAGCGCCTTCCAGCCATTCAGTCCCAACTTGGCAACCATGCGTTCGCGAGAGCCATTGGCAAAAACTCGCAGCGAATGGGTGCCGAGGAAAATCAGCAGGCCGAGTATCAGGATTGTCATGGTTCAAGCCTCTTGTTGCTTGTCGCTGGGTTGTGCGCTGCCGGTCGCATGTCGACGCCGGACGTCTGCTGCTCGAAATCGATTTCATGTCGCCTTGATGACGCAGCGCATGTTGGCATGCAGGAGTGCATTTGACACCTCTCCGCACACCCTTTCGGGTCTGACACGGCAGGGCTGCCAGCCCGGACTAGCAGCCTGTCGGACTTTGCCGGTTGAGGCGAGAATTCGGCTGTGCGAAAGCAGACTACGACGATTTGCAGGCCCATAGTGGTGCTATGGGTCAAAAAGCGGCGGAAATATGAACCGCACAGACGGATTCGCAGCCCGGCCGAGTAAAGTCCGACAGGCTGCTAGGGCAGATCCTTCGATTCGGCTTCTCCACCGAGCTGGATCTGCGCAACTGTCGGAACCTCGATACGCGTCGAACCCGCTGCCACAATCTGCTCATTGAGTACGGCAAGATCAGCATTGCGCAATTGCTGCCAGGACGCCAGTGAGCGATCGAGCCGCGCGCGGTAGTCGGCGAGCAGATTTTCCTGGGCACCGGTTGGCAGCCGATCCGCACCTTCGATATCGGTTGCCAGCGAAGCCAGCACGTCGCTGATCGTGGCCAATGCCGGAGCGTCGTGCCCCTTGTCGGTGCGCAAGGGCTCAAGCCTTGCGGCAAAGGCAGTGGCGGCGATCTTGAGCGGGTCAGCCAGCACCCCTTGCTTGCCTTTGAGCATCAATTGGAGTTGTGCATGGACAGCTTCGACTTCGCCGTGTGCGAACCAGCTGCGTTCGAGCTCGACATCGACCATCTTCGAGAAAGCCAGGGTCGTGGCCAAATCGGCAACGGATGTCGCAACGCGCGGATCGGGCTTGATCGTCAACACCTGAGTCATTTCGCGACCATCGACATTGAGCACGACCCGATAGTCCCCGGGCAAGGCGAGCGCGCCCTCCGGCACCAGCGGTGTCGACTCACCGAGGACGGCGGCAATCGAGTAGTCGTACTTGACTGCTTTCGGTCGCGCCAGGCGCAGATTCCAGACAAAGCGATGCGCGCCTGCCGCCGTTCCCGGAAACAACGCGGGCTGCAGCCAGACACCGGAAAAGTAAGGTCTGGCATGCGCTTGCGGCGAACGGTCGTTGCTGACGAAGCGGCGCAGCAGCGCGCCATCCGCGGCACGGATTTCGATGCTCACTTCACGAGCATTTTCTGCCAGCGAGTAATCGATCACCGCACCAACCGGTGGATTCGTCCCGAGTGCGGTCTCTGCTGGTGGCGGCGTGTCCTTGTTCTGATCGCGACGAACCCGAAAGGCCGCTGCCGGCGCGAACAGGTGCGCATCACTGATCGGCTTGGCCGGATCGAGTTGGCGCATCCGGCTCAGATCATCGAGTATCCAGATCGCGCGTCCCTGGGTCGCTGCGATCAGGTCGTTGTCATGAACGAGAAGATCACGCACCAACGCAACTGGCAGGTTGCGCTGCAGACTCTGCCAATGATCGCCATCGTCGAATGAAACGAAGACGCCGCTGTCGGTGCCGGCGTAGAGCAATCCGCGACGTTGCGGATCGGCACGCACGACGCTGACATAGCGCCCTTCGGGCAGACCCTTGCTGACGGATTTCCAGGTCTTGCCGTAGTCATGCGTGCGCATGACCCACGGACGAAAGTCATCCTGGCGATGATTGTCGATCGCCGCATACGCGGTACCTGGATCGAGCGCTGATACGTCGAGGGAGCTGATCTTGGCCCAGTCCGGCAAACCCTTCGGTGAGACCTCCTGCCAATCCTTGCCGGCGTTGCGGGTCAGTTGCACGCGTCCGTTATCGGTGCCGATCCAGATCTCGTCGTTGTCATGCGGCGAAGGCGCGATTGCGTAGATGACAGCAAATCCGCAGGCGGTCGCATGACGGATCGGCACCTCGCCAGCGCAGCCTTTTGATCCGCTTTTCGCGCCGGTCAGGTCGGGGCTGATGACTTGCCAGCTCTGTCCGCGATCGAGCGAGCGGAACAGCACCTGTGCGCCGGAATACAATGCGTAGGGTGCCTGCGCGGAAAAAGCGATTGGGGTGAACCAGGTGTAGCGATACTTGACGTCACTGCCACGCGCGCCATAGCTCGATACCGGCCATGGCGATACATTCTGCACTTCGCCGGTGCGCGAGTCCCAGCGCGAGATGCGCCCGCCGAGTCCCGAGCCATAGACGATGTTCGCGTCCTGTGGATCGGGAATATCAAAATCACGCTCGTCACCGCCAACCGGATGCCAGTCGCGGAAGCTGATTGCACCGTAGTCGCTGCGGCTGGCGATGCCAACCGAGCCGGAATCCTGCTGTCCGGAATAAATCCAGTACGGGAATCGATTGTCGGTGGCGAGGTGGTAGAACTGGCCGGTCGGCTGGTTGTACCAGTCGCTCCAGGTCTTGCCGCCATTGACGCTGACCACCGTGCCCTGATCCCCCGCCGTGACCATGCGCTCGGGATGCTTCGGGTTGATCCAGATGTGGTGGTAGTCGTCGCCGCCCGGGGCACCCTTGATGATGGTGAAAGTCTGGCCGGCGTCGACGGATTTGTGAATCGATTGACCGACCGTGTACAGCGTGTCGGGATCATCCGGCGCGACGGTCAGGCGACTCTCGTACCAGCTCGCCACCGCGCTGGCATCGTTGACGCGCTGCCAATGTGCACCGCCGTCATTGGAGCGATAGAGGCCCGCATGCTCGATCGAATCGATCGAGGCGTAGATGCGTGTCGCGCCATTGGCGAGATGGGTCACGCCGATTCCGATACGTCCGAGCTTGCCGCTTGGCCAGCCTTCGCCGGCCAGGCGCTTCCAGGTCTGGCCCGAATCGCTCGAATGCCAGATCGCACTGCCCTCGCCTTCAATCGGCGTGAAGTAGCTCAGCCACGGCCAGTTGCGCGCCGTCCACGATGCGGCATAGACGTTGTTCGGCTGAGCCGGATCGACGGCGAGATCGACCACGCCGGTCTGCTCGTCAACGAAGAGAGTTTTCTTCCACGACTTGCCACCATCGCTTGTGCGGAAAACGCCGCGTTCGGGGTTCGGCCCGAACCAGTGGCCGAGCGCGCCGACAAGCACGACATCGGGGTTGTTCTGGTCAACGAGAATCGCGCCGATATGGCGGGTCTCGCGCAATCCCGCGTATTGCCAGTGCCCGCCACCATCGACCGATTTGTACAGCCCGTTACCGGACTGGATGTCGTAGCGTGGCTCGGGATGGCCGCTGCCGGCGTAGATCACCAGCGGATCCGACTCCGAAATCGCAATCGCCCCGATCGCCGCGTCATCGAGTCCGTTCGACATCGATTGCCAGGTCACGCCGGCATCGGTGGTCTTCCAGACGCCGCCACCCGCCGCGCCGAAGTAGAATGTGTCGGGCTGCTCGGCGATACCCGCCGCCATGGTTCCCCAGCCACCGCGAAATGGCCCGACCAGGCGCCATTCAAGGCCGTTCAGTTGCGCAGGATCGACCGACTGGGCACAGAGATCGGCTGCGACAGACGACGCCAGCAGCGCGCCGACGAGGCAGAGTTTCAGATGATTCCCGTTCGACACGAGCATGCGCGGATTCCTCGAAGTGTGGCCACAACCGGGCGACCATACTCCGAAACTCAGCATCCCGGCATCGCCCGAACGGCATGGTCGACGACATCAGACCGGGGCCGCATGGCCACATCGTCCAACGCCGCGTGCGCCCTCGACCATGGCGTATTCCGCCACGCAACGCACGAACGATGCGGGCCGGAGAACGACCCATCCTGTTTTTCCGGACTGCATCGAAGCCATCAACGATGGACGGTACGACCCGCACAAAAAAAGCCGCAGTCTGAGCTGCGGCTTTTTGTTGTCGCCCAGCCACCCAGCGGCGGCAAGAACAACCGGCAGTTCTACGGATCCACCTTGCCGCCGGGTCTTGTCATCTCTCGAAGCCGCGCCTGCACATCCTTGCGACCCTCCTCGACTTCGCGATAGGTCTTGCATTCGGTCACCGGGCGATGCGAGCCGGTCGGAGCCTCGCGCGTGCAAATCAGTCGATCATCGGCATTCCTGGCGAGGATGCCATTGGCCCTCTCCTGCTCATTGAACAGGCGGGTGCGATCATCCATCGACATGGCCTCGACCGAACCACTGGCCTCAAGCATGGCGCCCATCTTGTCCAGCGACTGATTGACGAGATTGCGGTCGCTTGTGCTGAGGAACTCATAGCGCTTTCCGGTTGCCATCTGGCTGCGGATCTTCTCGACCAGCACGGCGAACTTGTCCGCGCTGTCGGCAATGACGACATTCTCCTGCGCCTTTTGCTTGGCAAGCAGCGGCGAGGCAACCAACATCAGGATCACAGCGGCCAACGATATTGCACGAAACATGTTCAACTCCAGAATATGTGAAGCTCCCGACTTGCGGTTCATCAACGATGCGACTCGGGAGCGGGCTTGACGAAGCTGCGACGGCAGCGACAGGACAACTGCTTTAACAAAGTACGATGCATATCGTATTTTGGTCGGACGGCCCTGTCAACAGGGTCGGCGCGGCATCGACCGGCAGATCAGTAGACCCGGATCCGGACCAGGCGGCGCGTGCGGAAAGTCACAGAGTGATCGCGGCAATGGATTCGGGTTCAATCAGCCTGTGCCGCTGAATCAACTGCGCGTCGCCCCAGCGCTGGATCATCGGTGAACAGGCCATCAACACCGGCGGCGATCAAGCCCTGCATTTCGGCGAGACAGCCGCGTTCGCAGCGTTGCGCCGGATCCTCACCACAACGCAATGAGCGCGGCAGAAAGCGATTTTCCGGGCGCAGGGTCCAGGCGTGCACATGCAGGCCGACTGCGTGCGCGTCGGCAACCCAGGGGCTTGCGGATCCGGGTAGCCCGGTTTCGGTATCGAGGGGAAGAATGCTGCGGACATGGGCGGCGACGATGCCGGCGTATTTCGCGATTTCGCGCAAGCCCGCCGCACCCAGCATCGATGCATAGGTTTGCCGCAAATCGACCTGGGCCCGCCGATCGAAAGGCCGCTGATCCGGATCACCAATCAGCTGCACGAGAGAGACATTGGCCCGGTCGCCAATCACTCGATGCAGTGCCTGCAGGTTGGACACCTCGAAGGACTGGATCGCGAGGCGTGCGCGCTGGAGGTAGTCATGACGTTCAAGTGCGGCAACGATTGCGTGTTCGGGATCCATGCCGACCGAGTGGAACCAGGTCGAGTTCTTGATCTCCGGAATGATGCCGACCAGGCGCTCGCTGCGGTGCGATTCGCGTTCGGCGAGTTCGACAATTTCATCGAAACCGGGAATTGTGTACAGGCCGTCGTATTCGCGACTGCGCAGGTCCGGCAGTGGCTCGCGGCAGCGCAAGCGGCCCAGTTCGGCCAGAGTGAAATCGTTGCAGAACCAGCCGTCAACGAGGACGCCATCAATCGTCTTGTGCGTTCGTTTCGCAGCGAATTCCAATCGCTCGGCGACATCGGTAGAGCGGCTCAATTCGACTTCGTGTCGTGCGACGAGGACACCGTCGCGGGTCATCACGAGATCCGGCTCGATGAAGTCGGCACCGTCCTCGATCGCCCTGGCATAGGCGGCAAGGGTGTGTTCGGGACGCAGTGCGCTGGCGCCGCGATGGGCGATGACGAGTGGCTTGGTTGGCAAACGGGCGCTCGGATTCATTTCGATCGTGCTCGGGACGATGCGCCACCGCGGATGGCAAAATGATGGCACGAACCGGGCGCCCTGATCTTGCCCTGTCTCCAGATTGCTACTTTCGTCATGGACTCACGGTTTCGCAAGGCAACGAATTCATCCTCCCGGCATTTCGACAAGCGAAAAGGCTTCAGTCGCTCCCACGAAAGACATCCCCGCGTGGCAACGAGCCTAAGTCGGTCTCACTTGAATTCGAAGGTGCTGAAGTCTCGACCTGCATAAAAACCGTGATCAGCAGACAGGCCTCGCCCAGGGTCGCCCTGCGCTACCATCGACAGGATTCTCCAACGGCAACCCCTTGATGATGCGTCCAATCCCTGCCTTTCTGTTCAGCGTGCTCGTCGTCCCTTGCGCAGTCGCCGCAGCAAACCCGCTCGCGACAATCGCCGAACAGTCCACGTTCAAACGCACCGGTCACTATGACGAGGTGATCGGTCTGTGCGCTGCATTTGCAGCGAAATATCCCGCTGCGGTGCGCTGCATCGAGTTCGGCAAGACCCCCGAAGGGCGGCCGATGCAGGCGCTTGTCGTCTCGCGTGGCGGCGCCCTGACTGCCGATGAGGCGCATGCGCGCAAGCTGCCTGTGGTGCTGATGCAAGGAGGCATCCATGCCGGCGAAATCGACGGCAAGGATGCCGGCTTCCTGGCCTTGCGCGAGGTACTCGATGGTCGCGCCGCGCGGGGCGTGCTGGACAAGCTCGTGTGGATCTTCGTGCCCGTGTTCAACGTCGACGGCCATGAGCGCTTCAAGGCCTGGAACCGGCCGAACCAGCGCGGACCGGCGGAGATGGGTTGGCGCACGACCGCACAGAATTTCAATCTCAACCGCGACTACGTGAAGGCCGATGCGCCCGAAATGAAGGCCATGCTGTCGTTGATGAATGTCTGGGATCCGATTGCCCTGGTCGACCTGCACGTGACCGACGGGGCCAAGTTCGAGCATGACATCTCGGTCAATGTCGAGCCCTTGTATTCCGGCGATGTCGAGCTGCGCAGGGCCGGTCTGGCCTTGCGCACTTCCGTGGTCGAGAGACTCGCCAGCCAGGGCTCGCTGCCGCTGGCGTTTTATCCCTCGTTTGTCGACTACGATGATCCCGCTTCGGGCTTTGTGGACAACGTGCCGCCACCGCGGTTCTCGCATGGCTACATGCCGCTGCGCAACCGCTTCGGCATCCTTGTCGAAACGCATTCGTGGAAGAACTACGCGACCCGCGTGCACGCCACGCGCAACACGATCATCGACCTGCTCGAACTGACTGCCGAGCGTGGTGGCGAATGGCAACGGCTCACCGCCGAGGCCGATCGACGCGCCACCCAACTCGGCGGCAGCGATGTGCCACTGAACTACAAAGCCAGTGAAAAGAGCCAGCTGATCGACTTCCGAGGTTATGCCTACACGCGCACGCCATCGGAAATCTCGGGAATCCTGATGACCCGCTACGACGAGTCAAAACCAATGATCTGGAAGATTCCGTTGCGCGACGACGTGCAGCCGGATCTGGCGATCAGCGCGCCGCGCGGCGGCTACGTGGTTCCCGCCGCGCATGCCGACTGGGTGGGTGCCAGACTCAGCCAGCATGCCGTCGCATTCCACGTGCTCAAGCAGGCGATGCCCAACACGCCACTCGAGTCGTTTCGCGCGAGCAAGACGAGCTTCGGCGCGCAATCATTCGAGGGCCATCAAACCCTGAATGTCGAAGGATCCTGGAAGCCGGAAACCCGCGACATTACCGCCGGTTCGCTGTTCGTGCCGATCGACCAGCCCAAGGCGCGACTCGTGATCGCCCTGCTTGAGCCGCAGGCACCTGATTCGCTGGCGGCCTGGGGCGAATTCAATGGCGCATTCGAGATGAAGGAATACATGGAACCCTACGTCGCCGAAGAAGTCGCCCGGCAGATGGTCAAGGACGATCCGAAGCTTGCTGCGGAATTCAACGCGCGCCTGGCCAGCGATTCCGCATTCGCCAAGGATCCATTCGCGCGACTCACGTTTTTTGCCCGACGCCATGCCTCATGGGATGACCGCTACAATCTCTATCCGGTACTGCGCAGCGCCACCGTGTTCTGATGGCGCTGATGCCACCAGCCGCCACTGACGCAACCGGGCTGGGCATCGGCCTGAATGATGCTGAATCACGCACGGGCTCCGCTCGAACACGATTGGAGATACCCGAGTGTATCCCCCGATCGTGCTTGCCATGCTGGTGACCGCGCTGGGTGGATGCAAATCCTCCGGCGATCCGATTCCGTCACTCGATCCACGCCGCAGCGACGCACGCATCGAGCTGGCCCGAGCGGAACTCCGCCGCGACCGATCCGCGCTTGCCGAACTGCGCAACGGCAGCCGCGTCGAAACCATCGACGCCGCCCGCGACTCGCCGAGCAGCTCAACGGAACGCCCATCGAGGACATCGAGCTGGCCGAAGCCATGCTGTCAGGTGCACAAGCCGCACTCGACCAGCTCGAACTCGAGCGCCCGCTACGACGTCGTCGCGCCACGGGATGGCGCATTGACGCCCTGCCGTTCAAACTCGGCGACCAGCCGGCGGCCGGCGCTGTTGTTGTCAGCCTGCTGGCCGGACCGGTCTACGCCCGCGTCTATGTTCCAGCCAGCCAGCGGCCGCAAGGAGGACACAGCGTGAATCTCGGCCGCAAGTTCGCCGTCATCCGCAAGGAGCTGCGCCAGCTTTCGCGCGACCGCCTGACCTTCGGCATGATCGTCGGCATTCCGACCCTGCAACTGCTGCTGTTCGGCTTTGCGATCAATCTGGATATCCGCCATCTGCCTGCCTCCGTTTTCGATCAATCGAACAGTTGGCGCTCGCGTGAGCTGGTCGCCAAACTGGCCTCGTCACAGGTTCTCGATTTCCGGCATCACGTCTCCGCTGTGCAACAAGTCGACAGTCTGCTGCGCGGCAGCGAAATCGAAGCGGCTGCCGTCATACCCCGCGATTTCGAGGCTCGCCTTGAGCGCGGAAACCAGGCCGCCTGGCAAGTCATGGCCAACGGCTCCGACCAGTCCGCGCAGGTGGCCGCGCGCCAGCTCGCGAGCTTCCCGTTGTCCCATTTCCCGCGCCTGATCCGCGGCATCATGCTGCGTGGCGCCAGTTTCGGCGAACTGTGGATCGAGCTGTTGGCGCTGACGGCTTTCGTCGTCGTCATCCTTGCGATTGCCGTGCGCCGCTTCCGCAAGAGCCTGGATTGACCGTGGCCGGCAAACCGAAGGTGGACAAATGCTGGTGCCTGTATCTGATCGAGTGCCGCAACGGCTCGTATTACGCAGGCATCACCAATGATCTCGAAGCACGCTACGCCGCCCATGTTGAAGGTCGCGGGGCGCGCTACACACGGGCCAATCATCCGCTGCGTCTGATCGGATCGCGCCCGTTCCCGGATCGGGCCAGCGCATCGCGCGCCGAGTTCGAGATCAAGCGCCTACCGCGCTCGCGAAAGGTCGCATTTCTGCTCGATCGCGCCAGTTCCGACTGACCTCGACAATCGGCAATGAACCCCGGCGCCATGCTTGCCCCGTTGCAGCTCCTTGCCGACCAACGACAAGGGGGACAACCATGGCCACACATGTCTTGCAACGGAGCCACTCGCCGGGGTGGAACTGGCTGCGCATCAGTGGCCTCAGCGGCAGTTTCGGGCTGCATGTCGCCGCCCTTATGCTGCTCGCGCTGCCGGTCGCGATTCCGACCTGGAAGCCGGAGTCGCCGGTCATCACCATTGCAATCCGTGATGCCATTCCGGAGTTGCCGGTCAGCGAGGTTCCGCCCGAGCCGAAACCGCAGACCATCGTCCGCCGCCATGAACAGCCGGTGCCTGCACAACAACCGATCGTGAGCGAAGAGAGCATCGTGGCCGTACCGGTGACGCTGCCGGTCAGGGAGGTCGCCGAGCCGGCCAGCGCAAACGACATCATCGCCGCCACGCCCGCGATTGCCTCGAATGCCAGTTTGGCCTACGAGAGCATCATTGAGCCGCGCTACCCGATGGAATCGAGACGTCGCGGCGAGCAGGGCACGGTGCTGTTGCGCATCCTCGTCGGTCGCGATGGCCTGCCGATCAACATCGAGGTCGCACGCAGCAGCGGCTACCGTTCTCTCGATCGTGCCGCCCGCGAAGCGGTGCTGCGCTGGCGCTTCCGACCCGTGCAGATCAACGGCGTGAATGTCGAGGCGCGCGGCCTGGTTCCGATCAGGTTCGATGTCAACCAGGGTTGAGTCGGCGAAAATCAGAAATTTCCGTCCGCTTTCAGGATCGGGTACATGCCGATAAATTCGTCGAGCGCGCAGGGCTCATGGATGCCATAGCCCTGCGCCTGGTCGACGCCAAGTTGGCGCAGCTGTCCGATCAGCTTGCGATCCTCGACCCACTCGGCAACCGTGACCTTGCCAAGCGACCGCGCGACTTCGCACATCGAACGCACCAGCACCGGGTCGACCTCGTTGTTGGCCAGATCGCGCACGAACACACCGTCGATCTTGAGCATATCGACCGGCAAGGCCTTCAGATACGCAAACGAGGCCATGCCACTGCCGAAATCATCGAGCGCAATCTTGCATCCGCGCGCACGCATCTCGTCGATGAATTCTCGTGCCCGCGTCATGTTGACGACCGCAGCTGTCTCGGTCAGCTCGAAACAAAGCTTGGCTGGCGGCACCCGCGTGAAGTCGAGAAGCCTGATGACATGATTGCGGAAGTCGGGGTTGGCAATCGATTGCGCGGACACGTTCAGGTGGCAGAGATCAAGTGCCTGCAAATGTGCCGGGTTGTCCTCGAGCCGGCGCAGCGCCATCGCGATGACCAGGCGGTCGATTGCGATCGCCTCGCCGAAGCGCTCGGCGGCCGGCAGGAAGCGATCGGGTGAGCAAATCATGCCATTCGTATCGATGAGGCGAACCAGAACCTCGTAACTCAGGATATCGCGACCATGCAGGGCCTCGATCCTCTGCGCATACAGCACGATGCGCCCGTCGACGATGGCCTGGCGAATTTCGGCGACCCAGGCGAGATCATCACGGCGACGGCTCATCGCCTGATCGGATTCGCGATAGACGCGGATGCAGTTGCGCCCATCTTCCTTGGCCTGGTAACAAGCACGATCAGCTGCGCGCAATACCTCGCCGACGTCGACATGATCGCCTGTCACCTGGGCAATGCCGATGCTGCAACTCACATTGAACCGGCGCCCCTCCCACTGAAATGTTGATGCGGACAGGGCGCGCCGCAGGCGTTCGGCAGTATGCAGCGCCTCCTCGAGTCCGGAGCCTGCCAGGAGGATCGCAAATTCATCGCCACCGAGACGCCCCATCCAGTCGTTGCCGCGCATGTGCAGCATCAGCACGCCGGCAATCTGACGCAACAACTGGTCACCGGCAGCATGGCCACAGGTATCATTGATCACCTTGAACTGATCGAGATCGAGAAACAGGAAGGCATTTTCGTCGCCGCATTCATTTGCGCTCTCGATGCTCTGGCGCAGCCGATTCTCGATCTCGCGACGATTGACGAGGCCGGTCATCGCATCGTGGCTGGCCTGATACCTCATTTCCTCGGCCAGACGGTGGCTTTCCGAGACATCCTCGACAATTGCAAATACGCGCTCATCGTCATCCGTGTCGCGGTCGACCATTGATGCAGTCCAGCGCATCCACTGGCTGGAGCCATCCTTGCACAGAAAGCGATGCTCGGCAGGAGCCTCGCATGAGGTCCAGTCAATTGCGCCATCCGTGCCCCTGGCAATCTCGGCAAGCGCCTCGGCATGCAGGATTTCTTCCATTCGCAATCCTTGCAGTTGCTCAGCCGTGTAACCCAAGACCGAGCAGATGGCCGCGTTGGCTTCAAGAATCCGCCCATCGAGTCGCATCCTGAGCATGCCGACGGCAGCCTGATGGAAGGCCGAGCGAAACACGCTTTCGCTGGCCCGAACGCGCCGCAAGGTCCAGCGCAGGATCAGGACGACCAACCACGCGATGGCCAGGAAGAGCAGAGTACTGGCGGCAATCAAAACCCACTTGAGCGCCCGTGCGCCATCGACCAGAGACTGCGAGAAGGCAATCTCGATGGGTCGCAACGCCGCATCGACCTCGAGTATCTGGCGCTGCCAGGCCGCTGCCTGCGCGGTCGACACTGCCCCGCGAGCATGGCCTGCTTCCATTTCTTCGCCGATGCGTTGCAATGCAAGCACGTGTTCGTCGCCGATCCGCCACTTCTTGACTGACTCGCGGAAGAATGGGGCATTGTGAAAGTATCGATACATTCGGATCATGCGATCGATGTCTTTCGGCGCGTTCAGTCCCTGCAGGAATCCGCGTCGGGAAGCTGCCAGGTCAGGCGGATCCCGCTCAAGGGCGAGCCGCGCCAGACGATCGCCCAAGGGCACAAGCAATGCTTCGCGTGCCTGACGCAATTGTTGCGCATCGCCACTGGCCGCGTAGCGATGCAACTCGTGCGATGCACTTTGTTGGGCTTTCGACCAATGACTCTCACCGATGATGTAGGCGGTGGCGCTCGTCTGCAGCTCGAGCATGGTCGCAGTGAGCATGACCGCCAGCGCGGCCAGCGCGATCAAGGACACGAACTCGAATCGCAACATGCGTCGCAAGCGCGAACCGGCTCCGGAGGGGTCTGGCGGCCCACTCATTCGAGTGCTGGCATTGGGCTCGCTCACTTGTGCCACAAACCTCCCATCGTGAGGATCAACGCGTATCCGGAATATCCACACTTTCCACTGGCGAACCCAGGCAGGTTGCTCAACTGGATTCTGCTCCAATTGCGCAAGGCGGAACAGCACTTCGCAAACGACCCGGCCAGCGCCTGTTCGAGCTCGACCTCATGTTGTTCTGAATCAAGGGCGTCGCCCTAACTGAGCCCGTCCGGGAGTCCGGCAATTTGTTTGTGTTTGCTTTCCAGATTTCAAGATTGGCGGCAAGCGACTGATTTACTGCGACATCAAGATTGCCGCACCGCTCGCCGACGATACACGTTCATTCGCACTGGCAGGACGGAGCCATCCTTCCTCCACATTTCATCCTCGCCACAAGAAAATGCCCGGGCCGGATCAGGGATCCGTTGCCCGGGCATTTCATCCTGGTCTCGAAGCGGGCTTGCCGAAGCCCGCGCATCGCTTCTTGTTTACTGATCGATGTAGTACGACCAGGTGACCGAAACCGCGCTCGGACCGTTGGTGGGCGCCGACTGCAGGGTAACGCGATCTCCAGGCGCCACTACGACCGTATTGGCCGGATTCGAACATGCCTGGGCGGCTTCGGCAATGACGCAATTGATACCGGTTGCGGCTCCGTTGACGTACACGGTAAACGTAAACGACTGCGTGCCGCCTCCGTTGTTCGGTGCCGTGTTCGTCCGCACTTGCAGCCCCCCGACCGTTCCAGCCACCGGCATCGGTATGGCCACCTTGCCTTCGTTCGAATCGGATTCGCCCATGCCAATGTAGCGCGTGGACGAAGACGCGAAATAGGAGCTTCCGAAGAACGGCATGCGTGTCGTTCCGGCCGGGCCGGCGGGACCGGCGGGACCGGCCGGTCCCTGCGCGCCGTTGGTACCGTTGGTGCCGTTGGTTCCTGCCGGGCCTTGTGGGCCTATCGGGCCAGTCGCACCATCGACTCCGGCCAGACCTTGCGGACCCATCGGACCCATCGCACCATCGGCTCCGGCGGGGCCTTGCGGACCGGCGGGGCCCATCGCACCGTCAGCTCCGGGCAGACCTTGCGGGCCGGCGGGACCCATCGCACCGTCGGCTCCGGCCAGACCTTGCGGACCCATCGGGCCCATCGCGCCATCGGCTCCGGCGG
>CAYMHF010000007.1:78123-136973 GCA_964390215.1 uncultured Dokdonella sp. | reverse complement strand
GCACGGCATCTACATCGTCGGCGCCGGCTCGTTCTCGATCGACCAGCAGCGCTACAACGCCCAGTTCGGCGGCCAGTTGTTCTACGAGATCAAGAACGGCAAGGTCACCGAGATGATCGAGGACGTGGCCTACCAGATCCGCACGCCGGAGTTCTGGAACGCCTGCGTCGGTGTCTGCGACGAGAGCGACTACCGCCTCAACGGCTCGTTCTTCGACGGCAAGGGCCAGCCGGGGCAGGTCTCGGCGGTCTCGCACGGGTCGAGCACGGCACGCTTCAACGGCATCAATGTCATCAACACCGCGCGCTCGCTCGGCTGACCGGTACAGGAGAATCCACCAATGAGCATGTTCACCGAAGCCGAAGCCAAGGCCATCCTCGACAAGGTCATCGCGCTGTCGAAGGCCGACGAATGCACCGCTTCGCTGTCCGGCGGCAGCAGCGGCAACATCCGCTTCGCGCTCAACGACGTGTCCACCAGCGGCATCGTCGACAACGTGCAGCTGGCCGTGACCGTGGCCTTCGGCAAGCGCACCGGCACCGCGACCATCAACGAGTTCGACGACGCCTCGCTGGAGCGCGTGGTGCGCCGGGCCGAGGACCTGGCGCGGCTGGCGCCGGAGAACCCCGAATTCATGCCGGCGATCGGCAAGCAGGCCTACCGGCCCACCAGCACCTTCAGCGCCGCGACCGCGGCGATCACGCCGGAACAGCGCGCGCAGGTCGCGGCCGACTCGATCGCGCCGTGCAAGTCCGGCGGGCTGATCGCCGCCGGCTTTCTCGAGGACGGGCAGTCGTTCACCGCGATCGCCAACAGCAACGGCAACTTCGGCTACCAGACCGCGACCAACGCCGACTACACCTGCACCGTGCGCACCGAGGACGGACGCGGCTCCGGCTGGGTCGGGCGCAACGTCACCGACATCTCGAAGTTCGACGCCAAGCGCGACATCGCCGTTGCGATCCGCAAGGCGCGCGACTCGGCCGAGGCCAAGGCGCTGGAGCCGGGCAAGTACACGGTGATCCTGGAGCCGCACGCGGCCGCCGGCCTGATCTCGTTCATGATGTTCTTCTTCGACGCGCGCCAGGCCGACGAGGGGCGCAGCTTCCTGTCGAAGAAGGGCGGCGGCAACAAGCTCGGCGAGCAGGTCTACGACCCGCGCGTGAACCTGTGGGCCGACCCGTGGAACGACGAGGTGCCGGTGCTGCCGTGGGACGGCAGCGGCCTGGCGCGCACGCGCATGCCGGTCATCGAGAACGGCAAGGTGGTGAACCTCAGCTACTCGCGCTACTGGGCCAAGCAGCAGGGCAAGGCCGAGACCGCGCAGCCGGGCAACCTGATCATGGGCGGCGGCACCAAGTCGACCGCCGACCTCGTGCGCGAGACCGAGAAGGGCATCCTGGTCACCCGCACCTGGTACATCCGCATGGTCGATCCGCAGACCGTGCTGCTGACCGGCCTGACCCGCGATGGCACCTTCTACGTCGAGGATGGCGAGATCAAGTATCCGATCAAGAATTTCCGCTTCAACGAATCACCGGTGATCATGCTCAACAACATCGAGGAAATCGGCAAGCCGGTGCGTGTCGGCGACGATGAGTCGCCGTTCGTGATGATGATTCCGCCGCTCAAGCTCCGCGACTTCACCTTTACCTCGTTGTCGGATGCGGTGTAGCCGGGAATCGGGAGTAGGGAGTGGGGAGTAGGAAAAGCAACTTCCTGTAGCTTGCAGATCGTCGCGCTTCCGGAACCCACTTTACGATCCTTCCAGATGACCCTCGTATGACGCGCGCCGAGTTTCTTCGTCTTGTGGCTGGCAGCCTCGCACTTGCACCTTTCCTGCAGGCGCGAGCTGCTTCTCCCACTCCCCATTCCCCACTCCCCACTCCCGGCTCGTACGACTTCTGGTTCACCCGACTCATGTACGAGTCGGGTGACTGGGATGTCGATCAGCGCATGCCGTCGAACCTGATCGATGCCCTGATCCAGTACACGACCCTGCGCGTCGATCCGAAGGAGCATGTCCTGCCACTGGCAGATCCACGCATGCTGGCGGCGCCGTTCTGCTATCTGGCCGGACACAAGCTGGTCGAGTTCAATGCCGATGAGCGGCGCAATTTCGAGAAATACGTGCGCAATGGTGGCTTTGTCCTGGTCGATGATTGCAATCACGATATCGATGGCCTGTTCGCGCGATCCTTCGAAAGCGAGATGGCGAAGATCTTTGGCCGCGATGTGCTGCGCAAGTTGAACAAGACCCATCCGCTCTACTCGAGTTTTTTCACCTTCGACGGGCCGCCCGCGACCGGTTTCGAGTTGAATGGCTGGGGCGATGATCTCGTCCACGATTACCTCAAGGGCATCGAGATCGACGGCCGGCTGGGCGTGCTCTACAGCAACAAGGACTATGGCTGTGAATGGGATTACGACTGGCGCAACAAGCGCTTTCTCGCCGAGGACAACACCCGGTTCGCCGTAAATATCGTGGTTTATGCGCTGACGAATTAGCGAGACATGTAATCGCATCTTCCGCGCAGGAGCTCCCTTCAGGGGCGATGCTCTTGCTGCGAATACGATAGAAGCATCGCCCCTGATGGGAACTCCTGCGGGAGCGAATTGGAATCTAAATGCAGAAATGGAACATTGAAAATGAGTAAGGAGCTCACAGAAGATACGGTGAAGGAGCGGATTGCAAAGCTGGCCAGACTGCGCGAGTCGATCGCCGAAGCGATTGTTGGCCAGGATGAAGTCGTCGAGCAGTTGCTGATCGGCTTGCTGGCCGGTGGCCACTGCCTGCTCGAAGGCGTGCCCGGACTCGGCAAGACCCTGCTTGTCCGTTCACTGGGGCAGGCATTGCATCTGGAATTCCGGCGCATCCAGTTCACCCCTGACCTGATGCCGAGCGACATTCTCGGCACCGAGATACTTGAGGAGGACCACGGCACCGGCAAGCGCGTTTTCAAGTTCCAGAAAGGCCCCGTCTTCACCAGCCTGCTGTTGGCCGATGAGCTCAACCGCACGCCGCCGAAGACCCAGGCTGCCCTGCTCGAAGCAATGCAGGAACACACGGTCAGCTACGCCGGCACGACTTATGAACTGCCGGAACCCTTCTTCGTGCTGGCGACGCAGAACCCGCTTGAGCAAGCGGGCACCTATCCGTTGCCGGAAGCCCAGCTTGACCGTTTCCTGCTGCATATCCGCGTCGACTATCCGGATGAGGCCGAAGAGCGCTCGATCCTCGCGCGCACCACCGGGCGATCCTCGGGCGTGGCAAGCGAAGTCATGGATGGCGAGGAAGTGATCGCCCTGCAGAAACTCGTGCGTGACGTCCACATCAGCGAAGACCTGCTGACCTGGATCACGCGGATCGTGCGTGCTTCGCGACCGCAGCACAGCGAGATCGCCGAGGTGCGCGAATGGGTACGCTGGGGCGCCGGCCCGCGGGCCGGCCAATCGCTGGTGCTTGCCTCCAAGGCGCGTGCCCTGATCCATGGCCGACTGGCCGTGACCCGCGAGGACATCCGGGCACTGGCCTCGCCGGTATTGCGCCATCGGCTCCTGCTTTCGTTTGCGGCCGAAGCCGAGCGTCGCAGCACCGATGACGTGATCGAGGTGCTGTTGCGTTCGGTCGCATTCCCGGGTTGAGTGCGCTTGCATGCGCCTGACCGACGAATTGCGCGCGAGCTTGCGGGATCTGCACCTGCGTGCGCGTTCGGCGGCTGGTGGCGACGGCCTCGGCATGCATGCGAGTCGCAGTCGCGGCGCCGGGCTCGAGTTTGCCCAGTATCGTGGCTATGAACCCGGCGACGAGCCGCGTCGAATCGACTGGAAACTCTATGCACGCTCCGATCGCTACTTTGTGCGCGAGGCCGAGCGTGACAGTCCGCTGACAATTTGGATCGTCATCGATGCGAGTGCCTCGATGGCGCTGGCGGATCGCGCGCGGCCGGACTTCAGCAAACTCGAAGCCGCGAAACTGCTTGCCTCCTGCGTGATCGAACTGGCCCTGCGCCAGGGTGACCGTTTTGGCGTGATCGGGCTTTCCGCCGATGCGCTTGCCCTGGTTGCCGAGGGTGCTGGCGCGCGCCAGCGTGATCGCTGCCTGCTCGAACTCGATCGACTGGCAAGTGGCGGGCCCTTGCCCGGTGCCAGTCAACTGCGCCCGTTGTGGGAGCGGATCCGGCCCGGCTCACTGGTCCTGTTTCTCGGCGACGGTTTTGATGACGAGTTGACCGAACTCCAGCTTCGCCTTGCCGCGGCACGCCGCGAAGTCCTTTCGATCCAGTTGCTCAGCGCCGAGGAGCGCGACTTTCCGTTCAAGGGCGGACTGCGCTTCCGCGATCCCGAATCCGGTGCGGAAATGCGCGTCGACGCGGCCACCGCCCGGCGGGATTTCCTCGAGCGTTTCGGCAAGGCGCGTGCGGAGCTGGCCCGACGCATGGCGGCCGCCGGCGTGCTGCATGTTGAACATGTCCTCGATCGACCGATGGCGGAACCCTTGCGCCACTTGTTTGGTCGTGCACAGCCGGTGCTGGAGCGCCGATGAGCATCTCCTTGCTGATGCCGCTCGGACTGATTGCCCTTGCCGGCCTGATCGTGCCGCTGCTGATCCATCTGGTTCGGCAATCGGACAATCGGGTCATCGATTTTCCGGCACTGCGCTGGCTGCGCGAGAGCGTGCGTCCGCGTCGTCGCCTGCGCTTCGAGGATCTGGGGTTGCTGCTGGCGCGCCTCCTGCTGGTCGCACTCGCCGCCCTGCTCGTGTCGATGCCGGTGCTCAACGGACTCCGGCGTGGCGCGCGGCACTGGATTGCCGTCGTGCCCGGTGTCGATGTCAGCCTGGCGCAGCGGCAGGTCAGCGATGCGCAGGCCGAATGGCATTGGCTGGCCGCAGGATTTCCGGCCATCGACGAACCGGTGCCGGCAGACATTCCCGCGTTTTCGAGTCTCGTGCGCGAGCTTGATGCCGAACTGGCGGACGCTGATGCCTTGAGCGTGATCATGCCTGCCGACGTGCAGGGTCTCGATGCACAGCGAATCATCGTCGGTCGGTCCATCGACTGGATCGTGTTGCCGGCGCAACCCGCCGCCGCGCCCCCGGCCAGGCCAGCGGAACCTGTGCTGGCCGTGCGTCATCAATCGGAAAACGACGAGGGATTGCGCTACATCCGCGCCGCCGTCGCCGCGTGGGATGCGCACGATTCCACGCGCTGGTCGATCGACGATCAGGCGGCGACGGCCGCGTTGCCGTCCGCGACCGCGGCGCTGATCTGGCTGGGAGCACCGCTGCCCGATTCCATCGATGCCTGGATTGACAAGGGCGGGCGGGCGCTCGTCGTCGATGATGCCTCGGCACAGGGAAGCGTGGCATGGCGTGATGACAGCGGCGCGGTGCTGGCTATCGATGAAGTGCGCGGCAATGGTCATCTCGTTCACCTGCGCGGACCGCTGACCACCGCGGCCTTGCCGGCGTTGCTCGACGCCGATTTTCCAATGCGTCTGCAAGCCCTGCTGACGCCCGCGTTGGCACCGCCCTCGCGAGCCGATGCTGGCGAAATCAAGCCGCGATTGTCGGCTGCACCACTGCCACGATTTCCGCAGTCAACCGAACTGGCTGGCTGGATCGGGCTGCTGATCGCCTTCGTGTTCCTGATCGAACGCTGGCTGGCTACGCGCAGGCGCGTGTCATGACGATGCATCCGCTGCTGCGCCAGTGGCAGGGCCGCTTGCGCCGACGCGCGCTCGCCGCCGTGCTGGTCTGGGCTCCGCCGATCCTTGTCACGATGGTTTTCCTGGTCAGTCGTTTCGCGTCGGCAGACATCGCGATCGCATCAATGGGCCTGGCCTTGGCAATCCTCGTGTTTCTGCTCGCGCACGCCTGGCGTGCGGTGGATGCGATGGCTGCGGTTCGCCGACTCGATACCCTTTCGGCTGACGTGGAAGACAGCACGGATTTGCTGCTTGGATCGTCGACGCAAGGTTCGCCCGTGCAGTTGCTTCAACGTGAGCGCGTTCTCGCGCGCCTTCGCCAGCACCCGCCGCTCCGCATCCCGCGCGCCGCAATGCCACGCTTCGTGCTGCCGCTCGGCGGCGTGCTCGGCGTACTCGTGCTGGCAGCAGTGTTCCTGCGCACTGGCGGCGGGATTCCGCAAGGTTCGATCGAGCCCGCGACGCCCGATGCCGCGACCCGCTCGCAGACCGTGATCCGCTCGGCACGACTCGCGATCGAGGCGCCGGCCTATACCGGCCTGCCGCCGCGCACGGAATCGGCGCTGGAAGTCAAAGCCGCCGAGGGCTCGAAACTGCGCTGGCAGATCCACTTCGAGCCCGAACCGGACGCGGTGAAATTCGTCTTCCATGACGGCAGGGAAATGGCGCTGGCGAATGATGCCGACGGCTGGCACGCCGAGGCGACGCTGGGCGAATCGACGCTGTTCCGGATCGTTGTTTCCGGAGCGCCCGCGCTGGCGGAAGATCGTCTCTATCGTCTCGATGCGATTGTCGACCAGGCGCCGCAGATCAAGGTCACCGCACCGGACAAGACCCTGACCGAGCTTGCCGCTGGCCAGCGCCAGTGGCCGCTCGATTTCGAGGTCGCCGATGACTACGGCATCGGCGATGCAAGGCTCATGGTCACGCTGGCGCAAGGCAGTGGCGAGCAGGTGACGGTCAGCGAGCACAGCGAAATCCTGCGTGCCGACTCGGGCGATGATCCGCGCCATCGGCGCTACCGGAGGCAACTCGATCTCGCCACGCTCGGCTTCGCCAAGGGCGATGATCTCATCGTGCGCCTGGTCGTCACCGACAATCGCCATCCGCAGGGCAATGAAAGCCGCAGCGCCGGTTATATCCTGCGCTGGCCGGCTGATCTCGGCAGCGAGAGCGAGGGCGTTGAAGGCATTGTGCAGAAAGTGCTTCCGGCGTATTTCCGCAGCCAGCGCCAGATCATCATCGACACCGAGACCGTGATCGACGAGCAGCCGGGGCTTGCGGCGGATCGTTTCCTGGCGCGTTCGGATTCCATCGGCGTCGATCAGAAGATCCTGCGACTGCGTTACGGACAGTTCCTTGGCGAGGAGTTCGAGTCGGGCGGCCGCAAGGAGCACGCAGCGGAGGAAACGCACGATGACACGCCGACCCAGCAGGACGCGCTGGTCGAAGACCACGATCACGGGCAGGGCGCGGAATCGGCGACGGACTTCGGCAAGGAGGCGAACGTCCTTGCCGAATTTGGCCACACCCACGATCACGCCGAAGCGGCAACCCTGCTCGATCCGGCAACCAGGAAGATCCTCAAGTCCGCCCTGGCTGAAATGTGGCAGGCCGAACTGCACCTGCGTCAGGGTGAGCCGCGCAAGGCGCTGCCGTTCGAGAATCGTGCACTCGGGTTCATCAAGCAGGTACAGCAGTCGACGCGCATCTACCTGGCCCGGGTCGGACTGGAGCTGCCGCCGGTGGACGAGAGCCGACGACTGTCGGGCGAGCGCAAGGGCGTGCGTGACCGGCGTGGCGTACTGCTCGAAGCGGATCAGGATCGGAAGATCATTTCGGATACATATCAAGAGCTTGCCTATGGTTCCTCAGTCGATCTCGATGCTCTGGACGCATGGTTGAAGATCTCCGCGATGACCGTGCCGGATGCGCTTGGCCTGATCGGCGCGGTCGATGAACTGCGCCGGCAACCCGACTGCGCGAGGTGTCGTTCGCGCCTGCTTGATCAGCTCTGGCCGCTGTTGCCGAATCCACCGACCGCAACGCGCTCGCGCCAGTCGTCGGATGACAGCGGTCGCCGTTATCTCGATCTCCTGCAACACGGAGCGCCGCCATGAGCGCGTTGCAATGGGCGACCCTCGGCTTGCTTGGCCTGGCCGTGCTGGTTGGTGTCTGGCGCGTACTGCGCTTGCCGGGTTCGCCACGCGGGGTTGGCGTCGCCGCATCGCCGGTCATGGCCATCCTGCTCTGGCTGATGCTGTATCCGCCATCGATCGACAAGCCGCGCATCGAGGCGGTCGTGCTGAGTCCCGGGATGGGCGCACCGCAACTCGCCCGGCTTGATCCGGCCACGACAACGATCGCCCTGCCGGGGGTGATCGTGGCCGGCCGCGAGATCGGGCATGTTCCCGATCTCGCCACGGCATTGCGCCGGAATCCCGCGATTGGCGACCTGCGTGTGCTCGGCGACGGCTTGCCCGAGCGTGATCGCGAAGCGATCGGCCAGCATGGAGTGTCGTTCGAGCCCGGGGCCGACCTGGTCGGGCTGATCGATGTGCAGGCACCGGCCACGGTGCGCGCGGGATCCTTATGGACAATGCAAGGAATGGTTGCCGGCGTGGAAGGAGGGCAGGTGCGCCTGCTTGATCGCACGGGTGCGATTGCCGCCGAAGGGGCTCCCGATGCATCGGGTCGGTTCCGGCTTGGCGCGACGGCGAAGACGGCGGGTGAAACGGACTATCGCCTGCAAGTGCTCGATGCGGGCGAAGCCGTGATCGATGAGATGCCGCTGGGTGTCGTCGTTCGCGCTGGCGATTCTTTCAGCACGCTGATCCTTGCCGGGGCCGCCGATCCGGAAACCAAGTACCTGCGCCGCTGGATCGTCGATTCAGGCAGCCAGGCGGCCAGTCGGATCCGCCTGAGTCGCGGCATTGCGCAGCGTCAGAATGATGCCGGCCTCAGCGCGGAAACCCTTGCACAGACCGATCTGTTGATCGCCGATGAACAGGCGTGGGCCGGCTTGCCTGCATCGGCCAGGGCCTTGATCAGGGAGGCCGTCGAACAGGGCATGGGCTTGCTGCTGCGTGCGACCGGACCGGTGTCGTCGAAGACCGGGGCGGAATGGGCCGAGCTTGGCTTGCGCATCGAGAACGCGGATCTCGCGCGTTCGGCACGCGTTGCCGATGCCGGCCGGGAGATCGAGCTGACGCGCATGCCCTTGCGCATCACCGCGGCGGATTCGGTGCCGATGCTGACCGCGACCGATGGATCGGTGCTCGCGCTTTGGCGTGCGTTTGGTCAGGGACGTATCGCGCTCTGGCTGCCGCTCGACACTTGGCGCCTGTCCACGAGTGGTGACAAGACGCGCTTTGGCACGCTCTGGAGCGATGCATTCTCGACGCTGGGACGTGCGCGCGGCGCGGTCGCAGCCAGTCTGCCGCGGATGGCCCGCGTCGACCATCGTGCGGTGCTGTGCGGCATCGGCGCGGATGCCGTCATCGAGAACGATCAGGGTCAGCGCCAGCGGCTGCTGATCGACAGTGCGGCCGGAAGCTGTGCGGCATGGTGGCCGACGCAAGCCGGCTGGCAGCATCTGGTCGATGCCGACCGGCGCGAGCCGATCCATGTGCTGGCGGCCGACGAGGCGGGCAACCTGATCCGCCATGCCACCCGCAGCGCCATGCGCCAACGGCTGCGACCGGCGTCGGCAACGACGACGTATCGCGCACCGATGCAGCGCTGGCCGCTGTTTCTCGCCTGGTTGCTGGTCAGCGGCGGATTCTGGTGGTGGCAGCGCAGCCGGCGTGCCGCTGCCTGATCAAAGCTGGGGCTTGGCCTTGCCGATGATGGCTTCCCTCGACACCCGCGCCTCGCGTCGGGCGATGTAGAGGCTGGCACCGATGACGATGGCTGCGCCGACCACGGTATAGCCATCGACCGTTTCGTCAAACAGTGCCCAGGCAAGAACACCGACCACGAGCAGCTGCAGATAACTCAATGGCGCCAGCGCCGAGGCTTCAGCCATCTTCAGTGCGCGCGTCCAGCAATAGTGGCCGCCAGTGCCGAGCGCGCCGCTGAGAATCAACCATGGCCAGATCGTCGCGTCGGGCCACTTCCAGACGGTCAACGCGGCCGGCAGGCTCAATGGCACCCAGAGCAGGGTGGTCAGCAGCACGATGCGATCAGGCGGGTCGGTGCGCGACAGGTACTTGATGCTGATGGTGACCATTCCGCTCAATGAAGCGGCGACGAGGGCGACCAGGGTTGCGCTGCTGAAGTCGGTTGCGGTCGGGCGAACAATCACGATGACGCCGATGAAGCCGATGATCACGGCACTCCAGCGGCGCATGCGCACGACTTCACCGAGGGCGAGCACGGCACCAATGGTGACGAACAGCGGGGTCGAGTAGGACAGCGCGACCGCCTGCGCCAGCGGCAGGTGCACAAGTGCCCAGAAGCCGCACAGCATCGACACGATGCCGACCCCGCAGCGCGCCAGGTAGAAACCGATGCGTCGTGTGCGCAGGATCTCCAGGCCGTGCACGCGCAACAGCGGCAGGGCGAAGATCGCGCCGAACAGGCAGCGGAAAAAGGCGATCTCGAACGGATGTTGCTGCTTGGAGGCAAAGCGGATCGAAATCGCCATCAGGCCGAACAACGATGCGCTGGCAGCCATCAGCAATGCGGCGCGCGGCGGAAGCGCGGGCGACACGCTGAGCGGAGGGTTCACGTCAGAAGAAAGCCGACACCGGAAGGGCGCACATTGTACATCGTCGTGCCAGGCCGGATGCGGCGCACGGACTGGCCGGATGGATTGTGTTCAGCCAGAATCGCCGGATGACTTCCGCCATCGATTTTGTCGTCGCCATTCCGGCCCGCTACGGTTCGACCCGTTTGCCGGGAAAACCGCTGTTGCCGATCGCCGGTGCGCCGATGATCGTGCACGTGGCACGTCGCGCCCTGCAGGCCGGAGCGCGTGAGGTTGTCGTCGCCACGGATGATCAGCGCATTGTCGATGCGCTCGATGGCAGCGGCGTCGATGTTGTCCTGACCCGTGCCGATCATGCCTCGGGCAGCGATCGTCTTGCCGAACTGGCGGCATTGCGCGGCTGGGACGAAGCCACCATCGTCGTCAATCTGCAGGGCGATGAGCCACTCGCACCGGCCAGTGGTGTCCGCGCCGTGGCCCTGGCCCTGGCCGCCAGCATCTGTCCGATGGCGACTTTGGCGACGCCGCTGCAATCGGCCACGGAACTGTTTGATCCGAATTGCGTAAAGCTCGTGCGCGATGCGGCGAACCATGCGCTTTATTTCAGCCGCGCACCGATTCCCTGGCCGCGCGATACGTTCATCTCGGATCGATCGAGCTTGCCGGTCGATACGCCATTCCTGCGCCATATCGGCATCTATGCCTACCGCGCCGGATTCCTTGGCACGCTGGCCGCCTTGCCACGCACGCCGCTTGAAATTGCCGAGTCGCTTGAACAACTGCGTGCGCTCGAGCATGGCCATTCGATCGCCGTCGCGATCGCGCCCGAGCCGTTTCCGGCCGGCGTCGATACGCCAGCCGACCTGGCCCGCGTCGAAGAGATCCTGGCATGGCGGACAACGCGGTGAACATCCTGTTCGTCTGCATGGGCAACATCTGCCGCTCGCCGACGGTGGCGGCAGTGGCCCGCGCCGAATTCGCCAGGGCGGGGCTTGCAATCGAGGTGGAGTCGGCAGGCACCGAGGACTATCACATCGGCGCAAGTGCCGATCCGCGCTCGATCGCGATCGCCGAAGCCTGCGGCTATCGCTTGCGCGATCATCGTGCGCGCCAGGTCTGCAGCGCCGATTTCTCGCGATTTGACCATCTGCTGGTGATGGACAACACCAATCTGCGCGCCTTGCTGGCCAGGGCCCCCGAATGTGCGCGAGGCCGGGTGGCCTTGTTCCTGCCGTTTGTCGGCATATCCGAACCTGTTGAACTGCCCGACCCATACTATGGCGGAGCCAGCGACTTCCAGAGCGCGCTTGATCTCGCCCGTGATGGCATCATGGCACTGGTTCGGCGCATGGTCGGCTGAGGTTGGCCACGGGTCGTGCGTCGAGGTGGCAAGAATTCAGAGGGAGCAAGCATGGATGTACGATCAACCGCGCCCGAGTTTCCGGCTTCGCTGGATTGGGTGAATGTGAGCGAAGCGCCGATGCTTTCGGCCCTGCGCGGTCGCGTCGTCTTGATCTGGTTCTTCAGCTACGACAACGTCAATTGCTGGAATCTGCTGCCCGATCTTGCCTGGCTCGATAGCCGCTACAACGATGGACTGAGCATTTTCGGCATCCACAGCCCGAAATATCCTCATCAGCGCGATGCCAGCGCCGTGCTCAAGGCGGTCAACCGCCTCGGCATCCGCCATCCGGTGGCCAGCGATCCGGGCATGGATCTTTGGCAACGCTATGAGCTCGATGCCTGGCCGAGTGCGATCCTGATCGATGCCGAAGGTCTGGTCGCGGCCGTTGTCCCCGGTAAGGGCCGTCGCCAGGATCTCGATGAGCAGATTGCGCAACTGCTCGACGAGGCGGCCGAGCGCGACCTGCGCGAATACGAATCGGCCATCCCGGCATCGCGGCCGGAACCGCGTCTGCCGCTGTTGTTTCCAGGCAAGCTGCTGGCCACCGACACGCGTCTGTATGTCGCCGACAGTGGGCATCATCGCGTGCTCGAATGCAATCACGATGGCCGCATCGTGCGCCAGTTCGGTTCCGGTGATCGCGGTTACTGGGATGGTCGCAACGAAGAATGTGGCCTCGCCGATCCGCAGGGCCTCGCCCTGCGCAATGAATTCCTCTACATCGCCGATCGCGGCAACCATGCGGTGCGCCGCGTGCGCCTTGAAAGCGGCGAGATGGAAACCGTGCTCGGCAATGGCGAAGCGGGTCGGCTGCGGCCACACAACGCCGTGGCAACGGAGACGCCGATCGGCAATCCATCCGACCTGGCCGTGGTCGCCGACAAGCTCTACGTGCTCTCGACCGCGCAAAACCAGGTCTGGGAGCTTGACCTGGCGCGAGACACTGTCGATGTCTTTGCCGGCAGCGGCAAACTTGCGCTGCAGGATGGTCTGTCGCTCGAAGCCGGCTTCGCCCAGCCTTCCGGAATCACCACGAGCGGTCTGCAGCTGATCATCGCCGACGCCGCTTCCTCGGCGATCCGCCTGGTTCGCCTGATCGATGGTCGGGTCACCACCCTGGTCGGTAGCGGCCTTTACGAATTCGGCGATGCGCCAGGCAACCGCGACAGCGCACGCCTGCAGAATCCGCTCGATGTGGCGATGGATCCGCGCGGGATTGCCTTCATTGCCGACAGCTACAACGGCAAGATCAAGGCCTTGAGCCTCAAGAGTGGTGCCGTGCGTGCGCTCAACGTCAACTACCGCCTGCTCGAACCCGGCGGCTTGTGGATCGCGGCGGGTGCGCTCTGGGTCGCCAATACCAACGCCCACGAGATCGTCCGCATCGACCTCGCCAGCGGTGCCGGCAAGCGCGTTCCAATTGGCGAGTAGTGTTCGCCTCGCGGCTTCAGCCGTGAGGCCTCCGAGCTGTCGAAGCGGCTGGCACCGCGCCTGCGGTTGGGCACTGGCAGCCTGATGGAAAGAGCGGCGAACCGCGCGCCGACGGTTCCCGATTCATGCATTCCACGCCACAATCCGGTACATGCAGGATGATCTTCCATTTGACGGCAAGGCCTTTGTCGCCAATCTGAGCAGCGCGCCCGGTGTTTACCGCATGCTCGGTGCGGGCGGGGACCTGCTCTACGTTGGCAAGGCCGGCAATCTGAAGAAGCGGGTCGGCAGCTATTTCCTCAAGCCGAGCATGCAGCCACGCATCGCCGCGATGGTTGCCCAGATCACGCAGATCGAGATCACCCTGACCCGCACCGAGGCCGAGGCCCTGCTGCTTGAGGCGCAACTGATCAAAAGCCTGCGCCCGCGCTACAACATCCTGCTGCGTGACGACAAGAGCTATCCCTACATCCACCTGACCCCTGGCGACTATCCGCGCCTCACCTTCCATCGCGGCACGCGCGGCGGCGGTCGCTATTTCGGCCCGTACCCGAGTGCCATTTCGGTGCGCGAAACGCTGAGCCTGCTGCAGAAGCTGTTTCGTATCCGCAACTGCGAGGACAGCTATTTCAGGAACCGTTCGCGGCCCTGCCTGCAATACCAGATCGGTCGCTGCAGCGCGCCCTGCGTCCAGTTCATTTCAGCGGAGGACTATCAGGCCAGCGTGCGCCACGCGGTGATGTTCCTCGAAGGCAAGAGCAATGCCCTGCTCGACGAACTGATCGCGCAGATGGAGCAGGCCAGTGCGAACCTCGATTTCGAACGTGCGGCCCTGATGCGTGACCGCATTGCCGCGGTGAAGAAGGTGCAGGCCAATCACTACGTGCAGGGAGCCGGACGTGACATGGACATCCTCGCCTGCACGATTGCCAACGGCATCGCCTGCGTCAGCGTGATGTTCTTCCGCGAGGGCATCAGCCTCGGCTCGCGTGATTTTTTCCCGAGGCTTGCCCTGGATGCCGACGAGGCCGCCGTAATCGGCTCGTTCCTCGGCCAGTACTATCTCGAGCGCCCGGTTCCGGACGAGTTGATCCTCAGCCACGCTCCCGAAGGTATCGGTGTGCTGACCGAGGCGCTCGGCGAACATGCGGGCCACAAGGTCGAACTGAAAACCTCGGTGCGCAGTGAACGTGCACGTTTCCTCGACATGGCCGTGACCAACTCGACTGCGGCGCTGGCGGCACGCCTGGCCAGTCGCCAGACCTTGCTCAACCGTTTCGAGGCCGTGCGCGACCTGCTCGGGCTCGACGAGTTGCCGCAGCGCATCGAATGTTTCGACATCAGCCACACGATGGGCGAGGCGACCGTCGCCTCGTGCGTGGTGTTCGGGCCGGAGGGACCGGAGAAATCCCAGTATCGGCGGTTCAACATCAGCGGCATCACTGGCGGTGACGACTACGCGGCCATGCGCCAGGCGCTGGAGCGCCGCTACAAGCGCATCCAGGCTGGCGAAGGGCGGCTGCCCGACATCCTGCTCATCGATGGCGGGCCAGGGCAGGTACGCCAGGCGATCGAGGTGCTGGCGACGCTTGGCATCGAGGGCGTACAGATCGTCGGCGTGGCCAAGGGCGAGGCGCGCAAGGCCGGGCATGAGAGCTTGATCCTGGGTGACACCGGCCGCACCTTGTGGCCAGGGCCGGAATCTCCGGCTTCGCATCTGATCCAGTCGGTACGCGACGAAGCGCATCGTTTTGCCATCACCGGCCATCGCGGGCGTCGCGAAAAGGCGCGCGAGGCATCGAGTCTGGAGGAAGTGGCGGGCATCGGCGCCAAACGCCGTGCCGCACTATTGCGCCAGTTTGGTGGTCTGGCCGGCGTCACCCGAGCCGGTGTCGAGGAACTCATGCAGGTCAACGGAATCAATCGTGAGCTTGCCGAACGCATATACGCCGCACTCCATGGGTAAACTCCGATCATGCAATTGACCCTTCCGACCCTGCTCACGCTGTTTCGCATAGCCTTGTTGCCGGTCATCGTGATCGTGTTCTACCTGCCCGAGTATTTCCCGTCGACGCGAAGCTGGTCGAATCTGGCCGCTGCCGGCATCTTTATCACCGCCGCTATCACCGATTGGCTCGACGGCTGGATCGCGCGCCGCTACAACATGAGTTCCGCGTTCGGTGCCTTTCTTGATCCGGTAGCCGACAAGCTCATGGTCGCGGTCGCCTTGTTCCTGATCGTGCAGCAGAATCCGAGCGCGCTGATGGCCGTGTCCAGTGCCGTCATCGTCGGCCGCGAGATCAGCATTTCGGCCCTGCGCGAGTGGATGGCCGAGCTCGGTCAGCGTGCGGCGGTCAGCGTGGCCTGGATCGGCAAGTTCAAGACAGTCATGCAGATTGTCGCGATTGTGGTCTGCCTGCACCAGCGCGACCTCCCCGAATTGCGCCTGTACCGGATCGGCGAAAGCTTGCTGGTCGTCGCGGCCGTGCTGACGATCTGGTCGGCCTTCATCTATGTGCGCGCCGCCTGGCCGATCATGCGCGATGCCGACAGCGGCAAGATCTGAGGGCGCCCGCGATGCTCCATGTCAATGCGGCACAGAAGCATCGGGCCTGAAGGCCTCTCCTGCGAAGAGCGGGCGAGAAGGGGCGCGGTATCCGATGGCGCGTTCCGCGTTGCCGCTTCGTCGTAGGAAGTGGCTTCAGCCACGATGCTTCTTGCTCAATCGCAAGCGAGCGTTCAATCCCGGCAACGATCAGCCAATTGCGGGAAAAAAGAACAAACAGGTTGACTCTTCCGGTGCATTCCGTAATATGCGCCTCCCACGCGGGAATAGCTCAGTTGGTAGAGCGCAACCTTGCCAAGGTTGAGGTCGCGAGTTCGAGCCTCGTTTCCCGCTCCAGTTTTTGCACGATGAATCGGCTGTCAACAGCGGCTTCGTGAAGATCCGGTCAGTGCCCAGGCATTACCGGCTCGGAAACCTCGGAATCACCGAGGTTTTTGTTTGTCCGATGACGACGCATCACGCTCGCCATCCCACCGGCCTGGTGGCAGAGTGGTCATGCAGCGGCCTGCAAAGCCGCGTACGCCGGTTCGATTCCGACCCAGGCCTCCAGCCCCGAATGGTTGCGATCCGCGCGCGCAGGCTGTGCTCGGCCCGCCACGGGCCCGGATCATTGCTGGGTGCCCTGATCGCCTGAGCTGCTTGATACTCGGCCCTTCGGCCTGGCCGGGATCCGTTCGGATTCGCTGATGCTCACGCTGACTTCCAGCGATTCGGATTTCCCGCCCTGATGGACGCCACGCACCGGGGCCGCGTCGTGGTAATCGCGGCCGCAGGCGATGCGCACGTAGAACTCGTTCGGACAGATCCGGTTCGCCGCGTCGAAGCCGATCCAGCCGACGTCGACGACGAAGATCTCCGCCCAGGCGTGGCTGGCCGCCTCGCCGCCTTCGGCACCTGCACACAGATAGCCGCTGACGTAGCGGGCCGGATAACCCATCACACGGGCCGTCGCAACCAGCAGATGGGCGTGATCCTGGCAGACGCCGGCGCCATGGGCGAGCGCTTCGCTGGCCGTGGTTTCGGCATCGGTTTGTCCGGGAATGTAGTCGACGCGATCGCGCACGTGATTGCACAAGGCGTGCAGCCTTGCAATGTCGCTGGCCTCTGGCGCGACTTCCTCCGCCAGTGCACGAATTGACGCGTCCACATGTGTCAGCGGCGTCTCAATCAGGAAGAAGCGCGTCGGCAGGCGCTCGATCGTGCCGCTGATGATGCCCTGGCGGTCACTGGTGTCGACATGTCCGATGACCTCGATGCATACCTCGCTGACGGCTCCATCCGCCGTATGCGTCGCCACCGGATTGGCAAAGCCATCGGTGGTGATCGATTTCAGGCGCTGGCCATCGACCTCGACGCACCAGTCGCAGACATATTGGCCTTCGACCACGGCAGGCCAGAGGCGCAAGGCCTGGGTCACGCGCAAGGCCGGCTCGGCGTATCGATACAGGGTTCGATGCCGAATCGAGAGGTGCATCAGAACAGGTGACCTTTGGCAATTTCGGTGCCGAGGCGGTCGCAGCCCTCGATCAGTTCGCTCAGGTATTCATGCAGGCCATGCTCGATGATCTGCTCGATGCGGCCGAAGCGCAGCGCGGCAAACTGGGCATGGGCGATGCGCTTGCACTCCGAACTGAGCTTCGGATCGTGGGCGACGATGGCATCGAGATTGAGCGTGATCTGCTCGAAGCAGAACACCAGCGAGCGCGGGAATTCGGGACGCAGGATCAGCAGTTCGGCAACCTGGGCCGGTTCGACCTGTCCCTTGAACAGGACGCGATAGGCTCGTCGTGCGCCGACCACGTGCAGGATCGCCAGCCACTGGTAGTAGTCGACCACGCCGCCGACATCCTCGGCGCTCGGCAGGCGCACGTGGTATTTCACGTCGAGCAGGCGCGCGGTATTGTCGGCGCGTTCGAGGAACTGGCCGATGCGGGTGAAGTGGAAGCCGTCACGGCGCAGCATCGTGTTGGCATACACGCCATGCACAAGGCTGGTGCGCGCCTTGACCCAATCGAGGAATTCGGTCAATCGATCCTCGTTCATTTCCGTGGATTCGAATTCGCGCAACTCGATCCAGCTCGTATTGACCGCCTCCCACATGTCGCTGGTCAGCGCCGTGCGCACCGCCCGCGCATTGCGCCGTGATGTCTCGATGCAGTTGCAGATCGATGAGGGATTCTCGCGATCGAAAGCGAGATAGGAAACCACCGTTTCGGCATTGGCGACGGCATGCTTGAGGTAGAACGGTTCATCGCAGCCGGCAGCGACGATGGCCGACTCCCACTCGCTCTTGCCATCATCATCGACGCGAACGGAGCTCATGCGGCCGGCCACCTGCAACAGGTGCGCAAGATAGTCTGCCCGCTCCATGTAGCGGGCCAGCCAGAACAGGTTCGAAGCGGTACGGGCAAGCATCAGCGTTCCAGCACCCAGGTGTCCTTGGTGCCGCCTCCCTGTGATGAATTGACGACCAGCGATCCCTCGCGCAAGGCGACGCGGGTCAGGCCACCCGGAACAATGCGGATCTCCTCGCCGCTCAGCACAAACGGTCGCAGATCGACATGACGCGGTGCGACCCCCGATTCGACAAAGGTCGGGACGGTCGACAACGCCAGGGTCGGTTGCGAGATGTATTCATGCGGACGCGCCTTGAGCTGGGCGACGAAGCTTGCGGTTTCCTCGCGACTCGCGTGCGGGCCGACGAGCATGCCGTAGCCGCCGGAGCCATGCACCGCTTTGACCACCAGTTCGTTGATATGGGCCAGGGTGTAGGCCAGTTCGTCGGGCTTGCTGCAGTCGTGCGTTGGTACGTTCTGCAACAACGGCTCCTCGCCGAGATAGAAGCGAACCATTTCCGGCACGTGGATGAAGACCGCCTTGTCATCGGCGATGCCGGTGCCGATCGCATTGGCCAGGGTCAGGTTGCCGGCGCGCGAGGCGAAATGCAGGCCGGGCGCGCCGAGCATCGATTCGGGCTTGAACACGAGCGGATCGATGTAGTCGTCGTCGATGCGCCGGTAGATCACATCGACGCGAGTCAGGCCGCTGGTGCCACGCATGTAGCAGATTTCGTTCTTGACCAGCAGGTCGGCGCCTTCGACCAGATCGACACCCATCTCGTCGGCGAGAAAGGCGTGCTCGTAGTAGGCGCTGTTGTGGATACCCGGCGTCAGCAAAACCACGGTCGGCTCGCCCTCGCAGTTCGGGGGTGCCACCGAGCGCAGGGTCTGCTGCAGGGCATCGCCGTAGTGGGCAACCGGGGCGACCCCGGCACGCCGGAACAGATCCGGAAACAGCCGCATCATCACTTCGCGGTTCTCGACCATGTAGGAAACGCCGGACGGCGTGCGGCAATTGTCTTCAAGCACGTAGTACTCATCCGGCCCGGTGCGCACCATGTCGATGCCGGCAATGTGCGTGTAGATGTTGTGCGGAAGATCCTGGCCGACCATCTCGGCGCGGAACTGCGGATTGTTGTAGACGAGGCGCTCGGGGATTCGCCCGGCCTTGATGATGTCGCCGTCGTGGTAGACATCGTGGATGAACGCATTGAGCGCCCGTGTGCGTTGCTCAAGTCCCTTGCGCAGGTTCTGCCATTCGGCCTGGGCCATGACGCGCGGAATCAGGTCGAACGGAATCAGGCGTTCCGGATCGCCGCCTTCGGTATACACAGCAAAGGTGATGCCGATGCGCCGGAACAGCACTTCAGCCTCGCGCCGCTTCAGCGCCAGTTGTTCTGCAGGAATGGATTTCAGCCAGGCGTCGACCAACGCATACGGAGCCCGGATCTGGTCGGGCCAGCCCATCTCGTCGAAAACGGCAGGTGCGCTCGGCATGAATGCTCCGCTGAAAGTCCCTCTCACCGTGAACGCAATCGACGTCGAGGTCAAGGCAGCAAGGTGTCGCTGTTCAGGAAACGATTGAGTGGGCCAACAATCAGGATGCCTCGTTGCTTCTCGCGCTCGCCCTGGTCGGAGAAGAATTGACTGTGGCGAATTCGGTCTGTTTTCTGGCCGAATCAATGGCGCGTCCGATGATCGGTTGTGCCGATGCTTGCTCAGATTGACCAGTGCACCCGGTTATCTCCAGTCGTGCGTCGGCCATGCAGTCAGGCGAACGCACTATCTTGGGCTTAGGCCCAAGCGCGAGTGCCGGTGTTTCCACGCCATGCCCATCGCGCCTGGCTTTTTCACTCGGCAGGCAGGGCCAACGCGCGAGCCTTTTCACAAAATCTAGAATTGCCGGTGGATCCGCAAGCGAGTGCCTCGGCTTCGGCTTTGCGCTTGCCGATATCGGGGGCGTGACGCGCGATGGCGATATCGGTCGCGACAATGGCGTATGCGGAGCGCGCAATCGGCTGCTCGGCGTCATCCGCAGGGTGTGCCACCAGAGGATCGATGACCACTTGCGCCTCATCAAGTCGATTGAGCTTTTGCAGAATCTGGGCCTGACGATAAATCCAGTAGCGTGTACGTCCGACATTGCGGCCATAGAGTTTGCTGCATGCCTCGATGACCGACGCCAGAATCGGTTCCGCCTCGGCATCACGCTGCAAGGCCTGCAGGGCGCGTACCTTTGCGCCGAGCACGGCAAGCTCCATCGCCGGCGCCTCATGGTTGCGCAACAATGGCAGCGCCAGTGCCTTCTCCACGGCTTGCAGGGCGGGCTCGCCCTGATCCAAACCTGCCGACATGTCGGCGAAACCGACCAGAGCATAGGCATACTCGGAAGCATGGGTGTCCGCGTGGGTTGCGAGCACGGACGCGGTCTCGGCACTGGCGGCGAGCGCTTCTTCGGTTCGATTCAAGGAAATCAGAACCGCGGCCTTGATCTGCAGGATCTTGGACAATTCAACTGGCATATCCGCCTGCTCGCGCAGGCGCGGAAGTATGCCGTCGAGCATTTCCTGGGCGCGCTCGGAATGACCATCCAGATAAGCATAATGGGCCAGGCGCCCGCCGGCCGACGCCTCGACCGAGAGCGAAGGATGTGCTGATCGTGCATTCATGGTCAGCGCTTCCTGCAGAACCTCGCGAGCCTGATCGTTCTTGCCGAGTGAGACATAGACGTTGCCGATCTGGTCGAGCATGGTCGCGGCGATATCCGGTTGATCGCTGAAGTCCTCGGCGACGCGACTGCGCGCCGCCTCCAGCAATTCTCCCGCCGTGGTATCCGCACCTTTGGCCTGGCTGGGGTCGGCATCGAGGAAGATCGATTCGATAAAGCTGCGGATTGCCTCGGAACGCTGCAAGGCCACTTGCGCGCGTACCGCTTCCCCGGCTTTTGCGTGCGCCTGCCACAGGGCCAGGCCGCTGGTCAGCAGCAAACCGAGCAAGCCGATCACAGCGATGACCACGGCGGCACGGTTGCGGCGTATGAACTTGTTGGCCCGATAGACGAAAGCGTCGGGACGTGCGTTGATCGGCTTGCCATCCAGATGGTTGCGCACGTCTTCGGCAAGTGACAGCACCGTCGCGTAGCGGCGTGCCGGCTCGTCGGCCAGCGCACGCGTGACGATGGCATCGAGATCGCCGCGCAGCGCGGTTGCGGACACGCCTTTGTCGTTGGCCGTCAGTCGTGCCGCCTGACTCGGTGGAGTGGGTGCGGTGTTGTCCTGATGCACCTTGGCATAGCGCTGCCCGGTCAGCATCTCGAACAGCAGCGCGCCCAGCGAGTAGACATCGGTGGCGGTGCTCACCGCTTCGCCGCGCAATTGCTCCGGTGCGGCGTAGCTGCGACTGGCAAAGCGGTGCAGGGTCACGGTTTCGTTGCGATCGTCTTCGGCCAGCAGCTTGGCGATGCCGAAATCCAGCAGCTTCGGTTCGCCATCCGGCTGCACCATCACGTTGGCGGGCTTGATATCGCGATGGATGATCAGTTGCTGGTGCGCATGGGCCACCGCGCGACAGATTCTCTCGAACAGGCACAGGCGATCGGTCAGTGCAGGCTGGGTCTTGAGCCATTCACGCAGATCGACGCCGGATACATGATCCAGGGCGAACCAGGGTCGACCGAGATCATCGACACCGCCATCGATCAGGCCGGCAATGTTGGGGTGCTGCAGGCGTGCCAGCAGATTGCGTTCACGGCGGAACTGCGCAAGCACCGCGGCCGAGTCCATGCCGAGCTTGATGGTCTTCAGCGCGACTCTCTGGCTGAACTCGCCATCCGCACGTTCGGCCAGCCAGACGCTGCCCATGCCGCCCGAGCCGAGCTTGCTGATGACCTTCCATGGGCCGATGCGTTCGCCGGGCTCCACATCGTCCAGTGCTTGCGCGGGATCCGTTTCGTCGGCGAGCAGCCCGGCAACGACATCATCAAGCGGGGCATCCAGAAACGGGTCGGCATCGGCATCCAGTTGCAGCAACCGCAACAGATCGGCAAGCAACGAAGGGTCGCCTGCACTGGCCTGTTCGAGAAAAAGTTGTCGTTCCGAGTCCGGCAGATCCAGTGCCTCGCGCAGCAAGGCGGCGCAACGTGAGTTCACGACGGGGTTTCCAGATGCAGGCGCAACATGGCGCGGGCGGCCCGCCAGTCGCGTGCCACGGTGCGTTCGGACAGTCCAAGCAGCTCGGCAATCCGGGCAAAGTCGAGGCCGGCAAGAAAATGCAACTCGACAACCTGGGCCAGGCGTACATCGTCCGACTCAAGGGCCTGCATGGCCGCATCGAGGCCAAGCAAATCATGGTTCAGTTCGGGTGCCACGAACGCATCCTGATCGAAGGTGACCTGCTGCTGGTCGCCGCCGCGCTTCAGCGCGGCGCGATCACGTGCCGCATTGACCAGGATCTGGCGCATGGCGCGTGCGGCAATCGCGAAGAAATGCGCGCGGTCATTCAAGACCAGCCGTGTGCCGGCCAGTTTCAGATAGGTTTCGTGAACCAGCAAGGTGGTCGACATGGTGCCGTCGCGCCGACCCGAAAGCTGCAGGTGCGCACGTCGGCGTAGGTCCTGATAGATCGCCTGGAACAACTGGTTGTAGGCTGCCTCATCGCCGCTGGCACAGCGTTGAACGAGGCCCAGCGTGTCTTCGGGTGAAATCCTGTCCGCAGCGTTCATGCGTCGCAAGCAGTTGTTGAAATGACGATTGTGAAATCCTCGCGAACGGAAACCCGAACGTTCGAGTATGCGCATATCCGTGAGGAGTCTCAATCGCCTGCGATTATGCATCCCGCTGAGCCTGAGCAATACCGCGTTACCAATCCATGCCATGGGTGCGAGAAGGCCATCCGGGCGCGAGGAAGAAATGGATGGGCGGTCAGGCAGCAGGATCATCGCTTTCGCCCCGAGCAGGACTCATTGGCAACCTTTCGCGCTTCAGGTTCGAAGGACGCTGGAGCAGACTCCGCCTAAAAAAGGCGCAACCCGGATTGCTTCGGGTTGCGCCAAAGCTGCGCTGGAGCCAGGCTGAGCTCAGTCGCCGTGAGAACCGCCGAACTGGTCGGCATAGATGCTGTCGTTGGCGATCAATTGAGTCAGTGTGGCGTCGTAATCGGTAGCGTTGAACTTGCGCGTGCCGACGACGGTGACGACTTCATTTGTTGTCTGCAGGAGCAAAGAGCCGATATTGCCGACCCACATGCCGAATGGCCTTGCCCACTGTGTTGTTCCGGAAGCAGCTCCCCACTCCATGGTTTGGCTGGCATGAACTTGCGTGCCACGTGAATTGAGCTGATGGACGGCCTGGACAGGGTGATAGTCTCCAGTGCGCGATTTGGTCTTGAGAGCTATGACCAGATCACAATTGCCAGCACGCTCGGCGATCGCCACAGGGAAATCATCATTGGTCACTCCGATCAAAGCACGGACAGGCGAACGGCAAATTCCAAAATTGCTGCCATCGGCACAAAACGCGGTGTCTTGAGAGCCATCAGCTTTTGCACGCGCGAGAAACATGACGCGCTCGCTGGCGATATCCGTCTCGGACCAGCCTGCCATTGCCAATCGACCATTGCGCAGTACGGTGATCGCAGTAATCGCATCCTTTTTGTAGCCGGAATTGTCGCTTTCGTAGTAGTAATTATTCCATCCCCAACCCGTGCTCGTGGCTCCCGTTGTCGGACTCATGCCAACCACAAATCCATCGGAATCGGTGGCGTCGATTTTGAGCGTGCCAGCCACATACAGGCGCTCGCCGCCCGGAGTGCCATTCGGCACGACGGCCATGTCGTAAACCTCGATCGATGAATCCGTCTGCGCAGCCCAACCTGGCAGGCCGGTATTGGTGCCATCGCCACGAAATTCCGTGTTCAGTGCGCCCGTATCGGGATCCAATCGGGCAATCGCGATTTCCCACCCGCGTGCAACCGTGTAGATGCGACCGGCAATGAACACGCCATATCGGCTGTCATAGATGATGCGCTGTGCCCAGGCGCTGCGTATCGCGCCGCTGCTGGTCGCGCCGAAGGTAATGATTCCACCAAATCCTGCAAAACAGCTGCCGCCGCTGGTCAGATCCGTGCAGGTGGCTCGCATGACCGGGACGCCACCGAGATCGACGGTCGAAAGGATATAGATGCGGCCAGCGCCTATCGCTGCGTCAGCGACGGCCAACGCGGCGGTGCTTGGATACTGCCAGCCACCTGAACCGAAGCTTGGATCAGGCTGACCATCCGACTTTCTTCGGGTAATCGATGAGCGCCATGTGCCGTCGTCGTTTTTCTTGCGGCCGGCGATGTAATAGCCTGAGTGGGAGCACAGAATGATCGGCGGTGCGGTGCAGGTTGTGTATGGAAATGTACGCAGGCCATCCTCAATGTCAGTTGCTCCGACGATTGGCGGCGAATAGATCACCCATGGCAGGAACCCGGGATCCAGGCTCAGGTCACTCGGTACGAGCGTGCCGTCTGGCGCGGCTGGCATGTCGCGGTGCTGGGTTGCGTCGATCGATTCCTTGATCGTGTCTTCCCAGGACGTTGCCGGCTGCGCATGTGCGGCCGCAAGAGGCAGCATCCACACCGCTGCCAGCAGGATGAACTTGATCATGTCTGTTTCTCCCTCGAGCACTGATGCAATTCCGCCGCGATGCGTTTCCGGCATGGTGGCGATCGGTTCGAGGTGCACGAAATCCGGGGGCGTCTGGTGATAGTGGTGTCGCGGTTTGCCGGTCGGATTTCCTGTCCCGCCGAGTGGCCACGAGTCCCGCTATCAAGATCGATTTTGCGTCCTCGGGGGAGAAACACACGGTTTTGCGGAAAAACATGACATGGACGCTGCAATGGCGAGTCGACAGACGTTGTTGGCACGGGGAATCACCGCGATTCGAAAGCCGCTGTGGCTCGCGAGAGCAGGGGCGTCGGATCAATCAGGTCAGGGCATCGAATCGCTGTCCCAGGACTCGAAAGGCTGGTCGAAATCGGCGCCATCGGGCATCCTGCGCGTTGGCCCGGATGGCGAAACTGGTATACGCAAGGGACTTAAAATCCCTCGGCCGCAAGGCCATGCGGGTTCGACCCCCGCTCCGGGCACCAGATTCGCGCCGAGCATGCGTGGGAGGACAGATCGATGTGTTATTCCGCCCAGGTCGAAGAATCGTTCAAGCGCTATGTGAAGCAGTTCGGCGCGGAAATCGATATCCACCAGTTCGTCAAGCTCTACGGGCATCGCCCGGAGGGCAGGGCGATCCGCATTCCGAAGGCGATGGATGCGAACTTCGCCGAACCGGCGAATGCCGATGAGCGCGCGATTGCGGCGATGATCGAGCAATTCGATCAGGCCGAGCTGGCCCGCCACGAGCAGGAGTTGTTCAAGCAGCGCAAGCGCCTGGCCGATGCCGAGCGCAAGCTGCAAACGCGCATCACCAGGGCCGCCAGCGAAAGCCAGCGCATCGCCACGGCCAAGGTGAAGTGGCTGCTCGCACGCATCGGCGACATCAAGCGCGACGAACTGCTGCCGCGTGATTCGCGCATCTTTCCGGGCACCTACGCACCGGTCATGGTCATCGAGCACGGCCGTCGCGTGATCAAGCCGATGCGCTACCAGTGTCGGCCGCAGGGCAAGCCCGCGTTTTACGATCGCAAGTATCCGGGCACCTACAACGCGCGTCGCGACAACCTCGAAGGATTCTGGAAAGGCCAGTTCGGCCACAGCCACGGCATCGTCATCATCAACGCGTTCTACGAGAACGTCAGTCGACACGATCTGGAAGGGCGCGAACTCGGCGAAGGAGAGAAAGCCGAAAACGTCATCCTCGAATTCCGTCCGAAACCCGAGCAGGACATGCTCGTCGCCTGCCTGTGGTCGCACTGGCAAGGCGAGGGCGAAGAGGATCTGCTTTCATTTGCCGCGATCACCGACGAACCGCCGGCCGAAGTCGCTGCCGCCGGTCATGATCGCTGCATCATTCCGATCAAGCCGGAAAACGTCGATGCCTGGTTGAATCCGGATTCCGGCAATCTGGATGCGCTCTACGCGATCCTCGATGACCGCGAACGGCCGTACTTCGAGCATCGAAAGGCGGCCTAGTTGTCGCGGGATCACCCTGATCGCGCGGCAAAGCGAGGCGCAAGGCCAAAGTCAAAGCCGCTTTCCCTACTTGCCGATGCCCGTGTAGTGGCCGTTGCTCTCCTGGGCGCGGCCGAGGGTGACCAGCATTTCGAGGAGTTGCGGCAGGCGTCTTTTCCATGTGCCCCTGGATTTGAAGCGGGCGGCGACGTCGTCGACGCTGAGGGCGAGTGGGCTGGCGGCGAGCACATCAGCCACGGCGCGGACCTGTTCGATTGCATCGGTGGGCCAGGGCAGGGGTTTGCCGACGAGTGGGGCGGTGATCGCCTCGGCTTCGTCGGTTTCGATCTCGGCTTGATCGGGTGCCGTGGCCGCGGAGGGATTCTGGAATTCGGGGCGCAGCCAGCGGATCAGGCCGCGTGCTTCCTCGGCGGCGCGTTCGGCATTCAGCGCGACCAGGCGTTCGAGGATGGCTTCGTCGAAGGCGCGTTTGGCATCGTCGCGCGGCATTTCTTCGCTGGCGGGATCATTGCCCATCCCTAGCCGCAGCAATGGCAGCAGGTCGGACCAGCCATAGGCATCGAGCACGGCGGCGTCTATTTCATCGTGCAACTGACGCAACACCGAGACCAGACCGTGTTCGTGGATGACGCGCTCCTTGGCCGACAGCACTTCGCCGCTGCGCAGTTTTTCGAGCACGTTGTACATGCCGGTCAGGGTCAGATCGGGATGCGCGGCTTGCTGGCGTTTGCGGTGGGTGTCGAGTTGTTCGGCGACCTGGGCTACGTTAGATTGTTGCTCACTGCCGGCAATCGGAAAAGGGAATTTCTCAAAACAGTCGGAATGGTTATACGTTAAATCATTTCCCACGCCATGATGAGCGCCTGCGAAGTGAGCCCACACTTCGTGCGGGGCAGAGGAGAGTGTGCCAAGTGCGAACGCGCTGTCCAATGCAACTCCTATGACTTTTGCATCGGGTACCACACTGCCTGATAGAAATACGAAGAAGCGATGGCGCGAAGTTCTGCAGCTTGCGCAGTAGCGATTCAAGCCGACAAGCGCGTCTCGCAATGATCTGCGCGGCTCCGCAAACAGCCACCACTTCTCTCGGTATGACGCGCGATTGTTAAGGTCGCGCTCGGGTTTTACGCGGTGGAGCAAATATTGGTAGGCCGTTGGATAGATCTTTCGAAGCTCATCCAGGGTTAACTTGTCAGTATCGATCAAAGTGACGCCTCGTGGACTTTGATTGATATCGCGGCCATTGACGTACTGGTGGAGAAGGGGCGCACTCTCGGAATTGACGAGTCTAATCAGCTGCTCCTCGTCCGAAACAACGAATCCCATTCCGCTTAGCTGGATGCCCACGTTGGCAAGTCCTTTGTTCGAAATCAGCGGTCCAGTTGCGCCAACATCTGCTCCTACTGTCAAATCCGGATTTAGGATCCCCTTTTTGCTTTTCAGTTCAAGCGCAGCGTCCGCCGTGCTTACATGCTCCTGCGCCAGCGTCTGAAGCATTCCAAGCTCATGCTTTAGCGAGCCAACGGTCATCGCGATTCGCACAGCAGCCCCATCGCCTGCGTCGACCCAAGGATGATCGGGAATAGCGAAAGCTAGCGACAACGGGAGCTTCTTGTCTTGCATTGCCGCCTCGATCACCCGCCGATTGAAAGTCTGCCGGATCGAATTGGTGGTGATAAATCCAAAGCGTTCGAGTGCGCCGCGCTGGGTGAGCACCGCCGCGTGATGCCACCAGTACATGACGAAATCGGCCGACTCGGTTACGTCCGGCCACGCGCCTCGCAACGCCTCGACGTAGCCATCACCCAGCGCCGTGCGCATGCGCTTGTTGCCAATAAACGGCGGATTGCCAACAACAAAATCCGCCTCCGGCCAGGCCGCCTTGCGCGGATTCACGTAGCGCTCCAACGGCACGCGGGCGCTGTCATCGGGAATGTCGAGGCCGGTCACTGGTGAGAGCATCGTGGTGACGCCATCCCAGTGCATGACCGGCACGCCGTGTTCGTCGCTGACGTGTTCCATGTGGTCGTAGGCGAGCACGGCATCGCGGTTTTCGATGTTTTTGAAATCGCGGACCACCGGTTGCGGTGGCTGCACATCGCCGCGAGTGCGGAAGTGCCATTGCAGATAGCCGATCCAGAGCACGACTTCGGCGATGGCGGCGGCGCGTGGATTCAGTTCGATGCCGAGCAACTGGTGTGGATCGACGGTTTCGCCGGCCTGCGAGTCGGCGCGTTCGCCATCGATGGCGAGGCCGGTCTGGCGAAAGCCGATTTCATCGAGGGCGTTGAGCACTTCGCCTTCGAGGCGCTTCAAGTGTTCGAGGGTGACATAGAGGAAGTTGCCCGAGCCGCAGGCCGGATCGAGCACACGCAGCGTGCACAGGCGATGGTGAAAGCCGCGCAGCACCTTGACCGCGTCCTTCTCCTTGCCTTCGGCGGACAGGGTCAGCGCGGCGGCTTGGGCATCGCTCCATTCGGCGCGCAGCGGTTCGATCACGGTTGGCAGGACGAGACGTTCGACGTAGGCGCGCGGCGTGTAGTGCGCGCCGAGCTTGTGCCGCTCGGTCGGATCAAGCGCGCGTTCGAGCAGGGTGCCGAAGATGGCCGGTTCGACGTGCTCCCACTTGGCCCGCGCCGCTTCGATGAGCAGGCCGATCTGCTCGCGATCCAGCGGCAGGGTTTGCGGATCCTTGAACAGCTTGCCGTTGAATCGGAGCACATCGTGGGCGATGGCTGGCGAGAATCCGCCGGAATCCATGTTCTGCCAGAGGATGGCGAGCATGCGCATGGCGGTCGGCGGATCCCCGGCATGCTGGATCAGCAGATTGCGGAAGCTCTCCGCCGGCAGCAGCTTCACGTCCTCGGCGAACATCGTGAACAGGCAGCGCATGAGGAATTGCGCGACCAGCTCGGGACTGTGCCTGGCGGCCTCCAGGCTGCGCGCGAGGGCGGCCAGACGCGTGGCGATCTCGCGGGTGACGCGGGCGGATTCACGCGAGGGATCGAGCGAGAGCGGATCGGTCCAGATGCGGCGCAGGCGCTCGCGCAGTTCCGGCTTGCGCAGATCATCGAGTGCAAGGCGATGGCTGCGCGGATCGGGGAACGGCGTGTAGGTCGCTCCGGAGCGGGTGAACTCCGCATACAGTTCGATGCGGTTGCCGACATCGACGACGATCAGGAACGGCGGACGGCCCTCGCTGGCGGGCAGGGCGCGCGCGTAGGCTTCGGCCTGGCTGCGCGCACGCAGGATCGCATCATCGAATCCGCGCGTGTGGGAGCCGAGCTTGAGCTTCTTTGATTCAAGGACAAAGGCGCCGCGCCGATACAGATCGATGCGCCCGGCGCTGCTGCTGCCATCGCCATGGCTGAAGGTGATCGGGCGCTCAAACATGTAACTCTGTTCGGCATCCGCATGTGGCGTCTCGACGCCAAGCAAATGACACAGATCGATCAGGAAGGTTTGCGAGGTCGACAGCTCGGAAGCCTGAATGCCATTCCATTTGGCGATGAACTCGTCGACCGCGTCCTGTTCGATCTGGGCCACGTGGCAACTCCCTGCGATGATCAGCCAAGGCTAACCGATGCGCGATCGGGCGTCAGCAAGCGCCGACGCCGCCACGACTCATTCGAGGTAAGCCACGATCCTGCGTTTGATCAGATAGTTGAAGACCAGCCAGAACAGGCCGATCAGCAGCGCCGCCAGCGCGGCCAGGGTGGCGACACTGATCAGGTTCGCTTTCATGTCGGCATTGCCCGCGAGCAGTTCCTCGCGCTGCGACTGGTTTGGATCAAAGTTGGCATAGGCGACCGGGATCGTGCCGCCGACCTCGATCTGCTCGGCACGCCGCCATGGAACCGGGAAGTTCTTGCTGTAGGACTTGCCATCAACGTCAAAGCTGTATTTGAAACGGGCGAGTTGCCTGGTTGGAGCGGTCTCTTCGTCGACCGAGACAGTCGCCTGCACGATCGAGTGGTCGTTGAGGATGGCCTGCGAGCGCCATGTGTTTGAAACCGCCGTGTAACCGATGGCGATGACGGCGATCGGAAAAACAATGGCCCACCAGAGCAGGTTGTGGCCGCGAAGGATCTTGTCGCCAAGGCTGAGTGACTTCCACGATGAGGCCATTGTTTGTCCGGGAGTGGTTGCGTTGGGGGTGCAGCGGATTCTGTACTTTATCCGGTTGCCCAATCAAAATACAAAGCTCGATTTGCGCAAAGGAGCGTTGCCAACATGTTGGAAGTCAAGGGACGGGCGAGCGTTTTCTGGGTTTGGGCGGCAATGGGTGTGTTGGCTATTGCGTTGGGTTGGGCATCTTGGGGCTGGTTGGAGGACGGCATCGTGTTGCGCATGCTGCCGCTCGGCCTGGTCGTATCCGGCGTGGTCTTTTTCGGCTTCGGCATCTGGAAACGGATGGACAAGCGGCCGGTTCTCGTCGTCGATGACAAGGGCTTGCTTGATCGCACGGGTCTTCCGCAACGCTTGATCGCGTGGAGCGATATCGTCCAATTTCGTCTGGTCACGCTGGCTGGCCGGGCACCGACCTGGCTGGCGATCGACCTTGTCGATCCCGATCAGCTGATCAGCAGTGCCTTGTATAGAACGGGTCCGATGCTCGAGGTGTTCAAGGAAAAATACGGCACGCCATGCGTGATTGCCTTGAAGGCGCTTGATATCGAACCGCACCGGCTGCTTGAGCAACTCAAGGCCGATCTGAGGCAATACAAACGCTGACTCCCGTCATTTCACGTGCGCCTGCCGGCCGCGTGAGCCGGTTTTCTGTGGTTTTGCGCAGAACAAGATCAAGGACGATCAAACGCCCGGGTGGCCGTGATTGCAGGGAGGTCGGCAGCAATGTCGACAAGGAGCGAATATCGGTCATCCGGGCTCTTTTCGTTGTTTGCGGGTGAGGCGCGCACGAACTCCATTCCGTCAGGCAACCGTGGCCTGATTGCCGCGCCGAAGCCGACGCCGGCCGATCCGCTTCAGCGCAATGGTGGCGGCCAGCAGCGCGTCGCCAACAGGGCCGGACTTTCGAGGAATGTGCCGGTATCCGCCGCGGCCTTGAGCAGGGCATGAACGCGCTGGGCGGTTGTTGTGTCGAGGGTCTTTCCGGCGAGCCAGCGTTCGCGCTTTTCGGTCGGCAGGGCGAGGATCAGCTCGAAGATCCGCATGGCCTCGATTTCCCGTTGCAACTTGATCGTATCCTCGGCCCTGTGGCCGCTGTCGCCGTGGCTGTTCATGAATCGACCGCTTCCGGAATCGGTCGCGGTCGCCGAAGGCGGGCTAAACTCGCAGCATGGACGCACCCGTGACTGAATGGTTGTCGGCCTGGCGCGCAGGCGATTCCGATGCCAGGGATCGGCTCGTCCAGGTGCTCTACCCGGAACTGCGCCGACTTGCCGGGCAGGCGTTCCGGCGCGAACGCAGCGATCACACCCTGCAGCCGACCGCGCTGGTCAACGAGGCCTGGTTGCGCCTGTCCGGAACGGCCAATCCGGAGGGTGCGGATCGCACCTATCTGCTCATGGTGGCAGCACGCCTGATGCGCGAGATCCTGATCGATCATGCGCGTCGCCGAGCGGCCTCGAAACGCGATGGTGGGCAGCGGCTCGATCTGGACGGGCTCGATCTGGCCGATGATGCGCAGAATGTCGATCTGATCGGCCTTGACAGTGCGCTGCTGCGTCTTGAACAGGTGGATGCGATCAAGGCGCGCATTGTCGAACTGCGGTACTTCGGCGGCATGAGCATCGAGGAGACGGCCGCGACGATTGCGCTGTCCCCGGCGACGGTAAAACGCCATTGGCAGGCGGCGCGCATCTGGTTGTTCAACGCGCTCGGTGAGGGCGATGCGAAGGCCGGGCAGGCAGAGGATCCGCAAACGGTTCCCATGGCGAAACGGTAGCGGCTTGGCATGTCAAACCCCGGGGTCGATGAACCTGCACCGGACGATGTGCAAGACGGCGCCGCAGCGGCTCAGCGGCCCAGCAAGAACCGGGTGGGCGATGCTCAGCTATCCGTGCTGGCCTGCGCCGGTACCTCGACCCAGAACCAGCCGCGTACGTCGCCGACCTCGAAGCCGGTGGCCATGTCCAGTGGATAGCGTTTGGCCAGCGCCTGCTTGACTTCGGCGGCGAGGTCGGCGACCGGGCCGTGGCATTGCCGACACATCTGGCCAAGTGGAATCGGCGTGGCGACAGCCAGGCTGCCGTCAGATCCGCTGAAGAAACGCGGCGTCGTCGACCTGTCCGTGACAACTTGTGCGACCCAGGCGGGGCCGCCATTACCGGGGTTGCGCAGCTTGTGCGAAGTTCGCCCGATACGCACGTTGCTGGCCTCGGCAACCGCACTGGCCATGCCTGCCGCTTCGCTGGAGCAGACCTCGATGCCGGCTGCGGGCCCGCCGGCGGCGATGCTCTCGCCGAGTCGTTTCATCAGGCGTGTCGCCAGCTCGGTTCGTGCCTGTTCGGCAATGGCCAACTGGCCCTGGCGGTCAGCGCCGGGCGCCTGCAGTTGCGTCCACTCGATTGTCTGAGCGACTGGTTCGGGGTGATCTGCCGGTGAGGCGATCGCATGCGCGGCGACGCAACCGATCATGGCGACGATGAAGCCCGGGATGGTTTTCATAGCCTTCTCCTGTGCAAGAAAGTTTGTCTGCATGATGCTGGCAAGGGCTCGCCCCAGCCTGCTTCAGCGGTAGTCGCGATGGCAGTCGTCGCAGGCGTGCTTGATGTCGGTCAGGGCCTGTTTGCGCTGCGCGCAATCGCTCCGGCTCGCGACGAGAACCTTGTCACGCAGATTGCTGATGTACTGGTGGAATACGCGATCCGGCGTGCCTTGATCCGGCATGGCGGTGATGATGTCATTGGAGAGCAGGGTCAATTTTTCGAGTGCGTTCGCATTGTCGTTGCAGGCGGGTTTCGCCACCGCCTCGTTCGCGGCGACCAGCTCGTGCTTGATGACGTTCATCAGCGCCTCGGGATAGGCATCCTTGCGCGCGTTGAGGATTCTCATGGCGGTGGTCGCCATGATGAGGCCGGCGAGGAGACCGATGATCAAGGTGACAACAGGGCGCATGGATGGAACTCCGCATTGCATGAATGCGCCATGGTACGACGTCGACACGTCGATGATTCACGCTCAGGGATCCGCTGTGGCGGAATCAGCGGATCGATCGAGCGCATGCTAATCTCCCGCGCCGCATGAATACCCCAGCCGAAGCCACGCCTGCCGACGAGCGATTTCGCGGTCTCGATCGTCTTTATGGCGCCGGCAGCAGTGCGCGCCTTGCGCAAAAGCATGTCTGCGTGATCGGTATCGGCGGAGTTGGCTCGTGGGCGGTCGAGGCGCTGGCGCGCAGTGCGCTCGGACAGCTGACCCTGATCGATGCCGATGAGGTCTGCATCAGCAACACCAATCGGCAACTGCATGCGCTCGCTGGTGAATACGGACGGAGCAAGGTCGAGGTCATGGCCGAGCGAGCGCGTGCGATCAATCCATCGATCGGCATCGATACATTCGCCGAGTTCCTGACGCCGGCGAATCTTGAGCGACTGCTCGATCGTGGCTACGATCTTGTCATCGACTGCTGCGATGCATTCCGGGTGAAGGTCGAGATGATCGCCTGGTGCCGCCGGCGCAAGCTGCCGTTGATCGTCTGTGGATCAGCCGGCGGGCGCATCGATCCGAGCCTGGTTCGAGTGCGCGATCTCTCGCGCACCGAGCACGACGCGATGCTTGCCCTGATCCGCAAGAAGCTGCGCGAAGAATTCCGCTTTCCGCGCGGCCCGAAGCGCTATTTCGGGGTGTCGGCGATCTATTCGCTCGAGAACGTGCGCTACCCGCAAGCCGATGGCAGCGTTTGCGGTCATCGCCCCGAGAGCGACGAGGGCGGGTTCAAGCTCGATTGTGGCGGCGGGCTTGGCGCGGCGACGCACGTCACCGCCACGTTTGCGTTTGTTGCGGTGGCCAGCGCGATCCAGAAGCTGCTCGCGATCAGGCCGCCGACCGCGGCAGATTGAACAGGCGCCGGGTGTTGTCGCTGGTCGATGCGGCAAGCTGCGCTTCGCTTTCGCCGCGAAGATCCGCCACCACGGCAAGCACGTTGCTCAACAGGGCGGGTTCATTGCGCTGGCCTTGCTGGCCGTGCAGCGGCTGATCGGGCGAATCGGTTTCGAGCAGGAGGAATTCGAGCGGCATCTGCGCCACGATTTCGCGCAGTCGCCTGGCGCGCGGATAGGTCACCGGTCCGCCGATGCCGAGCGAAAAGCCGAGTTGCCAGAACCGCTCGGCTTGCTGCCGGCTGCCGGAGAAACTGTGCACAACGCCACGCAGGCCGCCGACCTCGCGCAGGCACGCGGCGACTTCATCGAAGGCGCGTCGCGCGTGCACGATCACCGGCAGATCGTGCGTGTGGGCGAGTTCGAGCTGGGCGTTGAAGTAGCGATACTGTTCATCGCGATCCAGTCCCTCGATGAAGAAGTCGAGTCCGCATTCGCCGATCGCCACCGGTTGCTCGCGCCCGATCATTTCGACCAGGTCGAGCAGATCTTGCGGCTTGTGTTGATCGAGAAACATCGGATGCAGGCCATAGGCCGGATGCAAGCCGGGGTGCTCGTCACAGATCTGGCGCAGATGTGGCCATCCATTGCTGGCAATTGCCGGAACGATCTGCTCAAGCACACCCGCCGCGCGCGCGCGCGCGATCACGGCATCGCGATCGCGGTCGAATGGCGCGGTGTCGATATGCGAGTGGCTGTCAATCAGCATGCGGAACTCTTGCGGATGCCCGCCATCAAGACGCGTTCGCTTCAGCGTGCAACCAGCCAGGCAGCAAGGCCGAGGAACATCGCGAGGCTGACCACATCGGTGGCCTTGGTCAGGAAGATGCTCGACGCGGTGGCCGGATCGGCACCCAGTCGCTTGAGAACCTGTGGCACGCCAGCGCCGACGATACCGGCGACGCCACAGCTTGCGGCCATCGCCAGCCAGGTGATCACGGCCAGCTTGAAGGCGTCGGCACAGTCCTGGTGTCTGGCCAGGACGAACATCGCGAGCCCGCCGAGCAGGCCGGTCAACGATCCGTTGAGCAGACCGAGCCAGGCTTCCTTGAACAGATGGCGCATGCCCTGGCCCGGCTTGAGATCGCCGAAGGTCATTCCGCGCAAGGTCACGGCCAGGGCCTGTGAGCCGGTGTTGTTGCATTGATCGGAGAGCACCGGGAGAAACACCGCGAGCAGGACAATCTGGTTGATCGTGCCCTGGAACATGCCGACCACGGTCGCGGTGACGAAGGTCGCGAGCAGGTTGAGCTGCAGCCAGGGATGACGAAAGCGCAGGCTGCGCGGCCACGATGTGCTCAGCCGCTCTTCCTTTTCGACGCCGACCATGGTGCCGGCCTGGGCACTGATCTCGAACGCCTGTTCCTCGAACAGTACCGAGCCGCGCACGACGCCGAGAAGGACTCCTTCGCTATCGCACACCGGATAGACCGGGTAGTGGCGACGCACGACTTCGCGCATCGCGTCGACCACATCGGTGTCTGGCCGCAGCGAGAACGGATGCGACACCATGATTTCCTCAAGGCGCTGTGCAGTCTGCGCAAACAGCATTTCGCGAAAGGTGACGACACCGATCAGATGGCGTTGCACGTCGATCACGAAGACGTAGGTCATCAAGGTCACCGAAGCGACCGGACGCAGGCGTTCAAGCACCGCGCCAACCTGGGCATTGGCCGGGAAGGCCTCCGGCGGCGGCTCCATCAGTCGACCCACCGAGCCCTCGTTCCAGGTGCGGCTGGTCTGCCAATGTTCGCTGGTGCCCTGGCCGGCGGCGAAAGCGATCCGTTTGCGTCGCTCGGGGCCGAAACGATCGAGCACGGCGAGGCCGCGCCCCGGCCCCATTTCCTGCAAGTGTGTGGCTATGGATGTGTCGGGCAAGGTGGCGAGGAGCCGCGCTGCGGCATCCGCATCCAGATTTCGAAGTTCATCGAGCAGGTTGACGTGATCTTGCATGGCGAGTCATTCCGGGGACGGGCGATGCTAACCGATGCTCGTGCCCGTGGGTATGCGTCGCTGGCCATGCCTGCGGTGGGTTTGCAGCACCTGCTGGGTGCAAGGCTGTGGGTAAACACGACGCGTGACCTGGAAGCTCGACACCCAGGAAAAAGCCGGCTTCCGGGCCGGCTATTCGGTGAACCTTGCCGAGGGCTCAGTTGACCCGATAGAAACTGTGCGCGCCAATGACGGCCAGTGGCTGTCCTTTCATCCATGCCGGCGAGGCATGTTCTTCGGCGACGAAGTGATCGGCATCGGGAACCACAAACTGCCGCTTTTCGATCGGCAGATCCCACATCTGCAAGGCATGGTCAGCAATCTGCCAGGCCTTGTTCCAGGCAACCGGATTGCGCAGCATGTAGTTCTTGTTGGTTGTCGAAATAGCGAACTGCAGGCGTGCATTGACCACCTCGCAGACATTGTCGCCCCAGCGACCATCATCGCGGCGACGCATCGCCACTTCGGCCACCGCAGCCTGACCCAGTGGGGTTTCGCTGCGGGCTTCGAGATAGACCATTGCGGCAAGGCATGTTCGATCTGCGTCATGTTGCGGCAGTATCGATGCCAGCCAGAGTAGCCAGGCCAATTTCATCGTCCATTTTCTCCTGCTGACCAGGATCGGCGGAATCGTCCACAGGCTGCGCGTTGGGTTCCGCAGTCCATGTCCGGTGAAACTTCCGCGCGACCGTCAGATGCCTGTATGGATCTGCTTCAGGCACCACGATTCGCAGGCAACTCGACTCGGGATTGTCTGGAATCCATCTGGGCCGGCTGACTGCGATGTTGGAAATCGATCGGCGCGTGGGTCGCTGCCTGATCTACGGGTGGTGGCGTCTGCCTTTCGCGGCGGTCGCTTGATCCCGTTGCTGCGTATTACTCCTTCAGACGATCCTGCAAGAAACTCGTCAAACAAAACGGAGACTTCCGGTGGGCGTGTTCACCACCAAATACGACTGGGCGCGGAGGTTACTGGTTTGAATCCGGCTTGTCACCAAGTTTTTGCGCAAACATGAACGGCGCGTTCAGGATGCGATTCTGAGATAATTGACGTAAATAGGGTTAAAGAGAATAAGCGCGCATTGAGCCTGAGTAAAGTAATGCGTTAAATACACGATTACTTCTTGTATCCGTAGAACCCGCTGAGCATTTTCTGGTCGCCCGCGTAGTCTTTCGGATCCGCGCCGACGAACTTGCTGATGCCCAGTTCGAGCAACAGTTCACCGAGTTCCGGTGCGCCCTCGACATCGAGCAGGGCATCGCGAACCTTGTTGCGGACATCCTCGGGCACATTTGGCGAGGCGAGGATCGCGGGCCCGGCAAAATCGCGCGAGGTAAACAGGGTGATCATCGAGGGATTACCAAAGGTTTCGAGCATCCAGGTCGGAAAGATCATGGCCTGCGCCTCGCCGCTGTTGAACGTATCCAGGCAGTCGCGCCAAGAGGCGGCATTGGAACTGATGTCGGGCTGTTGCACGGGATCGGAAAAAATCTGCATCAACACGGCGTATCCGAGACTGGGCGCGGGCATGGTCGCAATCCGCGAGGACAGCAGCGCCTTGGGATCCTTGCCTTCGAAATCGGGGTTGGCGAGCAGGGTGTATGAAGTCGCCTGGGATCTGCGTACCAGCGGAATGAAGCCGAGGTGGCTGATGCGGTAGTCGGCAAACTGGGCTTCGTCGTAGGAGAAATCGGTCTGGTCGGGTTTGAGGATGTTGCGCCAGTAGCTGGAGTAGTTGGCGGCGGGCACGAGCACGAATTTCTCGCCGGTTGCCTTGCTCAGATACTCGAGCAGTGGCTTGTAGATCTCCTCGGCGGCCGCCGGTGTGTAAGCCGGTTCGGGCGTGAATCGATACTCGGCTGCGCCGGCGCTGGCGCCGAACATGCAGACACACAAAAAGGCCAAGGCCAGACGAATGGCATTGCGATTCTTGCTTGAGATGCTCATGAGTTTGTTTCCTCGAGTGAGATCGAAGCCGTCGATCAGGGCCATGCAAGGCCCGTACCACAACTACGCTACAAAACCCCGCTGTTCAAGGGGACAGGCCTGGCCACTACGCCCGATTCCAGTTTCATGCGGACATTCTCTTGCAGGTCGAGCGGCAACACGGCAAGCGCTTCACCGCCGCCGCCTTGAGCCGGTGCCGAATACAGGACGCGTCCGAACGCCGCCGCCTCGCCATCGATCCTGATCCGCTCGCCTGCACCAGGAGGCGCGCCGGATTCGGTTCTCAAGCGCACGCAATGACGTTTGTTGCCACCGCGATAGTGGAGCCGGGCAACGATTTCCTGGCCCGGGTAGCAGCCCTTGTCGAAACTGATTGCACCGAAGCGTTCAAGCCCGAGCGCCTGCGGGGTGAATTCCTCGGCGGTCTCGTCGGCAATCCATGGCAGGCGTGCGGCGATGTCGTCAAGGATCCAGGCCTGGAGTCGATTGGCGTCGACCTGGCCGCTTTCGTGGTTGCCGACGATGGCCGCGCGTCGCCGACTCTCTCCCGGCAGGTCGAGTATCCACGCGTTGGCGAGATCCTCTGTCGCCGGCGAATCACTACCTTGCAGAGCCAGCAGCGCGTAGCCGGCAACTGGCTGGATGCGCACTTTCGAGCGAAATACGAACAGCGACAGGCGTGTTGCCATGGCTGCGGCATCGCCGCGCGGCAGCCAGGCCAGCAAGCGCTCGTCATTTGCCAGGAGCAGGGCAAAGAAATTTCGCACCCGACCACTGGGATCCAGCCACGCGCTCCATTGCCACTGGCCATCGGACAATGCGCCCACGTCACTGGTGAATTGCGCCTGGGCGAGCGCGCGCGCATCGGCACCGGAAAGTTCAAGGATTTGCGCCTGGGCAAGTAGTTGGGGCACGGCGGTCAAGGTTCGTCGGCTGTGGTTGATGTTCTCAACATGCAACCTCGTGTGGATCGACGCAAGTGCGCGCGGTTGTCAGAATCCGCCGCGGGGCTTAATATTTCGCGGCTGTTCGTCGGTCTGGATGCATGAGTGTCCGTGGCCGCGATCGCGCTCTGTCGCGCAGCAAGCGTCTCGTCCAACTTGCCTCGCTCGGTCATTCACGATCCGGGATGGATGCCGTGCCGGGCGCTTGCCCCGTTTCCGTTGCGATCGTTTCTACCTTGCAAACCCCTCACCATGACCAACCCAGATTCCGAAGCAGTCACGGCAGCACAGCCGGTCATTCCCTCCACAGCGGAGGAATCGGCGCACGGTGACCAGCGGCCGGTCGAAATCGGCGGCCGCGGCGGACTTGATCCCACGCGCTACGGCGATTGGGAGAAGAATGGTCGTTGCATCGATTTCTAGGTTTCCATCCCGGTTGCGAACCTCCGGTACGCCAGCCAAACGCACAAGGCCAGCCACATGTCATCCACCGCTCGCCCATTGTCTCCGCATCTGCAGGTCTACCGTCGGCAGATCCAGATGGTCACCTCGATCGTGCATCGCGCGACCGGCATCATCCTGGTCGTCGGCAGCCTGCTGATTGCCGCCGCCTTGCTTGCGCTTGCGCAAGGCGCGGATGCCTGGTCCTGCGTCAGCACGCTCGCCGCATCGTGGTTCGGCTTGCTGATCCTGTTCGGCTGGACCTGGGCGCTCGCTTTCCATTGGCTCAATGGAATCCGGCATCTGCTCCAGGATGCCGGCTGGGGCTATTCGATCGAACAATTCGTGCGCAACGGCTGGATCTCGGCAATTGGCAGTCTCGTGCTGACCGCCTTGATCTGGGTTGCGGTCTACTCTTGCGGGGGAATCGCATGAACCAGTTGGATCCGATGCGTGCACCACTGAAGAACGCGCGCGGGCTTGGCTCGGCCAGGCACGGTACTCATCACTTCATCATCCAGCGCATCACCGCCATCGCCTTGCTGGTTCTGGTGATCTATTTCGTTGCGCTGCTGGTGAGTCTGGCCGGCGCTGATTACGCGAGCGCACGTGCTGCGGTCGCCCAACCGGTCAATGCAATCCTGTTGATCGCGTTCCTGATCGCGATGTTCTGGCATGGCCAGCTTGGCATGCAGGTCGTCATTGAAGACTACGTTCATCCACCCGGCAAGGCGATGATTTTCCAGGTTGTGCTGATCTTTGTCTGTGTCCTCGCTGCCGTGGCGAGCATCTTCGCCGTGGTTCGAATCGCATTGGGGGCATAAGGCATGACTGCATACAAGATTCAGGAACATGCTTACGACATGGTTGTTGTCGGCGCCGGTGGCTCGGGCTTGCGCGCAACCTTCGGTCTCGCCGAAAAGGGCTTGAAGACCGTCTGCATCACCAAGGTATTCCCGACGCGCTCGCATACCGTGGCTGCACAGGGTGGTATTTCGGCCGCCCTCGGCAACATGGGCGAGGATGACTGGCGCTACCACTATTACGACACGATCAAGGGTTCCGACTGGCTCGGCGACCAGGATGCGATCGAATACATGTGCAAGGAAGCGCCGGCCGCGATCATCGAATTGGAGCACTACGGCCTGCCGTTCTCGCGCACCGAAGACGGCAAGATCTACCAGCGTCCATTCGGCGGCATGACGACCAAATATGGCGAGGGCCCGGCTGCGCAGCGCACCTGCGCGGCGGCCGACCGTACCGGTCATGCCATGTTGCATACGCTGTATCAGCAGTCGCTGGCCCACCATGCGGAATTCATGATCGAGTACTTCGCGCTTGACCTGATCTGGGACGAGGAGGGCGTGTGTCGCGGTGTGCTCGCACTGGACATGGCGGAAGGCACCCTGCATCTGTTCCGCGGTCAAGGCGTGGTTCTGGCAACCGGCGGGTACGGCCGCGCCTTTTTCAGCGCAACCTCGGCACATACCTGCACCGGAGATGGCGGTGGTCTTGTGCTGCGTTCGGGTCTGGCCCTGCAGGATATGGAATTCGTTCAATTCCATCCGACCGGCATCTACGGCGCCGGTTGCCTGATCACCGAAGGTGTTCGTGGCGAGGGCGGCATCCTGCGCAATTCCAATGGCGAGCGTTTCATGGAGCGCTACGCGCCACACTACAAGGATCTGGCATCGCGCGATGTCGTCAGCCGCTCGATGACGATTGAAATCCGCGAGGGGCGCGGAATCGGCGAGCACAAGGATCACCTGCTGCTCGATCTGACCCATCTCGGCCCCGAGGTGATTCACGAAAAGCTCCCCGGCATTGCCGAGAGTGCACGCATCTTTGCCAATGTCGATGTGAGCAAGCAGCCGATCCCGGTATTGCCGACCGTGCACTACAACATGGGCGGCATTCCGACCAATTATCACGGCGAAGTCGTGCAGCGCGTTGGCGAGAATGCCGATCATGTCGTGCAGGGTTTGTACGCGATTGGCGAGGCGGCCTGCGTTTCCGTGCATGGAGGCAATCGTCTTGGCTCGAACTCGCTGCTCGATCTGGTCGTGTTCGGTCGTGCCGTCGCCAATCGTTGCGCGCAGACCATCAGGCCCGGCGCCGCACACAAGCGACTGCCGGCATCGGCCTGCGACAAGGCCCTGGCCAATCTCGACAAGCTGCGCAACGCCAACGGCTCTTCACCGACCGCCGAGATCCGGCTCAACATGCAGCGGACGATGCAAGCCGATGCTGCGGTATTCCGTACGCAGGAGACGCTCGCCGAGGGCTGCCAAAAAATGGCCAAGGTGTTCAGCAGTTTCGAGGACGTCAAGGTCAGCGATCGCTCGCTGGTCTGGAATTCGGATCTGATCGAAACCTACGAGTTGCAGAATCTGCTCTACAACGCGGTGGCCACCATAACCTCGGCCGAGCAGCGCAAGGAGAGCCGCGGCGCACATGCGCGCGAGGACTACCCGGAGCGCGACGATGAAAACTGGCAGAAACATACCCAGGTCAAGATTGACGAGAAGGGAGTCGCCAGCTTCGATTTCCGTCCGGTGCACATGTACACGCTGAGCGACGATGTTGAGGTGGTTCCACCGGCCAAGCGGGTGTATTGATTGTTGGAAAGCAGAAAGCGGAAAGCGGTTAGCGGGAACGGCAAGATGCGGTTCGTTGGGATGTGTTTCAGATCTGCCCGGAGCTCATCGGCCCTGTTGCAGGAAGCGCCTTCAGGCGCGATGCACTTGTTTCACGTCGCGCAAGAGCCCACCCGTGAACGGGCCCATGCAGGGTACGAATTGGATTGTTGTTGATTTGCTTTTTTGCGGATACCACGCGTGGTTCGCCCGGAGATAACTTGTCATGGCTGAATTTGCACTCCCGAAAAACTCGAAGATCCAGCAAGGCAAGCGCTTTGCGGCCAAGCCCGGTGCACAGAACGTGCGCGAGTTCCGTGTCTATCGCTGGAGTCCGGATGACGGCGCGAATCCGCGCATCGACACCTACGAGGTCGACATGTCGACCTGCGGGCCGATGGTTCTCGACGCCCTGATCAAGATCAAGAACGAGATCGACCCGACCCTGACCTTCCGTCGCTCGTGCCGTGAAGGCATCTGCGGTTCGTGTGCGATGAATATCGACGGCACCAATACGCTGGCCTGCACCAAGGCCATCGAGGATTGCTCGAAAGGCGACGTGCCGATCTATCCGCTGCCGCACATGTCGGTGGTCAAGGATCTGGTTCCGGATTTGACCCATTTCTACGCGCAATACGCCTCGATCAAGCCGTGGTTGCGCACGCAGAGCACGGCACCGCCGAAGGAACGCCTGCAATCCAAGGAGGATCGTGCCAAGCTCGATGGACTCTATGAGTGCATCCTCTGTGCCTGCTGCTCGACTGCCTGTCCAAGCTACTGGTGGAACGGTGACCGCTACCTCGGCCCGGCGATCCTGCTGCAGGCCTATCGCTGGATCGTTGACAGCCGTGACGAGGACACCGGTGAACGCCTTGATGATCTCGAGGATCCGTTCAAGCTGTACCGCTGCCACACGATCATGAATTGCACGCGCACTTGTCCGAAAGGCCTCAATCCGGCCAAGGCGATTGCCGAGATCAAGAAGCTCATGGTCGAGCGCCGCGCCTGAACCTGCCGGTGAACGATACCGATACCGAGTTGAAGCGGCTGCGCTGGCGCTGTCGACGCGGTACCCGCGAACTGGATCGCTTGCTTGGTTGGTGGCTTGATGAGCGCTATGCCGCTGCGTCAGTCGAACTGCGTCAGGGTTTCAGCAGCTTGCTTGAGCAACAGGATCCCGAGCTCTGGGACTGGCTGGTGGGGCGTGGTGCCCCGCCAAATGGGCAACAGCTGCGTGTGATCGATGAAATCCGCATCCACCATCGCGTTTGACTATCGACCGTGTCGTGGCGTTGCGATCGGCATCGCCGGCATGACGGTGCTGGCCATGGTCGCGATCCTGGCCAGCGGCCTCTCGGTTGCGTTGAAGCTGCTCCTTGCGATGGCTGTACTCGGCTACGGCATTCTGGCTCTGCAGCGCCAATGGCGATCAGCAACCGTGCGCATTGCGCGCGGTGCTGCCGGCTGGCGGCTGGTCGACACGCAGGGCGTTGAGTCTCCGGTCACGCTGGTCGATCACGTGCACCGTGGAGTCCTGCTCGTGCTCGGCTTTCGCAAGGACGGCGGTCCGCTTCAGCGTTTCGTGCTGAGCCCGGACAATTGCGATGCGGATCTGCGCAGGCGGTTGCTGCTGATCCTCGCCGCAAGCAAGGATCCGGTGTTGCCCGCGAACGTCCCCTGAGCCTCACACCTTGCCGGAATCGCCCGGCTTCCGGCACTCTTCCCGTTCTGCGCTGTCCGTCATGGACGCGCCCATCATCGCTGCGCCTACCAGGGATCGAAATCCGGCATGTTCCGACCGCTCGAGTTCTTTATCGGCCTGCGCTACACGCGGGCCAAGCGCCGCAACCACTTCATCTCGTTCATCTCGCTGGTGTCGATCCTCGGTATCGCCGTGGGCGTGACTGCGCTGATCACGGTGATTTCGGTGATGAACGGTTTCGACAAGGAGTTGAAAGACCGCATCCTCGGCATGGTTGCGCACGCCACGGTCGAGGGTGTCGATGAAAGCATTCGCGAATGGCCGATCGCGTTGCAGCGCGCCGAGACCAATCCACATGTGCTCGGTGCCGCGCCGTATGTCGAGCGTGAGGCGATGCTGCAGGGCGAGCGTGTGTCGGGCGCGATCGTGCGTGGCGTGCTGCCCGATTATGAGCCGAAGGTTTCCGAGATCGACCGCAAGATGGTCGAAGGTCATCTCGATGATCTCAAGCCCGGCCGTTTCAACATCATCCTCGGCCGCGAACTGGCGATGAAGCTCGGCGTCGGTGTCGGCGATTTCGCCACCGTGATCACGCCTGAGGTGAGCACTTCGCCGGTCGGCGTGCAGCCTCGCTTCAAGCGCTTCAAGATCAGTGGCATCTTCGAGGTTGGCATGCAGGAATACGACGGTGCACTGGCTGTCGTTCACATGCAGGATGCCGAAACCCTTTATCGCCTGGACGGCCCGACCGGCATCCGCCTGCGCCTGGATGACATGTTCCTCGCCTACAGCGTGGCGCGTGATCTGTCCGGCCAGCTCGGCCAGGCCTATCGGGTTTCGGACTGGATGCAGGGGCACAGCAATTTCTTCAAGGCCATCGCCATGGAAAAGAAGGTGATGTTCCTGATTCTGTCGCTGATCGTGGCCGTGGCTGCCTTCAATCTTGTGTCGACCCTGGTCATGCTGGTCACCGACAAGCAGTCCGATATCGCGATCCTGCGCACGCTCGGGCAAACCCCGCGCAGCATCATGGGCGTGTTCATGGTGCAGGGCGTGCTGGTCGGCACACTCGGCATCTTTCTGGGTGTCGGCTTTGGTGTGCTGCTTTCGTTGAATCTGTCGTCCCTGGTGCACTGGGTCGAGCGAACCTTCAACGTGACGTTTCTTTCCGCCGATGTCTACTACATCAGCGAGCTGCCATCGGATCTGCAATGGAGTGATGTCGGCTGGATCACACTGACCGCTTTCCTGTTTTGCGTTTTCGCCACCTTGTATCCTGCCTGGCGGGCGGCGCGAATCCAGCCTGCGGCGGCTCTTCGCCATGAGTGAGTCGAGCATGAAAACCAATGCCGCAAAATCAGACGACATCGTGCTGAGAGCGAACAAGGTCGCCAAGATCTACAAGGAAGGCGATCTGCGCACCGATGTCTTGCACGACGTCAGTTTCAGTGTCGGCCGTGGCGAAACCGTCTCGATCGTCGGCGCCTCGGGCACCGGCAAGAGCACCTTGCTGCATATCCTTGGCGGCCTCGACACGGCGACCGGCGGTGAAGTTGAAGTCGAAGGCCAGACCATGTCGCGCCTGTCCGACCGTGCACGTGGCGAGCTGCGCAATCGCTCGCTCGGTTTCATCTACCAGTTCCATCATCTGCTGCCCGAGTTCACCGCTCTGGAAAACGTCTGCATGCCCTTGCTGATTCGCGGCACGCCGATTGCGCAGGCACGCGCGCTGGCGACCGACTTGCTTGTCCGGGTCGGTCTGGCCGCACGTATCGCACACAAGCCCGGTGAACTCAGCGGCGGCGAACGCCAGCGCGCGGCGGTGGCGCGTGCATTGGTCACCCGGCCCGCTTGCGTGCTCGGCGACGAACCGACCGGCAATCTGGATGAGGCGAATGCCGCCCAGGTCTATGAAATGATGCTTGAGCTCAATCGCGAGATCGGCACCGCATTGATCCTGGTCACTCACGATCGCGATCTTGCCGCACGCATGGATCGCATGCTGGAACTGCGCGGCGGCATGTTGCACGAGCTGGACAAGCAATCGGCAAGGATCGCATAGCAGCGTTCGGGGCTGGCAGTGCGCCAGTTCCGGCATTCACCAAGCGTCGGCTTTCAGTGCTTCGATTGCTCGCGCAGCATCGGCGGGAGTTGGGCTGCCAGCGACTTGCGCTTCCGGGCCAGATCGCGTTGTGCCAGCGCATCGCCCTGCGCGGCGCGTACCTGCAGGTCGAGCAAGGTGAATTCGTTGAGGAAATGTGGTGCATAGGGAACGGCATGCTGCGGATCGACCGCAGCGAGAATCTGCGCGGCCTGCGCGACCTCGCCACGCAGGTATTCGATACGTGCCAATGTCATGTCCGCGTAGACGCGGAACGGGTGCACGGCTGGCAAGGCATCGTGCGCCGATACGTCAGCAAGGCGTGCGATCGATTCGGCCTCATCGAGCTCGCCGGTCGCCGCCAGCACCTGGGCAAGGCTCGTGCGGAACACGATCACTTCCGGGTGATCTGCGTCATAGCGTTTCAGGTGATTCGCCAGGGCATCGCGCAGAAACGGCAATCCGGCGGGCGGATCGCCGGCCATCGCCAGCGTGTAGCCGAGACCGCGTCGCGCCACATCGCTGCGCGGATTGTCGGCGCCATAGGCGGCGTCGCCGATCGCAATGGCCTCGCGATAGTGAGCAATCGATCCCGCATAGTCGCCGCCACGAAAGGCCAGGGCGGCCAGGGTAATCAGGGTTGGCACGAGTTGGCCGTTGTTCTCGCCAAGCGTATGCCGGTAGCCCGTGAGCACGCGTTCGAGTATCGCCCTCGCCTCGGCATCCTGTCCGCGCTGGACGAGAATCGCGCCAAGGGAATTGAGGCTGCGCAGGGTTTCGGGGTGTTCGGCGCCGAGTGCCTTTTCGTTGATGGCCAGTGCCTGGCGGTATTTCGGTTCGGCGTCGTCGAGATTGCCGTTCTGGCGCAGGGCGCCGGCCCAGTTCACCAGGGTGCTGGCGACGGCCGGATGCTCCGGGCCGAGCAATTCGACGAACATCCGGTGGGCGGTTTCCAGTTCCGCCGAAGCCCCGCTCAGATCGCCCGCGCCGGCCAGCGCGACACCGAGATCCTGATGGGCCTGGGCGACCGCGGTGTGCTTGTCGCCATTCAGCGTGCGCCGTGCGGCGAGCACGGCTCGATAACGCACGGCGGCAGTCGGAAAATCGAGCCGCGCATAGGCCAGTTCGGCCAGCACATTGCGGTCGCGCGCGACGGCCTCGGTGTTGGCGCCGCGCGCCAGATCGAGGGCAAGAGCCTCCTCGGCATGGGGTTCTCCGGCCGGTGCATCATTCAGATCGGCAAATACCCGGGCCAGCGCGGCGAGCGCACTGGCGCGTGTCTCGGGTTTGCGCAGGATGGGATCGGCGATCAGTGCCTCGAGCATTTCCCGCGCACCGCGAGGGTTGCCATTCAGCCGCATCGTGCCGGCAAGGTCGACACGCGCCTGGGCGAGCCGGTCGGGATTGGCCGCATTGCTTGCCAGCGCTGCTTCCGCCGCGCGCAATCGAAGTTCGGCCGTTTCATAGTCGCCGATGTCACGCGCGAGATTGCCAATCGCGCCGTCGATGTCGGCGACCAGCAACGGGTCGCTGTCTGGCGCGAGCTTGACCCGGCGTGCGCCTTCACGCAGCAGCTCGCGGGCGGTGACTTCGCGACCACGGGTCAGATTCGGGTCGGCGATGGCAAACAGATCGGTGAGGAAGTTGCGCACCGATTCGGCGCGTTGTGCTTGCAGTCGCGCCTGATGTGCCTGCCACAGGGCAACGCCGGCGCCGATGATCAGCGCGCAGGCGATGGCGACGCCGGCGCTGACGCCGAAAGCGTGTCGACGCAGGAATTTGCCGGCCCGATAGCGACGCGTGCCGGTACGCGCACGCACCGGCTGGTTGCCCAGATGCAGTTCCAGATCGTCGGCGAAGGCCTCGGCGGAGGCGTAGCGCGCCGACGGGTTCGGCGCGAGCGCCTTGGCCAGGATTGCATCGAGATCGCCGCGCAGTGCGGCTTGCGCGATGGTTCCGCCGGCAAGCTGGGAGGCGCGGGGTGGCGGCACATCATGCGATGCCGGATTGCGATCCCCGCGTGGCCACGGTCGGGCATTCGCCAGCAGTTCGAAAAGCACGATGCCGAGCGCGTAGATGTCGCTGGCCACGCTGGCGGCCTCGCCGCGCAACTGCTCGGGGGCCGCGTAGTCGGGTGTCGCCGCGATACTGAGCAGCGCCGGTTCGCCGGCATCAGCGGCGCTGCCATCGCTATCGAGCAGGCGCGCGATGCCGAAGTCGAGCAGCTTCGCTGCGCCATGCGCATCGATGAGGATGTTGGATGGCTTGATATCGCGGTGCACGACAAGGCGGCCGTGGGCGAACTGCACGGCGCGGCAGACGCTGACGAACAGGCGCAGGCGTTCGGGCAGGGACAGCGCATGCTCGTTCGCATAGCGCGTGATCGGTTCGCCAGCGACGTATTCCATCGCGAACCAGGGCCGTCCTTCGGCCGTGATACCGGCGTCGATGAGGCGTGCGATATTCGGAAATTCGAGTGAGGCGAGGATGGCCCGTTCACGCCGAAAGCGATGGCGTGCGAGCAAACTGTCGAGGCCGGGGCGGATCAGCTTCAGCGCGACCCTTTGCTGCAACTCCTCGTCGTCGCGCTCGGCCAGCCAGACCACGCCCATGCCGCCACAGCCGATTTCGCGCACAAGGCGGAACGGGCCGAATTTTTCACCGATGGCAACTGCGGTGAGGCGCGGCTCCTGCTCGGCATGCAGGCCAATCGGCATGTCGAGCATGGGTTGCGGAGCGGCATCGGCCGCGAGCAGCGAGATCAGTTCATCGGCAAGCGAAGCATCGCTCGCCTGCAATTGTTCGATCAGGGCGCTGCGGGATGGCGTGTCAAGGCCGATTACCTCGTCAAACAAGCTGGCCAGCCGCGCATAGCGATCGGTATCCATCGCTCACTCCGCATCAAGCACGGTGGTGTCGAGCAGATGCGCAAGGAACGCCCGCGCCTTGCGCCAGTCGCGCTTCAGGGTTCGTTCGCCGACGCCAAGGAGGGGCGCGATCTCGGCCAGTTCGAGGCCGCCAAACACGCGCCATTCGACCAGGCGCCCGAGTCGGCTGTCGAAGCTGAAGAGTCTGGTCAAGGCCTGATCCAGGGCGAGCACCTGGTCCGGATCGATCCGATAATCGACGAGTTCCTCGTCGAGCGAGAGCATCGCCATGCCGCCGCCGCGCCGATCTGCATGGCGTCGCCGGGCATGGTCGATGACGATGCTGCGCATGGCGCTTGCGGCATACGAATAGAAATGTCCGCGATCCGGGAAATCGGCGTCGCGGCCGACCAGCCGCAGCCAGGCCTCGTGCACGAGGGCGGTCGTTGACAGCGTCTCACCGGCGCCAGCGTCGGCCAGGCGATGGCGCGCGATCATGCGCAGTTCCTGATAGATCAGCGGGCCGAGGCGCGTCGCCGCCTCCTCGTCACCGGATTTGGCGGCGGCCAGGAGCATGGTGATTTCGCCGTTTGGGCACATTGAGCGATTCCCTCCCCCATCTGCGCCAAGTATGCCACTCCATGGCGGTGGTCGGATCCCGCTGCCGGGTGTGCGGCAACCCGTCACATTGCCTGATGTCCCCCCAGACCGCCGTTCTGCGTTGGCCCCCCGGCAATCCACACCACCCGCAAGGAGAAACAGCATGAAACGCATGACATTGTGTGTCGCGCTTGCCACAGCGATCGGTCTGGGAATGGGCATGTCGCTTGCCCGCGCTGACACGTTCACCTATCACGGGACGCTGCAGGACGCGGGGCAGGCCGCGAACGGCAAGTACGAATTGAGGCTGACCCTGTATTCCGACGCTCGCGGCGGGTCGGTGCTGGCTGGGCCGGTGACCGTGTATGACGTCGACGTCAAGGACGGCAATTTCGTCACCAGCGTCGATTTCAGCCCGCTCGCGCCGACCAGTCAGGCCTGGCTTGGCGTCGAGATCAAGGCCGGTGGCGGTGATTTCGTCGCCCTCGACACGCGTTCTCCGGTCGCCCCGGAGGCCAGCGCTTGTCCCGGATCATGGGCGCTCGATGGCAATGCCGGCAATCCAGTCGGAAGCTATCTCGGCACGGCCGACGCCCAGAGCGTTTACATCAAAGCCAATGCGGGGACAGTTGCGCGATTTGACTCCAACGGCTCGGCCGGCCTCGCATTTCCTTATCCGACCTATGGCGCCTACTCCACGGCGATCGGCTACAACGCAGGCACCGTCAATGCAGGCTCGATCGTTACCGGCGGACGCAGCGATACGACATTTGGCACCACAATCCGCGACACCGCGACCAATCAGGTCATCCTCGTCGCCGAGCATGGCGTCGGCATCAACACGGCCAAGGCACCCGACGGCAATGCCTTGCGCGACGAGTTGACGATCGCGCCCTCGGCGGGCCTGCCAGCAGGGAATGCCGATCTCACGTTTGAAACCAGCACGACCGGAAACTACAACGGCTTCAACATGAGCGCGAATCCTGGCGGTTACTTCTCCTTGAACGGTCTCTACAACTCGGGCGGCACGCTTTTGTATGACCAGTTGCTGTATATCAACTACATTCACGGTACCAGCTCCGGCCAGTGGCGCTTCAACGGCGCGTCGGGGGCCGCGCCGCTTACGGTTGGCCACGACAGCTCGACCGGCAATGGCGCGTATCTCAGCAATGCCGGTGTCTGGACAAATGCATCGAGCCGCACGTTCAAGGAATCGTTTGCGGCGGTCGATCCGCTCAGCGTGCTCGACAAGCTCGTGGCGATGCCGGTCATGACCTGGTTCTACAAGGGCAATCATGCTGACGGCCAGCACATCGGCCCGGTCGCCGAGGATTTCGCCGAGGTGTTCGGTTTTGGCGACAACGAAAAGTACATCGGCACGGTCGATGAAAGCGGTGTCGCCCTGGCCGCTATCCAGGGCCTCAACAAGAAACTCGAAGCCGAAAATGCCGACCTGCACAACAAGCTTGATGCCCTGACCGCGCGTCTGGACAAGCTGGAACACCGGCAGGGGGAATGATCATGGCCATATTCTCCGCAGCGATCCGCAGCGGGGCGCTGGTACTGCTTGCGCTGGCCTTCACCGGCGGCTCGGCGAGTGCCAATGAGGCCCCGCGTCACTCCTACAGCATCCGTGCGAGCTTGACGCCGAGCGCCGGCCAATCGACGCCGGCGAGCGGCAATGGCCTGCAACTGACCGGCAGGTTGCGCAATTCGCGCTATGACATTCCGCTGCAATCGGGTGGTGGAATCGATCTGATCGCAAGACTCGGCTACGCGCCCACGGTCTGCTATGGCGACACGATCTTCCGCGATGGCTTTGATCCGTAGCGGAACCGCACGTCCAGAAATGTGCGCGGCCGGTAATCCCGGCCGCGCACTGAGCGAAGTGGGCCAGGATCCTGGCAGCCTGTCATACCTTGTCGGCTGAGGCGAGCATTCATCCGGGCGAGAACAATCGATAATGATCGAGATGGTTGGAGCGGCTTCAGCCGCGATGCTCTTCGTCACGTGACGGAAAGCATCCGGCATGAATGCCCTTCCTACGAAGAGCGGGCGCGCTGTGGCGCGGGATTCGTTGATGTTGAACGCGTTGCCCCTTTGTCGTAGGAAGCGGCTTCAGCCGCGATGCTCTTCGTCACGTGACGGTAAGCATCGGGCATGAATGCCCTTCCTACGCAGAGCGGGCGCGCTGTGGCGCGGTAATCGTTGATGTTGAACGCGTTGCCGCTTCGTCGTAGGAAGCGGCTTCAGCCGCGATGCTCTTCGTCACGTGACGGAAAGCATCGGGCATGAATGCCCTTCCTACGAAGAGCGGGCGCGCTGTGGCGCCGGAATCGTTGATGTTGAAGGCGTTGCCGCTTCGTCGTAGGAAGCGGCTTCAGCCGCGATGCTCTTCGCGGGTGTGGCGCGGAGCATCGGGCATGAATGCCTCTCCTATGCTGCGAGGCGCGGGCGTCACGTGTGGCAATCGCTTGGGGCATGCACAAAGGCAACGCCCACCAATGTGTTGTATTGCCTCGATGGCAACGCTCGCAAATGAATCGCGGAGGCGCTGCGCGATCGATCGCTGGGGCCGTCAGACGGCCAGATCCGACCTCAATCGATGATCGTGCCGGGAACTGCACTATGGCAGACTTTGTCGGCTGCGGTGACGGAGGCTTTCCCGGGATAGATGCGAGTGCCGGTCCGAACGCCGCTGGCGGCGTGTGAAAAGTTTCCAAAGCGCGGTGGCCCAGTATGCACCGCTTGTCCGTTTTGCTGAGGATCGTTTCCAGGAAGGAATGACGCCATGGATGAGTCTGAATCGGCGGCGCAGGGCAGGGATCGATTGCCTTCACGATTCGGCCTGCCGAGACTGACTCCGTTTCGCGCTGCCGCGCTGCTTGCCGGCGCGGTGGTTGTGCAGACCCTGCCGGGACTTCCTCATGGCTGGATTCCGCTCGCGCTCGCTGGCCTGGCGCTATTCCTGCTTTTTTTGCGTGCGACCTGCCGAGCACCGGTCTGGTTTGCGCTGGGATTTGCCTGGACGCTGGTCTGCGCGGCCAGTGCGCTTCAAGCGCGTCTGCCGTCGAACCTGCATGGGCGGGATTTCGAGGTGATCGGCACGATTCGCGGTTTGCCCAGCGTCGAAAATCGCAGCACGCGCTTCGAGTTCGACATCGAGTCGGCCGCGCTCGATGGTGAGCAGGTTGCGCTCAGTGGAACCTCGCGTCTGAACTGGTATGACGATGCGCCCGAGCTGGCGCCGTGCTCGCGTTGGAAGCTTCGCTTGCGATTGCGTCCACCGCGCGGGCTGGTCAATCCCGGCGGCCATGACAGCGAGCGAGGCGCGGTTCAACGCGGCGTGGTTGCGGTCGGCTATGTACGCAATGCTGCGGAAAACCAGGCGCTCGCGCCAGCGCCGGGCATCTGCATCGACGCCTGGCGTCAGGCGATCGCCGATTCGATCGCGCGACGCTTTGCTGGCGCAACATCGGGTGGTCTGTTGCGCGCTCTGGCCGTTGGCGACCAGCACGGAATCGCGGATGCCGACTGGCAGGTGTTGCGGGCAACCGGGATCGGTCACCTGATCGCGATTTCGGGCTTGCATGTCGGCATGTTTGCCGCCTTCGGCGCCATGCTTGCGCGCGGATTCTGGAAAGCCTGGCCGCGTGTGACCTTGCGCATCCCGGGCCCCCTGCTCGAAGCACCGGTGGCGATGGCTTGTGCGTTCGGCTACGGAATGCTGGCCGGCATGGGTGTACCGACGATTCGTACCTTGCTGATGATCGCCATCGCCATGCTCGCCCGCTATGCGCGTCGGGGTAGCTCGGTGGCGCAGGCGCTGGCATTGGCGGCTACCGTGATCGTGATTTGGGATCCGCTGGCGGTGCTGTCGGCGGGATTCTGGTTGTCTTTTGCCGGCGTCGCCGTGCTCCTGTCGATAACCCGACCGAACGCTGAAGCGCGTGCGTTGTGGCGGGAAATGCCGAGACTGCAGCTCGTCCTGAGTCTGGCCTTGCTGCCGATGACCGTCTGGTTCTTCGGTCAGGGTTCGCTGGTCGGGCCGCTCGCGAACCTCATCGCCGTTCCCTGGGTGAGCTTTCTGGTGGTTCCGCTGACCGTGGCCGGAAGCCTCTTGGTTGTCGATCTGCCGATGCTTGGCGGGCCCTTGCTCGATCTGGCCGATGCCCTGTTGCGGCTGATCTGGAGCCTCATGCAATGGATGGCGGCGCTGCCCTCGGCCCAGGTCTATTTTGCCGCCGCACCAATCTGGGCCTTTGTCCTCGCCATGGGCGGAATCGCCTGGTGTCTGTTGCCGCGTGGAGTGCCGGCGCGGGCGCTAGGGCTGGTCTTGCTGGTTCCGTTGCTGATTCCGGCGCGGATCGGCCCTGAACATGGCGAGTTCGAGGTTTGGGTGTTCGATGTCGGTCAGGGCCTGTCGGTGTTCGTGCGAACCGCTGGACACACGCTGCTCTACGATGCCGGTCCGCGCTACCCGAGCGGTTTTGATATCGGCGATGCGGTGGTCATTCCATCCCTGCATGCGCTCGGCGTCGATCGACTCGAGCGCATGATCATCAGCCATGGCGACAGCGACCACGCCGGCGGTGCCGAGGCGGTTTACCGGGCATTTCCCGAGGTTCTGGTCGAGAGTGGCGAGCCGGAGCGGGTTCAACTGAAGGCGGATGCTTGCCGCACGGGCGAATCCTGGGTCTGGGACGGGGTGGATTTTCGCGTCGTATCGGCCATCGCGGGCGCGACGACCAGGGGCAATGATCGCTCCTGCGTGATCGTCGTTGCCGGGCGCTACGGCAGCCTGCTGCTGAGCGGGGACGCGACCGAATCGATCGAACCCGGCATCGCCCTTGCCATCGGCAATGTGATCCAGCCGCTGGTGCTGATGGTTCCGCATCACGGCAGCAAAAGCGCATCATCGGCGGCATTTCTTGATGCGATCGAGCCGCGCCTGGCCCTGGTTTCAGCGGGCTACCGCAACCATTTCGGCCATCCCCATGCCGATGTCGTCGCGCGCTACTCGGAACGCTCGATTCCGCTGTGGAATACCGCCGATTCGGGCTACCTGCATCTACGTTTTGCGCCCGGGATGGATGTGCCCGAGCAGGGGCGTGATGTGCGCCAGGCCTGGTGGCGTATCCACTGAATCGGGATCGAATCCTGTCCACGCTGTTATCATCCGCAGCCGGTGCGCTGGCGAATGTGCCGATATGAACAGACCGACGAGGAGTGGCTGCACGTGCTTGAGATCCTGATTGCTGGCGGTTGGCCGATGATTCCGATTCTTGTTTGTTCTGCGGTCGCGTTGGCCATCATCCTCGAACGCTTCTGGACGCTGCGGCGCAAGGCGGTGATTCCACCCGAACTCGGCGATCAGGTGATGACCTGGGCACGCACGCGCAAGCTCGATCCGAAACATATCGACGCGCTGCGCGAAACCTCGCCGCTCGGCGAACTGCTCGCCGCCGCCCTGGTCGTGCGCAACCGTCCGCGCGAGATCATCAAGGAGCGCGTCGAGGATACCGGTCGCCATGTCGTGCATCGACTTGAGCGCTTCCTCAATACACTCGGCACGATTGCCCTGGTCTCGCCCCTGCTTGGCCTGCTCGGCACCGTATTCGGCATGATCGGCATGTTCTTCGCGGTCATGGTCAGTGGTGTCGGCGATCCATTGAAGATGGCCGGCGGCATTGGCGAGGCACTGGTGTGCACGGCCAGCGGATTGGTGGTGGCCATTCCGGCGTACTTCTTCCATCGCTATTTCCGCGGCCGCGTCAACGATCTGGTCATCGACATGGAGAAACAGGTGATTGCACTGACCGATGAGTTGACCCTGGTTGCCGAAGTGGCACCCGTCCGCAGCGCGGTCTGATCCAGCATGCGACTCACTTCCGGGCGTCGCGAAGATGATTTCGAGATCAACGTGATCCCGTTGATCGATGTCATGCTGACCTTGCTGATGTTTTTCGTCATGACCACGACCTTCGTCCAGCATTCGAGCATGAAGGTGACCCTGCCCGAAGCCTCGGCGACCGAGCAGGCACGCGATGAGAACAACCTGACCATCCTGATCGATGCCGAAGGGCGCTTCTATATCGACAACAATGAGGTGCTCAATCCCGGCATCGACACGCTCAAGGAGGCGATCACGCGGATCGTCGGTGATGAGCGCACGCGACCGGTAATCCTGCGTGCCGATGCACGTACCCAGCATCAGGCCGTGATCACGGCGATGGATGCGCTCGGCCAGCTCGGTTTCGATCGATTGAGTCTGGCCACCACACCGCCCAAGGCAGAAAGCGGCAAGTGAGCGGATCCACGCGCCGCCGCGAACCAATGGTGGACTGAGCATGGCGGTCAGCGCATTTGCGACCTATCGACGCCTGCTCGGCTACGCCGCCCGCTATCGGCTCTGGGCGGCGGCGGGATTATTCGGCATGGTCTTCGATGCCGCCGTTGCCGCAGCGTTTGTGCGCCTGATCCAGCCGATGCTCGACACCTTGTTCATCGATCGCGATCCACGCACCATTTTCTGGATGCCGATCGTCATTGTCGGCTTGTTCGTGATCCGTGGTGCGGCGACCTTCCTCGCCGATTATGGCCTGGCGCGAATCGGGCGCGACGTGGTCGAGACCCTGCGTGGCGAGGTGTTCGCGCGCTATCTCGTTTTCCCCACCGCGTATTTCGATCGCGAGCCGTCGGGGCAGATGATCTCGCGACTGACTTACACGGTCGAGCAGGTCGCCCAGGCCAGCACCAATGCGGTCAAGGTGATGATTCTCGACAGCCTGACCGTCATCGGCATGATCGCGGTCATGCTCTACTACAGTGCGCGGCTGACCTTGCTGTTGTTTGTCATGGCACCCTTGATCGGCCTGGTCGCCTGGGCCGTGGGTCGTCGCTATCGGCGCATCAGCAGCAAGATCCAGCATTCGGTCGGTGCAGTCACCGGCATCGTCGACGAAGCCGTCAGTGGCCAGCGCGAAGTCAAGGTCTATCTCGGACAAGCCTCTGAGCGTGCGCGCTTTGCCGAGGTCAACGAGCAGAACCGCAGTCTCAACCTGAAGGTGGCGGCGACCAACGCGATGGCGACATCGGTCGTGCAGATCGTGGCCGCCGGCGCGCTGGCGCTGGTGATCTATTTTGCGACGCGACCGGGCATGATCGACCAGATGTCGCCGGGTGCGTTCATGTCGCTGATCACGGCGATGCTGACCATGCTGCCGTCGCTAAAGCGTCTGACTTCGGTGCAGGCAATGATGCAACGTGGCGTTGCCGCAGCGAACGACCTGTTCAAGGTCATCGACACACCGGGTGAAGTCGACCAGGGCAGCATTGCGGGCGCGCGCTGTCGCGGCGAGATCGAACTTCGCGATGTCAGCTTGCGTTATCCGGGCCAGGCGTCGCCCGCACTCGAGCACATCAACCTGCATTGCCCTCCAGGAACGGTCACCGCCCTGGTCGGACGATCGGGCAGTGGCAAGTCCAGCCTGGCCAGTCTGATCCCGCGCTTCTACGATCCGGACTCGGGCAGCATCCTGTTAGATGGCGAACCACTGGGTGCGTGGCGACTTGAAAGCCTGCGTAGCCAGATCGCCTGGGTTGGCCAGCAGGTGGTGCTGTTCAACGACACGATCGCGCGCAACATTGCCTATGGCGCACTTGGCAATGCTTCGCGCGAGGCCATCGAGGCGGCCGCCCACGCCGCGAATGCGATGGAATTCATCAGCCGGTTGCCGGGCGACCTTGACAGCCCGGCCGGCGAGGGCGGGGCGCTGCTTTCTGGTGGCCAGCGTCAACGCATCGCGATTGCGCGCGCCTTGCTCAAGAATGCCCCGCTGTTGATTCTCGATGAGGCCACCAGTGCGCTGGATACCGAATCGGAACGTCTGATCCAGGATGCGCTCAAGCGCCTGCTGCGCGATCGCACGGTGATCGTGATTGCCCATCGCCTGTCGACGATCGAGCATGCCGACCAGATTGCCGTGCTCGATGACGGGCGCATCGTCGAACGCGGCACGCATCGTGAGCTGCTTGATCGAAATGGCCACTACGCGGCCCTGCATCGCGTGCAGTTCCGCGACGAAGAGAAGTCCAGCGCAGAGCCGACATGAAACAGGCCGACATCGAGCGCATCTGGTATGGCGGCGAACCCGTGCCGCTGTGGATGCGCCTGCTCGTGCCGGTCTATCGGCTGCTCCGCAGTGCCGACCAGTTCGCCTGGCGCAGCGGTCTGCGCAAGCCGATGCGCCTGGCGGTGCCGGTCATCGTGGTCGGTAACCTCAGTGCTGGCGGTACCGGCAAGACGCCGCTGGTGCTCGCCCTGATTGATGCCTTGCGCGAGCGTGGCTGGCAGCCCGGCGTGGTCAGCCGCGGTTACGGCGGTTCGGCGACATCACCGATCCTGCTCGACGATGTGCCGGATCCTGCCATTGTCGGCGATGAGCCGAGCCTGATCCGCCGCCGTACCGGTGTGCCGGTGGCGGTTGGCCGGAATCGCGTCGACGCTGCCCGGTTGCTGCTTGGGGCTGCAGTCGACGTGATTCTTACCGACGATGGCTTGCAGAATCCTTCGCTGGCTCGCGACATCGAGATCTGCGTGATCGATGGCGAACGGCGCTTCGGCAACGGGCGCCTGCTGCCGGCTGGCCCATTGCGCGAATCACGCGAACGCCTGGAGCAGGTCGATTTCGTCGTCTGCAATGGAGGTTCGGCGCATACGGGCGAGATTCCGATGCGTTTGCTCGGCAGCAGTGCCCGACGCATCGATGGCCTGGGGCCGCCGCGTCCGTTGATCGAGTTCAGCGGCCAGCAGGTTCATGCTGTCGCCGGCATCGGCAATCCAAGGCGCTACTTCGGCAGTCTGCGTGATCAGGGCATCAAGCTCATCGAGCATGCATTCGCCGATCACCATGCGTTGACTGCGGCGGATCTGGATTTCGCAGACGGCTTGCCGATCCTGATGACCGAAAAGGACGCCGTGAAGTGCGCATCGTTTGCCGAATCGCACCATTGGCAGGTGCCGGTCAGTGCCGAACTTCCGGATTCGTTTTTCGACGCCATCGATCACCGACTGCGCAATCCTCAAGCATCGTAGCGCGCCCTGTACACCCCGTAGGAAGCGACTTCAGCGGAGATGCTCTTTTCCATATTGAAACAAAAGCATCGCGGCTGAAGCCGCTTCCTACGGAAAATGCAGCGGTGCGGTGCCGCGGTGAGCGATGAGCGATGAGCGATGAGCGATGAGCGATGAGCGATGAGCGATGAGCG
>CAYMHF010000007.1:0-78023 GCA_964390215.1 uncultured Dokdonella sp. | reverse complement strand
TGAGCGATGAGCGATGAGCGATGAGCGATGAGCGATGAGCGATGAGCGATGAGCGGAAAGGGCGTTGCGAATTCCGGCGTTCAAGATTTCTGCAGGCACTTGCCAACCGCGATCAAGGTGCCGGAATGGCGTTTCCCGCTAACCGCTGACTGCTACCCGCTCACTGGCTCCACTACAGCGCCTCGAAAATTCCTGCCGCACCCATGCCGGTGCCAATGCACATGGTCACCATGCCGTATTTCTGCTTATGCCTACGCAGGCCGTGAATCAGGGTCGCGGCGCGCACCGCACCGGTCGCGCCGAGCGGATGACCGAGGGCGATGGCGCCGCCAAGCGGATTGACCTTGGCCGGATCGAGGCCGACGTCGCGGATCACCGCGAGTGCCTGGGCGGCGAATGCCTCGTTGAGTTCGATCCAGTCCATTTGTTCCCTGGTCATGCCGGCGAGCTTGAGCGCTTTTGGAATCGCCGCGATCGGACCGATACCCATGACCTCGGGGCGCACGCCGGCGACGGCGAAGGAGACGAAGCGGGCGATCGGGGTCAGCTTGTATTCCTTGATCGCCTTCTCGCTGGCCAGCATCAGCGCGCCGGCGCCATCGGACATCTGCGAGGAGTTGCCGGCGGTGACACTGCCGCCGGCCTTGAACACGGTGCGCAGCCTGGCCAGGCCAGCGGCGCTGGTGTCCGGGCGCGGGCCTTCGTCGGTATCGATCAGGCGGCTGTCGGTCTGGATCGAGCGGCCGACCAGATCCGGGTAATGATCATCGAGCTTGAACGGCGCGATCTCATCCTTGAACGCGCCTGCCGCAATCGCGGCCAGTGCCTTCTCGTGCGAGCCGAGGGCGAAGGCATCCTGATCCTCGCGGCTGACCTTCCATTCGCTGGCGACGTTCTCGGCGGTGATGCCCATGCCGTAGGCGATGGCGATGTTTTCGTCGGTGAAGGCGATCGGATTCATTGCGATCTTGTGGCCCATCATCGGCACCATGCTCATGCTCTCGGTACCACCGGCGAGCATCAGGTCGGCATCGCCGGTGCGGATGCGATCGGCAGCCAGGGCAATCGCCTGCACGCCGGAGGAGCAGAAGCGGTTGATCGTTTGCGCGGGAACGCTGTTCGGCAAACCGGCCAGCAGCGCGCCAATGCGGGCCACGTTCATGCCTTGCTCGGCCTCGGGCATGGCGCAGCCGATCACGACATCCTCAATGCGCGCGGGATCGATACCCGGCGCGCCGGCCACTGCGGCACGGATCACATGGGCGAGCAGATCGTCCGGACGGGTATTGCGAAACACGCCACGCGGCGCCTTGCCAACCGGTGTACGCACGGCGGAGACGATGTAGGCGTCTTGTAGTTGTTTGTTCATGATCTCGTTCCTCGATCGGGAATGGGGAATAGGGAGTAGGGAATCGGAAAGCTCGCGATGGGCGGAAATGGGCGCGGAGATTTCGTTCCGCAGGAACCGGCTTTGCCGATTCCCCATTCCCGATTCCCCATTCTCAGTTTCTAAGCGGCTTGCCCGTCGTCAAGGTATGGCCAATGCGTTCCTGGGTTTTCGGCATCTGCGCGAGTTCGACAAAGTGCTTGCGCTCGAGATCGAGCAGCCAGGCTTCATCGACCTGCGAGCCGCGCTCGATGACGCCGCCGCACAACGTATCGGCGATGCGGCTGCCGATCTCGTAGTCGTGCGGTGAAATGAAACGGCCTTCCAGCATGTTGACCAGCATCATCTTCAACGTCGCGGTGCCAACATCGCCGCCCGCCGTGATGGCACGTGCAGGCAAGGGCGGACGCCAGCCGGATTCGGCGAGCGAGGCGGCAACCTGTTTGGCCACGTGGAGCAACTCGAAGCTGTTGAAGACGACCACATCATCGGGGCGCAGCAGACCGAGCTGTTTCGCTTCCAGTGCGCTTGCCGAGACCTTGGCCATGGCGACGGCTTCGAAGGATTTCTTGATGCCGTCGAACGGGTCACCATTGACACTGTCACGCGAAGCGCGCAAGGCAAGCTCCTTGAGTCCGCCACCGGCTGGCAGCAAGCCGACGCCGGCTTCGACCAGGCCGATGTAGCTTTCCAGTGCAGCGACGGTGCGTGCCGAATGCATCTGGAACTCGCAACCGCCACCGAAGGCCATGCCGCGCACGGCAGCAACCACCGGTACCAGCGAATACTTGATGCGCATGCTGGTTGCCTGGAAGTTGGCGACCATCGCCTCGAACTCGGCGATCTTGCCGTCCTTGATCAGGCCGAGCGCGCCCTTCAGATCGGCGCCAGCCGAGAACGGTTCGCCGCTCTGCCAGATGACCATGGCCTTGAACTGCTTTTCGCTTTCCTCGACACAACGTTGCAGGCCGTCGAGCACGGCATCATTGACCGTGTTCATCTTGGTCTTGAACGAGACGATGCCGATATCGTCACCGAGGTGCCACAGGCGCACGCCATCGTTTTCCCAGACCGTCGTGCCACTGTCGAAGGTTTCGCCAAGCAGCGGATCGGGGAACAACTGACGCTGATAGACGGCCGCATTCGAGCGCGGGATATTCTTCCCGGCGCTGGGCGAGTACGAGCCATCCTTGCCATGCACGCCGTCACGCCCATCGGTTACCCACGCGGGCAGTGGCGCATCGCTCATGGCCTTGCCGGCGGCGATGTCCTCGGCGATCCATTGCGCGATCTGTTTCCAGCCAGCGGCCTGCCAGGTTTCGAACGGGCCCATTTTCCAGCCATAACCCCAGCGGATCGCGAAATCCACATGACGCGCGGTTTCGGCGATGTCGGCGAGATGAAATGCGGTGTAGTGGAACAGGTCGCGGAACATGGCCCAGAGGAACTGCGCCTGGTTGTCCGTGGAGGCGCGCAGGGCGGCGAACTTCTCGGCCGGGTTGCGCATCGCGAGAATCTTGCCGAGTTCTTCGCTGGCGCCGTCCGAGGCCGGACGGTAATCCTGTCTGGCCAGATCAAGTACCTGGATTTCCTTGCCGACCTTGCGGAAGAAGCCGGCGCCGGCCTTCTGCCCGAGCGCGCCCTTATCGATCAGCGCAGTCAGCCAGGCCGGTGCCTTGAAGTATTTGTGCCAGGGATCCTTCGGCAAGGTGTCGTCCATGGTCTTGATCACATGCGCCATGGTGTCCAGGCCAACCACGTCCGAGGTGCGATAGGTCGCACTCTTCGGCCGACCGATGGCCGGCCCGGTGATCGCATCGACCGCATCGAAACCGAGCTTGAACTGCTCGGTGTGATGCATGGTGGCGAGGATCGAAAACACGCCGATGCGGTTGCCGATGAAGTTGGGTGTGTCCTTGGCGTGAACCACGCCCTTGCCGAGGGTCGTGGTCAGGAAGGCTTCCAGCCCCGAAAGCAGGGCCGGATCGGTCTGCATGTCGGGAATCAATTCGACCAGATGCATGTAGCGCGGCGGATTGAAGAAGTGGATGCCGGAGAAACGCGGGCGCATCGCGGCCGGCAGGGCCTCGGCCAATGCATTGATCGAAAGTCCCGAGGTATTGCTGGCAACAAACGCAGAATCAGAGACATGCGGTGCAATCTTCTTGTAAAGATCGAGCTTCCAGTCGAGGCGTTCGGCGATTGCCTCGATGATCAGGTCGCAGCCCTTGAGCAGGTCGAGATCTTCGTCGTAGTTGGCCGGCGTGATCGCCAGCGCGCGTGAGGCCTCGGCCAACGGGGCGGGCGAGAGCTTGCCCAGATTGGCAATGGCCTTGATCGCGATGGCGCTTTTCGGCCCTTCCTTGGCCGGCAGATCGAACAGGATGGTTTCGACATTCGCGTTGGTCAGGTGGGCGGCAATTTGCGCACCCATGACGCCGGCACCGAGGACGGCAACCTTGCGGATGCGGAGTGGGGAGTGGTTCATGCAATACCTCGCAGGACGGACAAAGGGATGCACGCGGCGCCAGAGCCGCGCAAACGGAAATGTTTCAGGCCTATTCCGCGCGCAGGCCGGCTGCGGCAAAGCGGATCAGGTGCTCGGCGGCGCGTTCGCGGTGGATCTTTTCCGACATCGCCGCGCGCCGCTTGATGACGCCGAAGTCGGCCATCGCATAGGTCAGGGCACCGGCGATGATGTCAATGCGCCAGTACAGCTCTTCCTTGTCCAGATGCGGCAGTTGGGCGCCGAAGGCCGCGGCGAACTCCTTGAGGACGTGGCCGTAGTTCTCGGACAGGAACTTGCGCAGGCGCTCATTGTGCTCGGCATAGGCGCGGGCCAGCACGCGGACAAAGGTCGCACCGCCAGATTTGTCGAGTGAAAGCAGCAGGGCGGGATGGATGAAAGCGGCAAGGATGTCCTCAAGACCGGGCTCGGGTCTGGCCAGAACCGCCTGCAGCAGTTCGAGACGTTGCGCGCTGAGCTCATCAAGGCGGCGTCGGAAGACTTCGTTGACGAGGTTGTCCTTGGAGCCAAAATGGTAATTGACTGCAGCCAGATTGACCTTCGCCGTCGCCGTCAGCTCACGCAGCGAGGCGCCGGCAAAGCCGTTGCGGGCGAACAGTTCCTCGGCGGCTCCGAGAATGCGTTCCTTGGTCGAAAAATGCGGTGAGTTCAACGGAGCAGATCCAGTGTCGAGAGTGAAAACCAAACGGGCGTTTGAATCATAAGCCTGTCGAGCGTGTTGGGCAACGTCGCCAAAGCGCGTGAATTCACGCTTGCGGGGTGCAAATCAATGCAAAAACTAGCTAGAATGTGAGGTCGGATAGTGCGCTAACTATCCGGATTGCCATGGGTTTAGTCTCTTGACCGCACCCGTTTTCTCCCGATTCCCCTTCAAAGGTTCAAAGACAATGGCGCTGGAGCGCACCCTTTCCATCATCAAGCCCGATGCGGTCGCCAAGAACGTCATCGGCGAAATCTATTCCCGCTTCGAGAAAGCTGGCCTCAAGATCATCGCCGCACGCATGAAGCAGCTCTCGCGCCGCGAAGCCGAAGGCTTCTATGCCGTGCACAAGGAGCGTCCGTTCTTCAACGCCCTGGTCGAGTTCATGATTTCCGGCCCGGTCATCATCCAGGCGCTCGAAGGAGAAAATGCTATTTCTGTACATCGCGACCTGATGGGAGCAACCGATCCGAAGAAGGCTGCGGCTGGTACGATCCGGGCGGACTTCGCCGATTCGATCGACGCCAATGCCGTGCACGGCTCGGATGCGCCGGAGACTGCAGCGGTCGAAATCGCCTATTTCTTCGCCAGCTCCGAAGTGACGGCGCGCTGAAATCGATGGACGTGACCGAGACCAGAACGAATCTGTTTGGCCTTGATCGCCAGGGCTTGCGCGACTGGTTCGCACAAGCCGGCGAAAAGCCCTACCGTGCCGATCAGGTCATGAAGTGGATGTACCACCGTCACGTCACCGATTTCTCGCAGATGACCGATGTCGGCAAGGCCCTGCGCAGCAAGCTTGAAGCGGTTGCAGAGATCGTCCCGCCAAACGTGTTGCTGGAAAGGCAATCCAGCGACGGCACCCACAAGTGGTTGCTCGGCATGGATCCTCGCAATGCAATCGAGGCGGTGTTCATTCCCGAGAACACGCGCGGTACCTTGTGTGTTTCCTCGCAGGTCGGATGTGGTCTCAATTGCACGTTCTGTTCCACTGGAACCCAGGGTTTCAACCGCAATCTGTCGACCGCCGAGATCATTGGTCAGGTCTGGGTGGCAGCCAGGCATCTTGGCAATGTGCCGCACCATCAACGCAAGCTGACCAATGTGGTGATGATGGGCATGGGCGAACCTCTGCTCAATTTCGACAACGTCGTTCGCGCCATGAGCATCATGCGCGATGATCTTGGCTTTGGTCTCGCCAACAAGCGCGTCACCCTGTCGACGGCTGGCCTGGTGCCGATGATTGATCGCCTCTCGGCGGAAAGTGATGTCTCGTTGGCCGTGTCATTGCATGCGCCGAATGACGAATTGCGAACCCAACTGGTTCCGCTGAACAGGAAATATCCGATCGCCGAGCTGATGGATGCCTGCCTGCGCTATACGCAACGCAGCCCGCGCACGACGGTCACCTTTGAATACACGATGATGAAGGGCATCAACGACACGCCCGAGCTGGCCCGGCAACTGGTCAAGCTGATGCGCAAGGTGCCGAGCAAGGTCAACCTGATTCCATTCAATCCGTTTGTCGGTACGCGCTACGAGCGTTCCGACGAGTCGGCAATTCGCGATTTCCAGACCATCTTGCTCGATGCCGGCGTGCTGACCATGGTTCGGCGTACGCGCGGTGATGATATCGACGCGGCTTGCGGTCAGCTCAAGGGACAGGTCATGGATCGCACGCGCCGTCAGGCGGAATTCCGCAAGAAGATCGAAGGGAGCATTTCCGATGCGGCTTGACCGAATCCTCGTTGCGGCAATGCTGGCAATGCTGGCGATGCTGCTGGTCTCGTGTGCGACCGGCTCTGGCAATAGTCGGCCTGCGCCGCCAAGCAATCCGGAAAACCCGAAAACCAAGGCGGCCGCGCTGTACACCGACCTTGGCCAGAAGTACATGGCCCAGGGCAAGCTGGAAATCGCCCTGGAAAACCTCAACAAGGCTCTGGCGGCCGACAACAACCATGCCGATGCGCATACTGTCATTGCCCTGCTGTACGAACGCATTGGCGACAATGCGAAAGCCGAGGAGCACTATCGACGCGCCGCCGAACTGATGCCGAAGTCTGGCAACGAGAGCAACAATTACGGTGCTTTCCTGTGCAAGATCGGCCGCTATGACGATTCGGCCACGTATTTTGTGCGCGCCATCGCAGATCCGTTCTACAAGACGCCCGCTGTGGCCTTGACCAATTCCGGCACATGTGCGATCAAGGGCGGCAGGCTGGATGTGGCCGAAAGGGACTTGCGGGCGGCGCTGGAACGTGAGCCCGACAACTCGGAAGCCCTGTTCCAGATGGCGACCGCGTTGTACCTGAAGAATGATTTCTTCAGGGCACGGGCCTTCATCCAGCGCTACGAAGCTGTTGGTCAGCAAAGCGCGGATGCCCTGCTGCTCGGACGCAATATCGAATTGCGTCTCGGCAACGGCAAGGCGTCACAGGACTACACGCGGCGGCTGCGCGAAAAGTTTCCGGAATCGCCGCAGGCTCGTGCGCTGGATGCGCCTGTTGTTTCTGGAGATCCGGACAAGTCATGAGTCGGCGCAAGAAGAAAAAGCAGAAATTCCAGAGGGATCTGGCAGGTATCACAGCTGACTCGAGTCAGCTTGAATTGTTGTCAATCCCGGAGACCCAGTCAGTGAGCAACGAGCACGCCGATCAACAGGATCAGCAGGAGTCCACGGAAAGGTTGACACAGGAGTCCGATCCGGCATCGGAGGTGTGTCTGGCCGAACAGCCCGCCGTCAACCTCGCCGATGCGTCGATAGGTGAACGGCTGCGGATCGCGCGTGAACAGCGCGGCTGGACCTGTGAAGACGTCGGTTCCCGGCTGAAATTGCAGGCGCGTCTGATTCGCCGTATCGAGGAAGACGATTTCAGCGGAATTGCGCATGCGGTCTATCTGCGCGGCTATCTGACGAGCTACGCCCGCCTCCTCGACATGCCGCAGATTCTCGCCGAGAAGGTGGTTGCGCAACGCGGGGAGCTGGCCCCCCTGGTTTCAACCGGCAGAGTCTCGCGCACCCGTTACGTGATGGATCGCTATTCGGTCAGTGCGACCTATCTGATCCTGACTGCGCTCGTGGTCGGGCCGGCGGTCTGGCTGGCGACCCACGGTGGACTCGAACAGAACCTGGCACGCACGGTCATGCTTGATGCACCAACCCCGTCCGATGGCATTGCGCCGGCAGACAATTTCGATTCCGGCAAGCCGGATGCGATATCGCCGGGTAGTGGCTCTGCGGCGGTTTCCGATTCGCCCGGTCTTGATGCTCCGGCGTTGGCCGAGCAGGTTGCGGATGCGCCGCCGATCATCGCGTCCATGGCGCCATTCAACGCCGTCCAGCAGGTCAGTGCCGAGGCGCCGGCGAATCCGTTGCCAGCACCGGCGGGGCGGCATAGCCTGAGCCTCAAGATCAAGCAAGCCAGCTGGGTCGAGGTCGTCGATGCGAACGGTGTGAGGATCGAATACGGTCTGCTTGCCGCTGGTTCCGAGCGCAATTACACGAGCGACATCGCACTGACGGTGCGCATTGGCAATGCTGAGGGGGCTGAAGTGGTCGCCGATGGAACGAGTGTCGATCTTGCTCCATTCCAGCGTGCAAATGTCGCCCGCTTGCGTTTGTTCGGTGGCGAGAATCTCGCGACTCGCACCGACTCCTGAATGCTCCACCAGGCCACGCCTTTTTCACAGGTGCCGGCTGAATTCCTGTTACCCTAGCGCCCCCCGCGCCGCCATGCCGATTACCGGCATTTTTTCCTGTGGCGCCTCATTCGGTGATGCGTATGGCTTTTGAAGTTCTTGATGAACATGAACAAGGCGAATTGGTGCGCAAGTGGTTGCACACCAATGCGATGTCGATCGCCATTGGTATTGCGGTTGGCCTGTTGCTGATCTTCGGATACCAGCAATGGAAGGCCCGCGAATTGCGCACGCTTTCCGAGGCTGCCGTGCAGTATTCCGCGTTCACCGAAGCGGTCGATGCGAAGCGCAGCGACGATGCGGCAAAGATCGCCGAGACTCTGCGCAAGGACTACGCCAAGACCGCTTTTGCAACCTTGGCTGCCATGCGTCAGGCGGCAGTGCAGGTCGAGAAGGGAGATCTTGTGGCTGCCGGCGCGGATCTGGATTGGGCCAGTCAATCGGCGGGCAACGACGCGATGAAGTCGCTGATTGCACTCAGGCAGGCACGCTTGAGTCTTGCCAAGGGTGATGCCGAGGCGGCCCTGGGCAAGCTCGACCAGATCGCAAAGGCGGATTTCCCGGCTCAGGCCAGCGAACTGCGCGGTGATGCTCTGGCCAAGCTGGGGCGCAACGATGATGCGCGACTGGCCTATGCCGAAGCCTTGACACATCTTGAGCCGCAGTCCGCAGAGCGTGCATACGTCGAAATGAAACAGGGCAGTCTGCCGGTTGCCGCGGAGCTGAAGAAATCATGAGGCGGGTAATCCTCGTTCTTGCCGTGGGCATGCTCGTCGCGACCCTCGGCGGATGCAACTGGCTCAAGGGACTCGGCAAGAAAGACAATGTCGAACCGCCCACACCGCTGGTCGAGTTTGCGCCGACCGCCAATGTGCAGAAGCTCTGGTCGGGCTCGGCAGGCAATGGCTCGGGCAAATCGGGTGCGCGCATGAATCCGGCGGTCGTCGGCGAGCGGCTTTACGTCGCCAGTGTCGATGGCGAGGTGCAGGCCCTGGACGCATCAAGCGGGCGTCGTCTCTGGTCGACCAAGGTCAAGAAGATGGCCTGGTCTGGCGGCCCGGCGGCAAATGCCGATCTGGTCGTGGTTGGCGCGCTGAATGGACAGGTACGGGCCTTTTCCGCGCAGGATGGAAGCGAGCTCTGGCAGATCCAGCTCAGTTCGGAAATCATCTGTGCTCCGGCCATCGGCAGCGGCATCATCGCCGTGCGCACTCAGGATGGACGCTTGTACGGCCTCGATCCCGCCAATGGCTCGCGTCGCTGGGTCTATGAACAGACGGTTCCGGTTTTGAGTCTGCGCGGGAATTCCTCACCCGTAATCGGCAACGGCTTTGTCTTTGACGGATACGACACCGGACGTCTGGTCGCGGTGCGCGAATCCGATGGTGCGCCAGCCTGGACGCAGGTTCTGACCGCGGGCGAGGGGCGTACCGAGGTCGAGCGGCTGGCCGATTCCGACGGGCAACTGGTACTCGACAACGGCGAATTGTTCGCCACCAGCTACCGTGGTCAGGTTGCTGCCATGTATGCCGATTCAGGCCGCTCCGCATGGGCGCGTGATCTATCGAGTTTCGCCGGATTGGCCGTCAGCGGAACGGCAGTTGTTGTCAGCGACGCGGATGGCAGTGTCTGGGCTTTCGATCGCCAGAGCGGTGCGAATCTGTGGAAGCAGGAAGGCTTGCGGCATCGCTGGCTGAGCCCCCCCGCGATCGTCGGCAACTATGCCGTCGTCGGCGATCTTGAAGGCTATGTGCACTGGTTGAGTCTCACCGATGGCTCGTTCGCCGCCCGCCAGCGCATCGGCAAGAAGGCGATCGAGAGCGCGCCGGTGGTCAGCGGTGATGTCGTCTACCTCGAGAGTGCCGGCGGCAACATCGCCGCGTTCCGCACACAGTAGTGAAAGTGTCCCGGATTCACCATCGCTTGTGCGTGGTGAATCCGGCAGAAGATTTTTTCGGCATGCGGTCGAATCCGATGCCGCTGCAACTTGAAACGGAGCGCCCGCGATGCTTCCTGTCGTCGCCCTGGTTGGACGCCCCAACGTCGGCAAATCAACCCTGTTCAACGTGCTCACGCGTTCGCGTGATGCCCTGGTCGCCGATATGCCGGGGGTCACGCGCGATCGGCACTACGGCATCTGTCGCCTGGGCGAGCGCTCCTTCGTCGTGGTCGATACGGGGGGGCTTGCCGACAGCGAAGAAGGTCTCGCCGGGCTGACCGCACGCCAGGTCGGACTGGCCATTGCTGAAGCGGATGTTGTGGTCTTCGTGGTCGATGCCCGCGATGGACTGCTGCCGACTGATCAGGCGATCCTTGACCGGCTGCGGCGTACCTCCAAGCCGATGTTGCTGGCGGTCAACAAGGTCGATGGCCTTGATGAAAGTGTTGCACTTGCCGACTTTGCCCGACTCGGCGTGGCCGCACCGCTGCCGCTCTCGGCCTCGAACAATCATGGCACCCGGGATCTGCTCGAAGCCGTCGAGTCGTTGCTGCCGGAAGGCGCGGCCGAGGAAATCAGCGGCGAAGACGACGGCGGTGTTCGTGTCGCCATCGTCGGCCGACCGAACGTTGGCAAGTCGACCCTGGTCAATCGCCTGCTTGGCGAGGATCGCGTCATCGTCTCGGACGTCGCCGGAACGACTCGGGACTCGATCCGCATCCCGCTCGAGCGTGACGGGCGCAAGTACACGCTGATTGATACCGCCGGTGTCAGGCGGCGCGGGCGCATCGACGATGCGGTCGAGAAATTCAGCGTTATCAAGACCCTGCAGTCGATCGATGCGGCGAATGTCGTGGTCATGCTGATCGATGCCAACGAGGGCGTCACCGATCAGGATGCCGGTTTGATCGGGCATGCGCTGGATGCCGGACGTGCTCTGGTGATTGCAGTCAACAAGTGGGATGGACTCAAGAAGTACGACCGCGACCGGTGCGAGAGTTCGCTGGCACGCAAGCTCGTGTTCGTCGAGTGGGCGCCCCGGATCACGATTTCGGCACTGCACGGTACCGGCATCGGTGAATTGATGAAGCGCGTCAATCGGGTTCACGCGGCGGCCAACAAGAAGCTGACTGCCTCCGACCTGACCCGCGCACTCGAAGCGGCCTATGCGGCGTGTCAGCCACCGCTGGTTCGTGGCCATGCGCCGAAGCTGCGCTACGCCCATCCGGGCGGTTCCAACCCGCCGACGATTGTCATCCACGGTTCGCGCACAAAACACCTGGCCGAAGCCTATCGGCGCTATCTCGAAAACTTCTTCCGCAAGCGTTACAAGCTTGAGGGAACGCCGATCCGCATCGACTTCCGTGAAGGCGAGAATCCCTTCGCCGGCAAGAAGACCGTGCTCACCGATGACCAGCAGCCCCGTCGTCAGCGCGTGATTCGCGACGCCAAGCGTGGCAAGCGGTGATCGGTGAGCGGGAAGCTGTGAGCGGTTAGCGGCAACGGCGTTCGATGTTGATTGCGTCGTGTTGCTAAAACCGGGCAAGTCGCGGACACACGGGGTTGTTCATCCGGCCAGTCGCACTCACGGATCAGTGCATTGTGAACGCATGGAGGAGAGTGCGGCATCAGCACGAGTTGTACGTCGGCTTGCTGTCGTCAAGACAGGCTTTCGAGGAATCTGTAGAAAAATGTCGCAGCGTGCTCAGTCTTCACCTTGCATCACCACGGCCATACTCGCTGGCGGCGCGGCGAGTCGAATGGGTGGTCGCGACAAGGGCCTGGTATGTCTGCTCGGTCGACCGCTGATTGCCTGGACGCTCGAAGCACTGGCGCTTGAACCCGGCAATCCGCGCCTGATCGTCGCAAACCGGAATCTTGATCAATACGCTCGCTATGCGCCTACCATTTCGGATCATCGCCGCGAAGATTTCGCCGGGCCGCTGGCCGGAGTTGCGGCGGCGCTTGGCGTTTGCGCGACGGATTGGCTGTACACGGTACCCGTCGATTGCGTGAGGCCACGCGGCGAAATCCTCGAAGCGCTGAGGGAGGTATCAATGACCGGCAAGGTCGATGTCGTCGTCGCGCACGACGGCAGCCGACGGCAACCGCTGTTCGCTTTGTATCGATCGACCCTGGCAGTGTCTGCGGCGAATGCGGTCGCAGCAGGATCGGGAGTGATGCGCTGGCAGGATTCGCTGAACATTCATGAAGTGGACCTTTCTGCACTGCAGGACACCTGGTGGAACCTGAATACTCCGGAGGATCTTGTGTTGATGACGGACAGGATGATGCTTGATGGATGACTATCCCGTACATCTCTCGGTCGATGAGGCCCAGCGGCATATCCTCGACATCTGTTCGCGGCGCCGGTTGCCTGCCGAGACCGCACCGCTGCCGGCCGCGCAGCGACGCATCCTGTGCAACGATGTGGTCGCTCCACGCGACCTTCCACCTTTCGCGAACTCGGCGATGGATGGATTTGCCCTGCGCGCCATCGATCTTCCTGCAGCCGGTGAGCGGCGTTTGCGAATTGCCGGAACCTGTCTGGCCGGCGACGCGAACATCGCATCGGTAGAGATTGGCGAGTGTGTGCGGATCACCACCGGTGCGCCGATGCCAGTCGGTTCGGATACGGTGGTCATCAAGGAGCGCGTCGTTGAGGAGGGTGATTCGATCCTGATTCGCGCCGGGGAGAAGATCGGTGCGCACGTTCGCCCCGCTGGCGAGGATTTTCGTGCGGGCGAGCTGATACTGGCGCAAGGGCAGCGTATCAGTGCGACCCGGATCGGCGTGCTGGCTTCAGTCGGTCTGGCCAGAATCGATGTGGTTGCCAGACCAAAAGTTTCTATTTTCACTACCGGTGATGAACTGGTCATGCCTGGAACGGAGTGCGGCCGGGCGCAGATTCACAACAGCAATGGATTCAGTCTTGCCGCCATGCTGGCTTGCTCCGCCATCGGATCCAGTCTCCGCATCGACCCGGAAAGCGGCATGCCGTTCCGGCATCTGCGTGACGATCGCAGCTTGATACGTTCGACCCTGCTGGAAGCAGCCGAGGGCGCCGATGTGATCATCACCTCGGGCGGAGTCTCGGCGGGCGAGGCCGACTATCTGCCCGGACTGGTCGCCGAGCTCGGCAGGATTCATTTCTGGAAAGTGCGCATGCGTCCCGGCATGCCGTTTCTGTTTGGCGAAGTGGGCAAGGCGCTGCTGTTCTGTCTGCCGGGAAACCCGGTGTCGACGATCGCCACGTTCCTGTGCCTGGTTCAACCGGCGCTTGCCGCGCTTGCAGGTGCCGTGAACGCGGTTCCGGTTGCACGTCACGCACGCCTGGCTGCAGCCATCGAAAAGCACCATGATCGAACCGAGTTTCTTCGTGCGGCCTGTGAGGTTCGCGACGATGGTACGCTTTGGGTTACGCCAATGAAGGCGCAAGGATCGGCGATGTTGCGCGGCTTGATCGATGCTGATTCATTGATCGTCTTTGCCGGGCAAAGTCGCTCTATCAAGGAAGGGGATGTAGTGCAAATCCTTCCGTTGCCTGACGTATCCTGACCGGACATGAGCCCGCACAAACGCCCAGCCGACAACGCGCCTGACGTCGAAATCGACCCCGCGCAAGCATTGATGCGCCTGCGTGCCGGCGCCTTGCTCATCGATGTGCGTGAAGATGACGAGCGTGCGGGCGGCATGCCGGATCAGGCGATCGGCTTGCCTTGCGCGCGAATCGCCGAGCTTGTCGAATCGATTGCTGCCGATCATTCGCGCGAACTGATGGCTATCTGTGCCAGTGGTCAGCGTTCGTTGCTGGTCAGGCAGCAATTGATCAAACTCGGATTTGCCAGGGTCGTTTCCGTTCGCGGTGGTTTTCAGCGCTGGAAGGCGGAAGGGCTGCCGGTCGCCGCCGGATCGCTGGATGCTGATTCGGCGGAGCGTTATTCACGGCATCTGATCCTGCCCGAGGTGGGCCTTGCCGGCCAAGCGCGGCTTGCGAGTGCACGCATCGCCCTGATCGGCGCGGGTGGACTCGGTTCGCCGGTTGCGCTCTATCTCGCGGCTGCCGGAGTCGGCACGCTGACCTTGATTGATAACGACAGGGTCGAGCGCTCGAACCTGCAGCGCCAGGTCGTGCATGCCGATGCGCGAATCGGCATGGCCAAGACGGAATCCGCCCGGATCGGTCTGGCTGCATTGAACCCGACAATCCGCATCGAAACGCACGAGACTCGATTGGCTGCGGCCAATGTCGAGTCATTGTTGCTCGGTCATGATCTTGTCATCGATGGAGCCGACAACTTTCCGACGCGATATCTGCTTGATGCTGCGACCCGGCAATTGCGTATTCCACTGGTCTATGGCGCCGTGCACCGATTCACCGGCCAGGTCAGCGTGTTCGACCCCAGGCGCGAGGATTCTCCATGCTATCGATGCCTGTTCCCGCAACCACCATCCGCCGCCGAGGCGCCCAACTGCAGTGAGGCAGGTGTGCTCGGCGTGCTGCCGGGAATCATCGGCATGCTGCAGGCAAACGAGGCGATCAAGCTTGTGCTGGGGCAGGGGCGGCCACTGATCGGCCGTCTGCTCTGCTTCGATGCCCTGGATGCTTCATTTCGCGAGTTGTCACTTGGGCGAGACCCGGCCTGCCCGGGTTGCGCGGCCGGAACCTTGTTTGCCGGCTATAACGATATCGCCTTGTTCTGCGGTGGCTGACTGCGCTGCCGGGCCAGATCCGACAGGTTGCTGGCGACCTCGGATTGAGCCTGATTGTCCTGGAGCCGCGCGCCGCATTCATCATGTTTTTCCGCGCTGATGCACGGCATTTGTTCCTTGGAGATGCGAGCAGGGCGAACCCGTGTGGAACGATTCTTTCAAGCAGAATCCTGATCAGGCTTCTGCTTGTCCCGGGCTGAGAAATCGCATTGCGTTGCGTCATTACATTACAGATGCAACTTGCTAGTTTCCGTGGCTGCACTGCGGGGCCAGGGGGCCGGCAGCGCGATTCGGGGCTTATCGCAAAGGTATGCACTCAGGTGGATTCGGCTTCCGTTTCCACGGGATGGTTTGGGCCATCCTCCCGGAGCAGGTGTGGTATTCACGGCCACCGCGGTGGCGAACGATTACTAATCTTGGGAATCAATCCGTGATCAAATCCAATCTACGTACTGCTATTAACCTCGCATTGTTGCCTTTGGCAATGGGCGTACTCGCGGCCTCGGCACAGGCGGCAACCCGCATTGATCTGCACGATCAAAGTGTTGAGGGCCTCAATGCGGTCTATGCCCGAGCCACCCATGGTGTCGGCATCCCCGCATTGAGCAACGAACGCCATGCCGAGATGCTCGGGCTCGACGCCGAGTCGGCACTGAACACGCTTGCGGTGGTCAAGGAATCCGGCGGCATCACCCACTATCGCTACCAGCAGACTTTCCGCGGCGTTCCGGTGTGGGGTGAACATGTCGTGATCAGCGACGACAAGGTCGGCAACCTGAGTTCGCTGTTTGGTCGTTCGGTCGGAGGCCTCGCAGGCGACATTTCGACGACGGTCGCCCGGATCAGCCCCAACAGTGCCTTTGCGCTCGCCAAGAGTGCCAGCCTCGGTGTCCGCGGCGGATCGATCCAGACCAGCAACGAGTCAAGCGAGAAGATGATCTATGTCGATGACAACGACACTGCGCATCTCGTTTACGTCGTCTCCTTCTTCGCCGACAGGGGAATTGGTCTGCTTGCCGCCGATCGCAAGGCGAGCAGCGATCCGACACGCCCGTTCGTCATCATCGACGCCCAGACGGGCGCCGTGCTCAAGCAATGGGATGGCCTGACCACGTCATTGATCGGAACCGGCCCCGGAGGCAACTCCAAGACCGGCCAGTACCAGTGGGGATCGGGTGGCCAGTACGGCTATCTTGATGTCAGCCAGAGCGGCAGCACCTGCACGATGAACAACACCGATGTGAAGTCGGTCAATCTCAACGGCAGTACCGGCAGCAGCACCACGGCCTACGCCTACACCTGCCCGAACAACACCTACAAGGCCATCAACGGCGCCTATTCGCCAATCAATGATGCGCACTACTTCGGCGGCGTGATCCAGAACATGTACTCGGCCTATACCGGCGGCAAGGCGCTGAGCTTCCAGCTGATCATGCGCGTGCACTACGGCTCAAGCTACGAGAACGCGTTCTGGAACGGCACGAACATGAGCTTTGGTGACGGCGCGACGACCTTCTATCCGCTGGTCAGCGTCGACGTGGCCGGCCATGAGGTTTCGCACGGCTACACCGAGCAGCACTCGAACCTGACCTATTCCGGGCAATCCGGTGGCATGAACGAGGCCTACTCGGACATGGGTGGCGAGGCGACCGAGTACTACTGGAAGGGCAGCAACGACTTCCTGGTCGGTCCCGAGATCTTCAAGGCATCCGGTGCATTGCGTTACATGGCCAATCCACCGCAGGACGGCGGCTCGATTGACAACGCCGCCAACTACACCAGTTCGCTCGATGTGCACTACTCATCCGGTGTGTACAACAAGGCGTTCTGGAAGCTGGCCACGACCTCGGGCTGGAATACGCCGAATGCGTTCAAGGTATTCGCCCGCGCAAACGCCTTGTACTGGACGCCGAGCAGCACCTTCAACAGCGGCGCCTGCGGCGTGGAGACGGCAGCGACCGATCTCGGCCTGAGCGCCGCAGCGGTCACCGCAGCCTTCAACGTGGTCGGAGTGAGTTGCTCCGGTGGCGGTGGCGGTGGCAGCACCGGCGGCCCGCTGACCAACGGGGTCACGGAGACCGGCATCAATGCCACCACCGGCAATTCGGTCAACTACACCCTGGTCGTTCCGGCTGGTGCCACGAACCTCAATTTTGCGATGTCAGGTGGCACAGGTGATGCGGACATGTACGTGAAGTTCGGCAGTGCGCCAACCGACACGGTTTATGACTGCCGTCCATACAAGTCGGGCAACTCGGAATCCTGCCCGATCGCCACAGCGCAAGCCGGCACCTACTATGTGCGACTGAAGGCTTATTCGAGCTTCACGGGTGTTTCGCTGACCGGCAGCTATTCGGTGGCCAGCAACAATCCGCCGACGGCCAACTTCAGTTTCACCACCAATGCGCTGGTTGCCAACTTCTCTGACAGTTCCAGTGACAGCGATGGCACGATCGCTTCGCGTTCGTGGAATTTTGGTGACAGCAGTTCGTCGACAGCGACCAACCCAAGTCATACCTATGCATCGGCCGGCACCTACAACGTCACTTTGACGGTTACCGACAATGATGGTGCGACCAATTCGACGACCAAGGCGGTGACCGTGACCAGCGGTGGCGGCGGTGGCGGCAACGTGCTTCAGAATGGCGTTGCGGTAACCGGTCTTGCAGCCGCTAAGGGTGGCCAGCTTGTGTACACCATGGTCGTGCCGGCGGGTGCCTCGGGTCTCAAGTTCATCACCAGCGGTGGCAGCGGCGACGGTGACCTGTATGTCAAGTTTGGCTCGGCGCCAACCACATCGAGCTACGACTGCCGTTCGTGGGCCAGCGGCAACGCGGAGACCTGCAACATCTCCAGTGCTCAGGCTGGTACCTACTACGTCATGATCAATGCCTACTCGGCGTTCAGTGGCATGAGCCTGACCGGCAGCTACTCGACCGGTGGCGGTGGCAGTTGCACGCCTTCCGGCACCGTGCTGTGCGCGGGCTCGACTGTCAACAGCCTGGCGGCCAGCACGGGCAACTGGACCTCGGTGTACACGCTCGTCGTGCCGGCCGGTGCGAGCAATCTGTCGATCTCGATCGCAGGTGGTTCGGGTGACGCGGATCTGTATGTCCGTCTTGGTTCGGCGCCAACCACGACCAGCTACACCTGCCGCCCGTACAAGTCCGGCAACAGCGAAACCTGCACGTTCTCGGCCCCAGGCGCGGGAACCTACTACATCAGCGTTCGCGCCTATGCGACGTTCTCGGGGGTCAGCCTGAGCACGAATTTCACGCAATGAACGTGATCTAGCAACTCGGCCAGCAATGGCGTTGCCGCGGCGACCGGAGCAATTCCGGTCGCCGTTTCTTTTGCGGTCGATCCTGTCCGCTGCGGCCTGGGCATATCCGTTTCCGGGCAGCCGTTGAGGCGCCGGAGTCGATCCGCGGAGCGCCCTTTCCGGAACCTGATTCAGCCTGCGGGCGAGGGCGCTTTCATACTCTGGCTGGTCGTCAGGCGATCGTCTATAGGTCTATAGGACGCGCACATTGCACTGCGTCATTACATGTCCTGGGCAAGTTGCTAGTGTGCGCCCGGCGCTGCGGTACTTGGGAAGTGTCCAGGCGCGTTTTGGGGGGTCATCTGCACACGATAGCTGGGATCAACAAGCGATCCTGCAGGACGCTGTGTGCCAACGACCCGGCATCAAGTGCAAATCCTCCGCCGCTACGGCGGCCGTCCAACCAACTCTTGGGAATCAATCCGTGATCAAGTCCAATTGTCGTGGTTCTATCTGTTTTGCATTTACTCCACTGGTTCTTGGCATCCTTGCAGGATCCGCCGCGGCGGCAACCCGATCCGACCTGCACGATCTCAATGTCGAACGCGTGAGCAGCAGCTATGCCGCTGCAACACGGGCCGTCGGCGCGCAGCCGGCCGCCAATGAGCGCCATGCGGAAATGCTGAATCTGGACAGCGAATCCACGTTGCGTGCAATCGCCACCAGCACCGATCCCGATGGCACCGTCCACTATCGCTACCAGCAGTATTTCCGCGGCATCCCGGTTTGGGGTGAGCATGTCGTGGTTGCCGAGGACAACAAGGGTAACCTGCGCTCGCTGTTCGGCCGCGCAGTCGGCGGTCTGGCAGCGGAAATTCCGGTTCGGGCCCCGCTGATTGGCGCCGGCAATGCGCTGGCAGCCGCCAGGACCGCGGCCCTGGGCAGCAGGATCACGGCGATGACCGTCGAGAACGAATCCAGCCAGCAGATGATCTACGTTGACGACAACGATGTCGCGCATATCGCCTACGTGGTCAATTTCTTCGCCGACTACGTCGCTACCGGCCTCCGAATCCAGAGGGCCAGCGAGCCGACCCGTCCGTTCGTGATCATCGATGCGCAGACCGGGCTGGTGCTCAAGCAGTGGGATGGCCTGACCACCTCGGCGATCGGCACCGGTCCGGGCGGCAACGCCAAGACCGGCCAGTACCAGTGGGGATCGGGCGGTCGCTACGGCTATCTTGATGTCAGCCAGAGCGGCAGCACCTGCACGATGAACAACACCGATGTGAAGTCGGTCAATCTCAACGGCAGTACCGGCAGCAGCACCACGGCCTACGCCTACACCTGCCCGAACAACACCTACAAGGCCATCAACGGCGCCTATTCGCCAATCAATGATGCGCACTACTTCGGCGGCGTGATCCAGAACATGTACTCGGCCTATACCGGCGGCAAGGCGCTGAGCTTCCAGCTGATCATGCGCGTGCACTACGGCTCAAGCTACGAGAACGCGTTCTGGAACGGCACGAACATGAGCTTTGGTGACGGCGCGACGACCTTCTATCCGCTGGTCAGCGTCGACGTGGCCGGCCATGAGGTTTCGCACGGCTACACCGAGCAGCACTCGAACCTGACCTATTCCGGGCAATCCGGTGGCATGAACGAGGCCTACTCGGACATGGGTGGCGAGGCGACCGAGTACTACTGGAAGGGCAGCAACGACTTCCTGGTCGGTCCCGAGATCTTCAAGGCATCCGGTGCATTGCGTTACATGGCCAATCCACCGCAGGACGGCGGCTCGATTGACAACGCCGCCAACTACACCAGTTCGCTCGATGTGCACTACTCATCCGGTGTGTACAACAAGGCGTTCTGGAAGCTGGCCACGACCTCGGGCTGGAATACGCCGAATGCGTTCAAGGTATTCGCCCGCGCAAACGCCTTGTACTGGACGCCGAGCAGCACCTTCAACAGCGGCGCCTGCGGCGTGGAGACGGCAGCGACCGATCTCGGCCTGACCAAGGCATCGGTGACCGCAGCCTTCACGGCCGTTGGCGTCAGTTGCTCGGGCGGTGGCGGTGGTGGCAGCACGGGTGGTCCGCTGACCAAGGGTGTGGCGGTGACCAATCAGTCGGCGGCAACCGGTGCATCGGTCAACTACACCCTGGTCGTACCGGCCGGTGCGAGCAACCTGACCTTCACGACCTCGGGCGGCACCGGCGATGCCGACATGTACGTGAAATTCGGCAGCGCGCCGACCGACACGGTATATGACTGCCGCCCATACAAGTCCGGCAATGCCGAAACCTGCACGTTTGCCGCACCCTCCGCGGGCACCTACTACGTGCGCCTGAAGGCTTACTCGGCATTCTCCGGCCTTAGCCTGGTCGGTAACTACACGACCGGCGGTGGCGGCGGAACCGCGCAGACCTACAGCAACACGACCGACTATGCGATCAACGACAACGCCACGGTCGACAGCCCGATCACGGTCAGTGGGCGCAGCGGCAATGCTCCGACCAACGCTTCGGTCACGGTTGCCATCGTGCACACCTACCAGGGTGATCTCAAGGTTGATCTGGTCGCACCGGATGGTTCGCTCTACAACATCCACAACCGCACCGGCGGCGGCACCGACAACATCAACAAGACGGTCACCTTCAACCTGTCCAGCGAGGCGTTGAACGGCACCTGGAAGCTGCGTGTGAACGACAATGCCGCAGGCGACACCGGCTACATCAACAGCTGGAGCATCACGTTCTGATTCATCCCGGGACGTATTCCTGGAATTGAAAAACCCCGGCTCGGGCCGGGGTTTTTCTTGATCTGCGCGGCGAAACCCGACAACCATTGCCAAGTGTGGTGCCGACTGCTTTCAGACCAAACCAACCGGCTCATGGCGGTGTCCACTGTGACCTGGAAGACTGCCGGCGAGCCGAGGCTATTCGACGTACGTGCCCCAATCTGTTATACTATTTACCTCTGATCGAGCGAATACCGACACAAGATCAGCAACTTAGCGTGGTATTTCCGCGCAAGTCCGATGCCTGGCGAAGCTGGTTCGAAGCCAACAGCCGCCATCCCGCCATTTTTCGATTGCGTCGTGCGCCCTCGAATTCATGATCATTCCATGGTTCTTGCCATCGGCATGTCGATCCTGGATGGTTTCATCTCCCCTTCAAATGCCCCGGTTTGCATAGCCTGGGGATTCGCGACGCAAGGTCACCGCGACGTCCATCGTGGCGAGGCTTTCTGCGAGGTCGTCTGAGCAAAGCCATGACGACTTGAATTTTCTGCCCGCCCGCCGACGATCCTCACCCCGCACAGTATCCACAAGGAAGCTTTTTATCTATGACCATTCCCTTCGCCATCGCCGGTGTCCAGATGCATGTTCCGGCCCTGACCAGCAATCTGGTCGCCTTGTTGCAGCGTATTGATGTCGTCATGGCGCGCTTCCCGTGGACGCAGATGATCGTGTTCAGCGAACTGGCGCAGTGCGGGCCCGTGCCGAATGCGCCAGTTCAATTGCCCGGACCAGAAGAAGCCTCGCTTCAGGCAGTCGCAGCGCGGTACGGCATCTGGCTGATTCCGGGTTCGGTGTTCGAACGTGGGGCAGATGGCAAGTTGTACAACACGGCATCGGTCATCGATCCGAGCGGTGCGATTGTCACCCGCTACCGCAAGATGTTTCCGTTTCGCCCGTATGAGCAGGATGTTACGGCCGGCGACCAGTTCTGCGTATTCGATATCCCAGAAGTCGGCCGTTTCGGTCTTTCGATCTGCTACGACATCTGGTTGCCGGAGACCACGCGCACGCTCACCGCCATGGGCGCCGAAGTTCTGCTCCATCCGGTGCTCACCGGAACCATCGACCGTGATGTCGAACTGGCCATTGCACGCGCCACTGCGGCGCAGTTCCAGTGCTACGTGTTCGACATCAACGGACTCGATGCCGGTGGCATTGGGCGGTCGTGCGTCGTCGATCCGAGTGGAACCGTACTTGCCCAGGCCGGCGGATCCAGCGAGACCCTGCCGCTGGAAATCGACCTTGCCCGCGTGCGGCGCCAGCGTGAAGCGGGCGTCAATGGCCTTGGTCAGCCGCTGAAGAGTTTTCGGGATCGTGAAATCGACTTCTCGGTCTATCGCCGCGAGGCCGGCGTGGATGCCTATCTGCACACGCTCGGCCCATTGGCCATTCCTGGCAAGGGGGAAAAGGCAGGTATCGGCATCGCAGCGCCCTCCGCAGTGATGCCGGCAAATGGAATCCCGCCACAAAGTAGCTGAGCAACCACCCGTCCTGGCGATCGATCGCCATGCAAGTATCTGAGTACGCGAGGAGTGACCCGTGAGCACAACTGATGCCAAGCCGCCGTTGAACAGTGAATTGGAGAGTGAATCGCGGCATCCTTTCACTGGCAAGGTCGGAAAGTCAGGCGCCGCTGGCGCGCTGGCGCGCAAGGCTGAATCGACCCCATCGCTCAGCGACTACTACTCGGCATCGCAACTGCGCAATGACCGCTGGACTGCACTGAAGAGTATCGCCGGCCAACTGGCCGGTACCCCGAGTGCGACCAGGCGCTCGCAACTGATCGACAAGGCACACACACTTCTGCGTGCACTTGGGCCGATCGAGGCCTATTGGGCCTTTCCGGGTCGTCGCGGACTCGAACAACTGCTCAGGATGCTGGCTCGCGGAGATCACATGGACTTCGCCCGTGCCGTAAAACGCATGGTGCGTGCCCTGCAAGGTGGCACCTATCGGCGGCGATTGAACGACTATTTCAGCGACAGCGAACGCGACGTCAATGACGAAGAAGAGACCGTGGAAACGCACGAGCAACGGGTGCGCTCGCGACCGTTCTTCGAGATCGTGGTCGTCGACGATCTCAGTCCCGCGCAGCAGGACGCACAATGCCTGGCCTTGCGCAATCAGCGCCGGGATGACGATCGTTTCGCCTACGAGCCGGTCTTCGTCAACACCTTCGAGGACGCGTTGATTGGCGTCCTGTTCAACACCAATATCCAGTCGGTCGTCGTCCGTCACGATTTTGCCTTCGCTTCGGACAATCGCATGGAGATCCTGCAGCGCTATCTGCGCAGGGTGGGCGACGAGGAGCTGGCCGCGATCGACCCGGAGGATTACGGCCCCGAGTTGTGTCGAGTCCTGCGCAAGATCCGGCCCGAGCTGGATGTGTTCCTGGTCACTGATCGATCGGTGGAAGATATCGCCGGGCGTGATCTTGGTGGCTGTGCGCGCGTTTTCTACAATCAGGAAGATTTCACAGAATTGCATCTGAACATCCTGCGTGGCGTCAACGCGCGTTACAACACGCCGTTTTTCAATGCATTAAAGGAATATTCAAAGCAGCCGACCGGTGTGTTCCATGCCATGCCGATCAGTCGCGGCAAGTCGCTGATCCGCTCGAACTGGATTCGTGACATGAGCGAGTTTTACGGCATGAACATTTTTCTTGCCGAAACTTCAGCCACTTCGGGTGGGCTGGACTCGCTGCTGGAACCGGTTGGCCCGATCAAGCACGCCCAGGAACTGGCTGCCCGCGCATTCGGCGCGCGCCAGACGTTCTTTGCAACCAATGGCACCTCGACCTGCAACAAGATCGTGGTGCAGGCCATCGTGCGTCCTGGCGACATCGTGCTGGTGGATCGCGACTGTCACAAATCGCATCACTACGGCATGGTTCTGGCCGGTGCGAATGTGGTCTATCTCGACAGCTATCCACTCAGCGAATACTCCATGTATGGCGCCGTGCCGCTGCGCGAAATCAAGCATGCCCTGCTCAAGCTCAAGCAGGCCGGCAAGCTGCATCGGGTGCGCATGCTGTCGCTGACCAACTGTACCTTCGACGGCATCGTCTACAACGTCGAGCGGGTCATGGAGGAATGTCTCGCGATCAAGCCCGATCTGGTGTTTCTCTGGGACGAAGCCTGGTTTGCCTTTGCGAGATTTTCGCCGACCTACCGCCAGCGCACGGCCATGAACACGGCCGAGGTTCTGCGTGCACGCTTTCGTGATCCGGCCTATGCCGAGCGCTACCAGGCCCACAAGAAGGAAATCGAAGGTTTCAGCGACGAACAACTGCTGGATACACGCCTCATGCCCGATCCTGCAACAACTAGGGTTCGGGTCTATGCGACGCAATCCACCCACAAGACCCTGACTTCGCTGCGTCAGGGCTCGATGATCCATGTGCACGACCAGGATTTCAAAGGCGAAGTGGAACAGGCCTTCCATGAGGCCTACATGACGCATACCTCGACATCGCCGAACTACCAGATCATCGCCTCGCTCGACGTGGGCCGGCGCCAGGTCGAGCTGGAAGGCTTTGAACTGGTGCAAAAGCAGATCGAAGCCGCGATGGCGATGCGCAAGGCCATCGATTCGCATCCCTTGCTCAAACGCTACTTCAAGGTGCTCTCGGTCAAGGAGCTGATTCCGGCCACCCATCGTGAGTCCGGCATCGAGGCATATTGGGACAAGGAGCAAGGCTGGAATGACACCTGGAATGCATTCGCCCACGACGAATTTGCGCTTGATGCCTCGCGGGTCACCCTGGCCGTCGGCAACGCTGGCTACGACGGTGACACGTTCAAGAACGAAGTGCTGATGAACAAGCACGGCATCCAGATCAACAAGACCTCGCGCAACACCGTGCTTTTCATGACCAATATCGGCACCACCCGATCATCGATCGCCTATCTGATCGAGGTGCTGGTTCGCGTGGCGCAGGATCTCGACTCGCAACTCGAGGATGCCAGTGTCATGGAGCGCCGTGCGTTCGAGCGCCGGGTCACGTCGTTGACCCGGGAATATCCGCCGCTCCCGGATTTTTCGCGTTTCCACGACAGCTTCCGTCGGGGCCGCGCCGAAGGCACGTCGGAAGGCGACATACGCACGGCTTACTTCATGGCCTATGACGAAGCCAATTGCGACTATTTCCCGATCGAGGATGGCTCCATGGAGGCAGCCATGGACGCGGGCCGCGAGCTGGTCTCCACGGCATTCATCATTCCGTATCCCCCCGGATTTCCGATTCTGGTTCCCGGCCAGGTGATCTCCAAGGAAATCCTGCATTTCATGCGCGCGCTCGACGTCAAGGAGATCCATGGTTATCGGCCGGATCTCGGTCTGCGCGTGTTCACCGACGAGGCGCTCAAGAACGCCGACTCCGAATCTTCCAAATGACAGGAGAACAGAAGCATGGCTGCACGCCGCAAGCTCAAGAACATTTCCGAGATCCGACGCTTCTTTCATCGATTCGAGGAGCCGGTCTATTTTGTCAGCGCCACGAATTTCAATTTGCTCGGGCTCGACGAGTGGGTGAAGAACTTCAAGTTCATCAGCTATATCGATTGCTATGATGGTCAGCACCCCAACGTGTTCTGCCCTTCCGAGCAGCCGCATGCCGAATTCCAGTCGATCGAGGACATCAACAACTATCTCCTGCAGCACAAGGAGGTTGTTGATCACATCGAGCGTCGTGGCGGCAAGCCGAAGTTCATCTTCCTCATGTTCGACGAAAAAACCGAGGCGCTGTCAAAGGAGCTTGGTGCCAAGGTCTGGTTTCCGAAGGCGAAGTTGCGCAGTCGCATCGACAACAAGATCGAGACCGTGCGCATCGGCAACAAGGCCAAGGTGCCGAGTGTGCCGAACGCGCTGGCGGTCATCGATGATTATGCGCAACTGACCAAGGTGGCCGAGAAGGCAAAGCTTGGCAAGGATCTGGTCCTGCAGTCGGCCTATGGCGACTCCGGACACACCACGTTCTTCATCAAGTCCGAAGCCGATTTCCGCAAGCACCAGCACGACATCGTCGGCCACGGCGAGATCAAGGTGATGAAGCGGATCAACTGCCGTGGTGCGGCCATCGAGGCCTGCGCAACGAAACAGGGCACGATCGTCGGGCCATTGATGACCGAGCTGGTCGGATTCGGCGAATTGACTCCGTATCGTGGCGGCTGGTGCGGAAACGAAATCTTCGCCAATGCCTTTTCGACCAAGGTGCGTGACAAGGCGCGCGACTACACCTTTGCCTTCGGTGAGCAATTGCGCAAGGAAGGCTATCGCGGCTATTTCGAGCTCGATTTCCTGATCGATACCAAGACCCGAGAAATCTATCTCGGCGAGCTCAATCCGCGCATCACCGGAGCCAGTTCGATGACCAACCATGCCGCCTTTGCGCATGCCGACGCGCCGTTGGCCCTGTTCCACCTGCTCGAATTTTCCGATGTTCCATTCGAGATCGACATTGCCGAGCTGAATGCGCGTTGGGCCGATCCGGAAAACATCGATTCCTGGTGCCAGATGGTGGTCAAGCACACCGATGATTCAATAGACCGGATAACCCAGGCGCCGGAAACCGGCATATGGCGCATGCGCGATGATGGCAGCATCGAGTTCGACCGTTTCGACTATCACCGTCGCGCAGTGAGCAGCGATCGGGAAGCGTTTTTCCTGCGTATCCTCAAGACCGGCGACTATCGCTATGAAGGAGCCGATCTCGGCATTCTGGTCACCCGCGGGCGCGCGATGACGGATCGTTTTTCGCTGACCGAGCGTTCGCGCAAATGGATCAACGGAATTCGTGCGCACTACTCTGCGGAGCCACTGGCCGGTCCGGTGCCGGCAGAGGTTCCGGAGCATACGTTCAAGTTTCTCTGATCAGACATCAAGGCAGGCGTATACGGTGATCGTGTCGTGCATCTGACATTCAACGCGATTGCCGACGATGCCAGCGGCGCTGCATGGCAGGGCTTGTTTCACCGGCTGTGGCCGGCCTATCGTCGCTGGTACCTGCGTGATGGCAATCTGGCGCGGCCGGCGTATCTGGCATGTCGTCGTGCTCTGGAATTGCATATGCCCGAGTTCGTGCCACGCTGGAAGCGTCTGGTCGAACTGGCCGGTGACGGCGACGTGGCGGCGCGGTTCCTCAGTCTGTGGTGCCCACCGGCCTACGACAGTGCCTGTTCGCAAGCGATCTGGCCCGGCAATGAGCCACTGCTTGTGCGCAACTACGATTATTCGGCGAAGTATTTCGATGCGATCGCCCTGCACACGCAATGGGGATCGCAGCGCGTGCTGGGCACCAGCGATTGTCTGGTCGGACTCGTTGATGGAATCAACGAGTCCGGCTTGGCTGTTTCGCTGACGTTTGGCGGTCGCGGCGTCGTCGGCGAGGGATTCGGTGTGCCGATTGTCCTGCGCTATGTGCTGGAAACCTGCTCGACCGCCGAGCAGGCGGCTGCGACCCTGGCCCGTATTCCGGTGCACATGGCCTACAACGTGACCGTGCTCGACAGCGACGGGCACAGGGCCACGGTTTTTCTTGCCCCAGATCGTGCCGCCCTGGTCACCAACAGCCCGGTCGCAACCAATCATCAGCCTGGCCAGATTCTGGCCAGCGATGCGTATCAGACCGCGACGATAGAGCGCGAACGGTTTCTGCTTGGACGCCTCATGCTGCATGAAGATCCAGCCGAGCGATTCATTGGGGCTTTTCTGCGGCCACCGTTGTTTTCGCTGGCCTACGAACGGCAACGCGGCACCTTGTACACGGCGGCGCTCTGGCCGCGCCAGCGCAAGCTGAGCTATCGCTGGCCGCATGTGCAATGGACGCTGAGCGTCGAGTCTTTCGAGCCCGGTAGTCTGATGATTGCCCATCGTGCGGCCGAACACGCGCCGGTCTGACGCAGAAGACAGAGGCGGGCAATCCGGGAGTGCGCATGAGAAACGAACGATCCAAAGAAGCATCGATCCAGCTCGAACCCGCGCTCGAACGTCCGGCATTGCGCAAGGTGCTTGGCCGTTTCGGGTTTTTCGCACTGGCCTTCGGTTCGATGATCGGGGTCGGTTGGGTGACCTCGATCGGCAGTTGGCTGACTCAGGCAGGACCCGGTGGCGCAGTACTGGCATTTCTGATGGGTGGCATGGTCATGCTGTGCATCGGACTGTGTTACGCGGAACTGACTCCGATGCTGCCGGTTGCGGGAGGGGAAGTTGCCTATGCCTACAAGGCTTTCGGTACGTTCAAGTCGTTCGTGGTCGGCTGGGCGCTGGCTTTCGGCTATGTCAGCATTTCAGGGTTCGAGGCCATCTCGGTCGGCCGTGTGCTGAGTTACCTGATGCCATCGATTGATCGATGGCCGTTGTACTCACTGGCCGGATCGACCGTGTATGCCAGCCACCTGCTGCTCGGGCTGATCTGCACCGCTGCAATCACCTGGATCAACTGGGCGGGCACGCGTGCCGCAGGACAATTGCAAATCTGGCTGACCGTGGTTTTCGTCGGCGTGACCGCGATCTTCATCGTTGCGGGGTTCAGTGCCGGTGATAGCGCCCACCTGGAACCCTTGTTTGCGAGTGCGGGTACGGGCGGGGCACTGGCGGGATTGCTTGCGGTGCTGGTCACGATTCCGTTCTGGTTCGTCGGCTTCGACACGATCCCGCAAGGCGCCGAGGAGGCCTCCGGTTCGGTCAAGCCGCGCATGCTGGCCATGCTCATCGTCGGCTCGATCTTGGCCGCGATTGCGTTCTACGTACTCGTCATTCTCAGTGTGTCGATGCTCGGCCCCTGGCAAACATTGGCCGCAGCCGATTTGCCGGCCGCACATGCTTTCGAAATCGCGTTCAGATCACCATGGCTTCGCGATCTTGTCCTTGTCGCGGCGCTGCTGGGTCTGTTCACGAGCTGGAACGGATTTTTTCTGGCCGGCTCACGCGTGGTTTTTGCGCTGGGACGAGGCCGCATGATTCCGGTTTCATTCGGTGAAACGCACCCGGAGCACGGCACTCCCAATCGCGCGATCCTGCTGGTCGGGGGCTTGACCGTACTTGCACCAATGCTGGGACGCGATGCCCTGCTTGCCCTGGTCAACGCGGGATCGTTCTGCATCGCCTTGGCCTTCTTCGGCGTTTCCCTTTCACTCTTGCGTCTGCGCCGCGACTTTCCCGCGCAACCGAGGCCGTTTCGACTGAAGGTCGCTCGCCTCGTGGCAGGTGTCGCCGCACTCGGGTCGTTGGCGATGCTCGCCGCGATGATCGTTCCCGGCAGTCCGGCCGCCTTGAGCTGGCCGCGCGAGTTCATTGTTCTGGCGGTCATGGGCGGCGCCGGTGGAGCGCTCTGGTTCGGCGCATCGGTGGATCGCAACCGGATCTCCGAACGCGAGCGCGATGCCTTGATTCTGGATCAGTAGGCGCCGGAGGCCCACAGACTTGCGCGATGGCCCGGATCGCTGCTGCGCCCCGGGCCCTGGATCGATCAGGAGGGGCGCGATGCGGCCGGCTTTCCGCGCCAGCTCCTGCGCTGCTTGTTGGCCGCCGCATGTTCATGATCACCGTTGCCACGCGGCTGTTGCGCATGCGGCCGACGGGCATGCTGCTGGCGCGCCTGTTGCGGACGGGCGCCACCGGGGCCGTCGAGGCGCAATGGTTGTGAAGGTTCGAAGCCTTCGACGTTTTCGATGGCGATGTCCTGCTTGAGCAGCTTGCGGATATCGCGCAGGAGTCCTTCTTCGGCTCGGCTGACCAGTGAAATGGCCAAACCTTCGGCGCCGGCGCGGCCGGTGCGGCCGATCCGGTGGACGTAGTCCTCGGCGACCATCGGCAGATCGAAATTGATCACCATCGGCAGCTGGTCAATGTCGAGGCCGCGGGCGGCGATATCGGTGGCGACGAGCACGTTGACGCGGCCACTCTTGAAGTCGGCGAGGGCGCGGGTGCGCTGGTTCTGGCTCTTGTTGCCGTGGATTGCGGCTGCACGCAGGCCGGATTTCTCCAGCTGCTTGGTCAGCTTGTCGGAGCCGTGCTTGGTGCGACAGAACACCAGGGTCTGGCTGCCGTCGAGATTGAGCAGGTGCAGGAGCAGATCGCGCTTGGCTTCCATGTTGACCGGGTGCACGCGATGGGTGACGGTCGAGGCCACGCTGTTCGGCTTGGCGATCTGGATTTCCTGCGGCGAGCGCATGAACTGGTTGGCCAGGGCCTTGATCTCGGCCGAGAAGGTGGCCGAGAAGAGCAAGGTCTGACGTTGCGCGGGCAGGGCGCTGAGCACGCGCTTCATGGCCGGCAGGAAGCCCATGTCGAGCATGCGATCGGCTTCGTCGAGGATCAGTACTTCGACGCCCGAAAGATCCACCGTGCGCCTCTGCATGTGGTCGAGCAGGCGTCCGGGCGTGGCCACGACGATGTCGACGCCACGGCGCAGCGCATCGATCTGCGGGCCCATGCCGACGCCGCCGAAGATCGTCGTCGACTTCACGCCGATATGCTTGCTGTAGGTGCGAACGCTTTCCTGCACCTGCGCCGCCAGTTCGCGGGTCGGGGTGAGGATGAGGGCGCGCGGCTTGCGTGCCAAGGGCATGCGCTTGCCTTCCGGGTAGAGACGTTCAAGCAGGGGCAGGGCGAATGCGGCCGTCTTGCCGGTGCCGGTCTGTGCGCCGGCCATCAGATCCTGGCCTGCCAGAACGACGGGAATCGCTGCAGATTGGACCGGGGTTGGATCGGTGTAGCCTTGTTCGGCGAGCGCGCGCAGCAGTGCTGGCGACAGCCCGAGGGTGTCGAAACTCATGGGTGTAACTCCTGACAGATAACCCGGAGCGTCCCTGATGAACCGCGCTGCAGGCATGAAATTTTCGGACGCCGGTCAACATGACGGGCATTCCGGTTCCGGGCGTCGGGACCACGAGCGGTGAGGTTCGAACCGTGCCGGTGAACGGGCAGGGAGTCGAATGACCGGAAGGGAAACGGGGGTCAACGCGACTTAACCCGGCGATCTTACAGGTTTTTCGGAAATTCAGCCAGCCATTCGCCTGGCAGCGGTCGATAGCGTGGCTTCCGGGGTTTGCCCTGCTTTCGGCACAGCGATACCGTGGGATGGCCATGCGCATCACCTTTGAACTGGAGTCCACCGATATCGAGCGCTTTCAAGGCGCATTCGATCGCGCGCGTCATCTGGCTTCGCATGTCAGCGAGGTCGATATCGTCGATGCGGCCAAGCAGGCTCTCGACGCGATCATGCTCGAACTCATTGCCCGGCGAATGCGCCATGTGCTCGATGCCTATCGTCAGTTTTGTGCATTCCGACATGCGCTTGGCTCAAGTACCCATGACGATCCAGAGCGCATGCTGAAAGTGTGCAAGCTTGCGCAACAGCGCTCCCACTTGGATGAGGCGTTGACTGCCCGGCGTGAGCGCTTCGATGCACGCGTCGGGTAACTGGTGCGATGAGCGCTGCGCAGCCCCCACTTTGCTGGTAGTCTCGCGCGCCTTTCTGACAGCACCACGAAGCCGGAGCAGAGCATGCAGGTCGCCAAAGATACCGTTGTCTCGATGCACTACAGCTTGACCGACACGACCGGGCGCGAGATCGAAAGCTCACGCCATGGCGGGCAACCCATCGAGGCATTGATCGGCCACGGCGGGATCATTCCGGGATTGGAGAAGAGCCTGATCGATCACGTCGCCGGCGATCGTGTCGAGGTCGATGTGCTGCCGGCTGACGCCTATGGCGAGCGCAACGAGGGCCAGATCCAGCGTGTACCGAAGAAATATTTCCGTGACGCAGCCAGGCTCAAGCCCGGCATGGTCACGGCGCTGGCGATGAAAGAAGGCGGTCAGCGCATGGTCAGCGTCGTCAAGCTTGGTTCGAGCGTCGTCGATGTCGACCTCAATCATCCGCTGGCTGGAAAGACGCTGCATTTCGACGTCGAGATCCTCGCGGTGCGTGCGGCCAGTGCCGAGGAGATTGCGCACAAGCATGTCCACGGCGCCGGTGGCGTGCAGCACTGATTTTCCCGGCGCGGGTTGGCGTGGGATCAGTTGATCACGCGCTTGCCTGTGCGGAATGATTCTTTCCAGCCGGGCGCGTCGAGCTGGTCGAGGCGAACCGTTCCACCGCTATTGGGCGCGTGCACGAATCGCCCGTTGCCGACATAGATGCCGACATGGCTGATGCGACGGCCTGCGGCAAACAGCACGAGGTCGCCACCCTGCAGGCGCTTCAACGGGACGTCCTGGGCGCGCAGATCAGCCATGGCCGCCGACGTGCGCGGTAGCGAGATTCCGGCGGCATCGCGAAAAACATATCCAACCAGGCCGCTGCAATCGAATCCGGATTGCGGCGAGTTTCCGCCATAGTGGTAAGGCGTTCCAACCAGGGACATGGCACGGAAGAGAACTGCATTGGCCAGATCGGTCGTGTCCGTCGAGCGGAATTGATCGATCCCGGACTGGCCGCCTGACGGCCGCAATTCGGTTCTTGCGCATGCGCAGAGAACGAAGGGCAACAGGATCATGAGGCGCAGAAAGCACATCGCCCGACCTTGGTTCAGGCCGGGCGATGTGTCAACCGGGAAGAAAAAAAGACGTCGCACGCGGATTCGGAAACGGGCGACGCCTTCGAAAAATCATGCAGCGCTTGCGCAGAGTCTGAGCCGCGGAGTTGCGGCTACCGGCGCCTCGAACAGCACGTCGTCGTCGCCAACCAGTGCCTCGTGCAGGGTCTGCACGGCTTCCTCGAATCGTTTCAGGCGATCATGCGATGCGGCAGCGACGTTTTCCGGAACCTGTCCGCTGTCGAGCAGACTGCGCAGCATCTGGCGATGCTGCTCGCTGAAATCGGGATCGAGCAAGGCTTCATCGAGCGCGCAGATCACGGCAGCCAGCCATCCGGAAGTCGGCGAGCGCAGCGCCAGCAACAGTTCATTGGACGAAACGTTCATGTGGACCCCCGCCTGGTTTCGGAACTGCCGATAAGCATGCAGGCTCCATGCCAGATAGTGTTGCGTGATCCAGGTCTCATTCTCAGGCCGTATGCCCTTGCTGCAAGGGCCGCCAAGAGCGTGCCGGCTGGCTCTCCGCCATGGCGAGTTCAATGATCGCGCACGGTTTGCCCGGTTTCGTCACTTGGTGACAAACGATGACCCTCGCCCTCACAACGCCGTGCAGAGCGTTGTCGCTGCAAGTCTCGCGGGCGTTTCAAGCTGCCTTGATTTGCCGGGACTGGGTAGAATCACCGGCCATGAGCAAAGATGAAGCGGATGTATTGATTCTCGGCGGTGGCGTGATTGGCCTGGCATGTGCCTACCACCTGCTCTTGCAGGGGCGCAAGGTCACCGTCCTCGATCAAGGCCAGGTCGGTGGCGGCAGTTCGCACGGAAACTGCGGCACGCTGACGCCGAGCCATGCGATGCCTCTGGCGATGCCAGGCGTCGTCGGCACGGCCATCCGCTGGCTGCTCAAGCGTGACGCGCCCCTGCGCATCCGGCCGCGTTTCGATTCGGATCTGTTGCGCTGGCTGGAATCATTTCGGCGTCGATGCAACTGGAACGATTTTTCTGTGGCGACTGCCGCCAAGGCGCCGCTCCTGCTGCGCTCCAATGCGCTGATCGCCGACCTGGTCACGCGCGAGAAGCTTGATTGCGAATACCAGGCAACTGGAACCTTGCACGTCTACCGTGACCGCAAGACGCTCAAGGACTCGTCCTGGTATGCGCGAACCCTGGCTGCAGTTGGCATTCCGGTCGAAGTGCTTGATGGGGCGCGCATTGAATCGATGGAACCGGCTCTCAAGCCTGGTGTGGCTGGTGGCTATTTCAACCCGGATGATGCCCAGTTGCGCCCGGATCGCTACGTTGCCGAGCTGGCGCGCGTGGTGCGCGAGCGCGGTGGTCGCATCGAGGAACAGGTGCGGATTGACGGAATTTCGGTTGAGCGTGGCCGGATCGCGCAAGTACGCACAACCCTCAGTGATTTTTCGGCGAACGAGGTTGTCTTCGCGCTCGGCGCATGGTCGCCGGCGTTGGCGCGGACAATCGGCTTGCGCTTGCCGATCCAGCCGGGCAAAGGCTACTCGATCACCTATTCGCGACCGACGATGTGTCCGCGCCTGCCGCTGACCCTCAAGGAGGACAGCGTCTGCGTGACCGCATGGGGCTCCGGCTTCCGGCTTGGCAGCACGATGGAGTTCGCCGGTTACGACAACAGCCTCAACCGGGCGCGTCTGAACGCCTTGCGCCGATCGGCTTCGCGCTATCTTCGTGAGCCGGAAGGAGCGGAAATGCAGGAGGAATGGTATGGCTGGAGACCGATGACGCCGGATGACCTGCCGATCCTTGGCCGTGTACAGGGCATCAACAACCTGTGCATGGCCACCGGCCACGGCATGCTTGGTGTGACCATGTCGGCGGTGACCGGGCTGCTGGTCAGCGAGGTCATCGCGGGCGAAAAGCCGTCGATTGACCTGAGTCCGTTCAATCTCGCGCGGTTTGGTTGATCCTCATCGCACGAGTTGCAAGATCCCTGCGGACATTAGGGATCCCGTTCATCCCTCAGTCGTGGTCGCGAACGATCAGCAGCCGCAGCTCGGTCATATCCTCGATCGCGTAACGGATGCCCTCGCGGCCAAGGCCTGAATCCTTGACGCCACCGTAGGGCATGTTGTCGACGCGGAAACTCGGCACGTCGCCAATCACGACCCCTCCGACATCCAGACGATCCCAGGCGCGCATGGCCTTGTTGATGTCATTGGTGAAGATGCCCGCCTGCAGGCCGAACTCACTGTCATCGACAATGCTCAGGGCCTCGTCGAAATCCGCATACGGTTGCATGAGCGCGACCGGGCCGAAGGCCTCCATGCAGTTGACCTTCTGGTCAGCACCGACATGCTCGAGCACGCTCGCATCGAGCATGGCGCCGTCGCGCTTGCCGCCGCAAAGCAGGGTGGCCCCGGCCTTGACCGACTCCTGGATCCAGTCATCGAGGCGTCTGGCTTCCTTTTCGTCGATCATCGGGCCGATAAAGGTGTTCTCGTCCTTCGGATCGCCGGCGATGAGCTTGCGCGTCGCCGCCACAAAGCGTTCACGGAATTCATCGTAGATATCCGCATGCACGAGGATACGCTGCACGCCGATGCAACTCTGTCCGGATTGGTAGAAGGCACCGAAAATCACGCGCTCGATCACCGCATCGAGACGCTCGCGCTGGTCGACATCGACAATGCACGCGGCATTGCCGCCCAGTTCGAGCACGACCTTTTTCTTGCCCGCCCTGGTCTTCAGATCCCAGCCGACTGCAGGTGAACCGGTGAACGAGAGCAGCTTGAGTCGTTCGTCGGTGGTGAACAGATCGGCGCCATCGCGATGCGCTGGCAGGATCGAGAACGCCCCCTTGGGCAGGTCGGTTTCGGCCAGCACCTCGCCAATGATCAAGGCCCCGATCGGCGTGCGGCTGGCCGGCTTGAGCACGAACGGGCAACCGGCGGCAATCCCCGGGGCAACCTTGTGCGCAGCGAGATTGAGCGGGAAATTGAACGGCGAAATGAATGAGCACGGACCGATCGGCACGCGCCGGGTAAAGCCACGGTAACCCCTGGCGCGTGCCGATATTTCGAGATTCAACACTTCGCCATTGATACGCACGGCCTCCTCGGCGGCCACCTTGAACGTGTCGATCAGGCGCGTGACTTCACCGCGCGCATCCCTGATCGGCTTGCCGGCCTCGACGCACAGCGTCATGGCCAGCTCATCGTAGCGCTCGCGAAAACGCCTCACGCAGTGTTCGAGAACGGCCTGGCGCTGATAGGGGGCGAACTCGCGCATGGCCTCGGTAGCCGAGACTGCGGCCGTGATTCCGGCATCGATGGCCTTGGCATCGGCCAGCGCGACCCGTGTGGCGATTTCGCCAGTGAATTTGTCGGTGACCTCGAGATCGGTGTTTGCGAATACGGCCTTGTTGGCCAGATAGTAGGGATAGCTGGACTTGAGCATGCTGCGCTCCTGCATCAACGGACGAATGAATGGCGTTGCGCGTGATGGGCCGCGCGCCGGGTGTGGCGGCCTGTCAAAGCTCGGCGCTGAGTTCCTTGATCTCGCGATTGAGAACGCGATCGTTGTCGGAATAGTCAATCGACAAGTCGATCAGATGAACGCCGGGAGTGTCGAGGCACTTCGCCAGCATCGGCGCGAACTCTGCGGTCGAAGTCGGGCGGTGACCGTGCGCACCGTAACTTTCGGCGTACTTGACGAAGTCCGGATTCTGCATGTCCATGCCGAAATTCGGAAAGTGCATATTGGCTTGTTTCCACTTGATCATGCCGTAGGCATTGTCGTGGATGACCAGGATGACCAAGTCAAGCTTGAGCCGAACGGCAGTCTCGATTTCCTGGGAGTTCATCATGAAGCCACCGTCGCCGGCAATCGCCATCACCTTGCGTTTCGGATAGACGATCTTGGCCGCGATGGCTGAGGGCAAGCCGGCACCCATTGTCGCCAGGGCGTTGTCGAGCAGCATCGTGTTCGGCAGGGTGCAGCGGTAGTAGCGTGCATACCAGAGCTTGTACATGCCGTTGTCGAGACAGAGGATGCCGTCATCGGGCATGACCTTGCGCACGTCGGCAACCATGCGCACCGGATAGATCGGGAAACGCGCGTCGTCGGCTCCCTTGGCCAGATGTGCATCGAGGTGCTTGCGCACGTTGTCGTCGTAGGAGAAATCCCAGTGCACCTGCTTTTCGAGCATCTCATTGAAACGCCAGATCGCATTGGCGATGTCGCCGACCACTTCGATCTGCGGAAAGTAGACCGTATCGACCTCGGCGGTCAGGTAATTGACGTGGATGACCGTGCGCTTGCCGAGGCGCATGAAGAACGGCGGTTTTTCGATGACGTCGTGGCCGACATTGATGATGCAATCGGCATGCTCGATGGCGCGATGCACGAAATCGCCATCCGACAACGCCGCGTTGCCAAGCCAGAGTGGATGCGTTTCATCGAGCACGCCCTTGCCCATCTGGGTGGTGAAGAACGGGATGCCGAACTTCTCTACGAACAGGCGCAACATCTTGCTGCTCAGCTTGCGGTTGGCGCCGGCGCCGACCATGAGGATGGGCCGCCGCGACTCACTGATGGCCTTGACCGCGCGCAGGATCGCCTTTTCGTCAGCGATCGGGCGCCGATGGAAACTCGCCTTGAGCACGAAGGCATCGGTTTCATCCTTGGCGATGTCTTCGGGCAGTTCGAGATGGGTGGCGCCGGGGCGTTCCTCTTCGGCGCGGCGGAACGATTCGCGAACTCGCGCGGGAATGTTGTCGGCGGAGACGATCTGGCGCGTGTACTTGGTCAGCGGTTTCATCATGTCGACGACATCGACAATCTGGAAATGTCCCTGCTTGGAGGCCTTGACCGGCTTCTGTCCGGTAATCATGAGCATCGGCATGCCGCCGAGCTGGGCATAAGCGGCCGAGGTGACGAAATTGGTCGCGCCGGGCCCGAGCGTGGCCAGACAAACGCCGGCCTTGCCGGTCAGGCGCCCGTACGTGGCCGCCATGAAGCCGGCCGCCTGCTCATGGCGGGTCAGGATCAGCTTGATTGATGAGGTGCGCAGTGATTCGAGCAGATCGAGATTTTCTTCTCCGGGGATGCCGAATACATACTCGACTCCTTCGCTTTCGAGTGCCTTGATAAACAGATCCGAAGCTTTCATGCGCAGCACTCCATTCCCGTTGATGAGGTGTGGATGGTTCTTGCGATGATTCCGACCGGAAACTCACCGAGTCGTGTTGCATGAGCGGCCATGCTGATCGTGCATGCTCAAGTTTCCATCCTCGCGGCAGGGATTGCGGATCTGCGCGATGGATGCCCGATTGTGGGTGCCCGATCCGATGCGGGTCAAATGCTGTCGTCGATGCGCATATCGAGCTCGCCATCGACGAGGATGCCACGCAGGCGCGTTTCGCGATCTACCCCGGCAACGCTGCGAATGACCGATCCGGACTGACGATCGATCAGGATCGCATAGCCGCGACCCAGAGTGGCCAATGGGCTGACCGCATGCAGCGCACGCGCCAGCTCCGCGAGATGCGCGCGCTGACGCTCGATCCGATGCAGCAAGTTGCTGCGCAATCGTGCAGCAAGGGCATCGACATGCTCTCCCGCGGTGATCAGTTTGCGCCGTGGATGCGTGGCCAGCAATCGGCCCTGCGCAAGCGATAGACGCGTGCGGCGACGCTCGCGATCATGGCGGAGCATGCGCAGCATGCGGGCGTGCAGCTGGCCAAGGCGTTCGCGCCCGCGTTGCAAGCGTAGCGTGGGGCGCTGCAGGTTCAATCGCGAAAGCAGATGGTCGGTGCGCTGGCCCGAGGCCTCAAGGCGACGGCGCAGGCGCAGCAGCAGTCGATCGCGATGATGTTCGAGGCGACGAGCCAGTTCGATGGCATCGGGCACCAGCAACTCGGCTGCCGCCGAGGGTGTCGCTGCACGCAGATCGGCGACGAAATCGCTGATCGAGAAATCGATTTCGTGGCCGACCGCTGAAACGACCGGAATCGGGCTGCGCACGATCGCCCGCGCCAGCGCCTCGTCATTGAAGGCCCACAGGTCTTCCAGCGAACCGCCGCCGCGAGTCAGCAGGAGCACATCGTGGTGCTTGGCGCGTGCTGCGGCATCGAGCATGGCGATGATCGCGGCGGGAGCCTCCTTGCCTTGCACCGGCACCGGCAGGAGGTCGACTTCGACCATCGGAAATCGCCGCGCGAGCACATGCAGCACGTCGCGAATCGCGGCTCCGGTTGGAGATGTGATGATGCCGATGCGTCGTGGCAGGCGAGGGATCGGTCGCTTGCGCTCGACGGCAAACAGGCCCTCGGCGGCCAGTTGCTTCTTCAGTCGTTCGAACTCGCGCTGCAAGGCGCCTTCGCCGGCTTCTTCAAGGTGCTCGACGATGAGCTGGAATTCACCGCGCGCCTCGTACAGGCTGACCCTTGCGCGAGCGAGCACGTGCAGACCGTCGGCCGGCTTGAACGCAAGCCAACTGCTGCGCGGCTTGAACATGGCACAGCGCACCTGGGCCGTGGCGTCCTTGAGAGTGAAGTAAAGGTGCCCCGATGCCGGGCGTGAGACGTTCGACAGTTCGCCCTCGATCCAGACCGACGGCAGGGCATCCTCAAGCAGGTCGTGGGCCAGGCGGTTCAAGGCCGATGGCGTCAGGATCATGCGTTCGGCATGGCTTTGGTCGGTGGATTCCTGCTTCATGGCTGGATCGGTGGAGCCCTTGCAATGCTTTGTGTCGAGAATATCGGGCTGACCAGTCTGCCTGTTCCTCGCTGGTGCGGCCAGTCATATCCGCTTGTCCACGCCTGGGCGCAGACGGTCGGGCCTGCGCATCAATCCGCGCATTGATTCTCAGGCAGGTTTGCTTGCCGGGTGCGGCGGCGTGCCGAGAAATAGCGGGCCAGCAAAACCGTTGCGAACCAGAACGAGAATCCGGCCAGCGGCCAGGCAATGAGTTTAGGCCAGATCACGGCGATGATGCCGGTTGCCGCCAACAGCAAGCCACCGCCACCCAGCGAAACCGACTCGGCCGGACCAAGCACACGGCGATTGGTGATTGCCGCACCCACTGAATTGACCAGGCGCAAGGCTCCTGCGGCGGCGCGTCCCGAACTGCCGCCCTGGCGCTTGAATGCTTTTCGCAGTCGCGGCTGTTGCAGGCGGATTCGGCATTGCTCACTGAGGATAATCTCGGTTGCGTTGTGCAGATCCTCTTCGTACTGCAGTTCCATGCGCTCGGCAAAATCGGTGTCTTCCACGGCAATATCCAGCTCGCAATTGCCCATCCAGCTGGCGATATTGAGATTGCTCGATCCGACCCGGCTCCAGCGTCCGTCGGCGACGGCAGTTTTTGCATGCAGCATCGAACCGTTCCACTCGAAAACACGCACGCCGGCTTCAAGCAACGGCCGATAGCCAGCACGCGAGAGGCTGCCTACGGCGGGGATGTCACTGGTGCCCGGTACCAACAGGCGCACGTCGACGCCGTCGCGTGCGGCAGCCGAGAGCGCCTGGATATACGGTGCAATACCGACGAAATAGGCGTCGGTGAGCCACAGGCGCTCGCGGGCCATGGCTGCAATCAATTGATCGAGGCGATACAGACCGGCTGTGCTCGGCACCGTGGCGACAACGCGAAGATCGATGCTGCCCGCGACGTCTATTGTGTTGAAGGACTCCATGAATCCCGCTGAAAGATCCGTGCCGAGGTGCGACCAGGTGTCGGCAAATGCAGCGGCCAATTCCCTGACCGCCGGGCCGTGCACGGCCACGCCGGTATCGCGCCACGGCGCGATATCCCTTTTTTTGTCGCCGAGCCATTTGGCGCTGACGCAGATACCGCCGAGGAAGCCGATCGTCGAATCGACAACGAGCAGCTTGCGATGATCGCGCGATAGCCAGCCGAACGGGCTGCCAAGCCGGGGTGGGTTGAACGTGCGCAGTTCTCCACCGGCCGCAATCAGCGGTTGCCACAGGCTGCGGGCGGATTGACCGAGGCAGCCGAGCCAGTCGCGAATGATCATGACCTTGACACCTGCCCTGGCGCGTTCGACAAGGGCATCGCGCAGACCGAGGGTCAGCTCGTCATTGCGGAAAATGTAGTTCTCGAACAGGATGCTTGAACGAGCGCAGTGGATCGCTTCGAGCCAGGCATCGAAATTGGCCTGGCCGTCGATCAGCAGATCGACACGGTTGCCGGTGACCAGCGGCGCCCCGGCTGCACGGCTGAATGCCTGCTCGGCAAGCAGCCGCATCGAGGCATTCGACTGATAGGCCGGGATGGCAGAGGGCAGGGCGGACATGCCGTCAGTGTAGTCACAAGTGAATGAACAAGCGCTCTTTGCCGGATCAGCGGATTACCCGGAGTTGGCTGTTGCCATGTAGCGGCGAAGTGCTTCCCGTGCTGTCGCACGCACCTTGTTTCGCAACAAGGGTGTCCAGCCGAGCAGGAGTCCGGCGGGCCCGAGCGCCTGCCGTGACCAGCGCCAGAACGGAAATGCATCGACTTGTCTGATGATCAGACCATCGGAAAACGTGTACTCCGAGTGGACGATGTTGTGCACTCTTCGCCCGGTCGTCGAGAACGGATACCAGGCCTGCCAATCGGCGCACCCCGAATCGCCTTCGATCTTGAGTCCGGACGATTCAATGCGCAGATCGCTGCTGCGCGTACACAGCATCTGCCACATCGCACCGATTTCTTCGCCGCGCAAATCGAAAACGGGATCGCGGAAGCACGCGTCGGGGTGGTAGCAGGTGGCCATTGCCTTGCCGTTGCGCACGGCAAACGCCGCATGCAGCCGTTCGAGCGTGGTCTGGTTCCGGGAGACTGTCATTCCCGATCAACGATTGGAGACGACGGGTGGCGGCGGATCATTCGGGCCACTGCTTCGATGACTGTTGGCTGGATCCCGAGCCAGCGTCGATGTTTCGATGCCCGTGCTGTTGTCATCGACGTCGTTGCTGACGTACCAGGGTGTTCCGTCCTTGCGCAGGAACAAGCGGCGCATCTCCTCAAGGTTGAATGGTCGCGAACCGATACGGCCGAACACGGCCACCTGATGGCCGGTTTCGTCGACGGCACGATCACGCTCGAGGCCGCGTGAAAGCGAAAGTGCAGGCTTGCGCGTCGGATACCAGGCAATCAGCTGCGGATTCGGCTCCGGCGCAAAGCCGTAGAACTTCGGCTGCAGTTCGGGCGAGGTCAACTGGATCACCTTGAGGCCGTTCTTGCCATCGGCGACATAGGCGAACAGCGAGGCATTGGTCGTACCGACAATGACATCGCGGGCGTCGTTGAGCTGACCACCGGCATTGAACATCTGATAGAGCTTCGGATGTTCCGGGTTGGTCACATCGATGATGGCCAGGCCTTCGGCACCATTGGCCACGTAGGCGAACGTCCGCGCAATGTGGATCTTGTGTGCGTCGCGCAACGGCAACAGCGTGCCGGCGACTTCGTGCGCCTCCGCGGGGTGGGTTACATCGACGACATGCAGACCATCGCCAGCGGTGACGAAAAGATAGCGGAACTGCACCTGGCTGGCGCGTGCATCGGCAATCGGAATGGTCTTCAGATAGCGTGGCTTGAGCGGATCGTCCAGATCGAGCACGACAATCCCGGTAGCCGTGGCGACATAGAACGTGGTGCCGGCGATGGCCAGGTGGCGGGCGCCGTCGAGCACGCCGTTCTCGTTCCAGGTCAAGGCGCGGGTCAGGAAGTTGTTGCGCGGATCGCCATCGGCGAGGGTATCGATATCGGTCGCAATCAGGCCTTCCTCGGCATCGGTGATGAAGGCGTACTTGTACACCGGATGCATCGGTTGTTCGGCGTTCTGCACCCGCATCAGGTCGCCCTTGTTGCGCTCGGGTGCGACCGGCTGGGTTGTTGCCAGGGCGATGCAGGTCGCATTCTTGGACTTGATCGCGGTGTCCTGTCCGAGCGGCGAGAACGGTGCAGTGACCAGCTTCTGCGAAAAGCCCTTGTTGGCGACGTTGGCCGCATCATAGACCCGCGTCCCCTTGCTGCCTTCGGCCACGAACAGGTATTCGCCACGCAGTTGCAGGCAGTTGGCGATGCCGGCCGGGTGTTCGACGGCGATCTTCAGTTGCTGCTTGTTGGCCTCATGTTCGGCATACCAGTCCGGATAGGCGTAGCGCTGCAGGTAGCTGCCGATCACGGCTTGCGGCTCGTCCCATTCGGTGACTCGCACCGCGCTGATCTCGCCCTCGCCACCGACCCAGGCGTGATAGCCGACGAAGTCGATGAACTTGGTGCCGAGCAACAGCAACTGGGCCATGATCGCATTGTTGTCGTTGTTTTTGGAAAGATGACAATCCTCGCAATCCTTGGTTTCGGTCTTGCGTTCGGTATGCGGGTAGTGCGGGGCGAACGCCTGCGAGCTGTAACCGGATGCGGCGATCGGTGGTTGCTGCACGTAGATCTTTTCGCGATTGATGTTGGTTGATGACAGCACCAGGGCCGAGGATGAGCGCACCGGGGCGATCTTGCCGCCCTTGATGTCGCCGTGCTTGCCGAGGAAGAACATCTGGTCGCGCGCGACCTGTGGATTGTAGGTGGCGAAATTGCGTGTGGCGCCGCCTTCATATTTGTGCCGCTCGGTTTTCCAGTTGGCCTGGATCGGCAGGTGGCAGCCGCCGCAGCTTGTCGTCCACGAGGTGTGGCAGGCGTAGCAGAGCATCTTGTCTTCGCTGTGTGCGCGCTGATCCATTGGTACGTCTGCACCCCAGCGCAGCCGATCGGTATCCATCGACATCGTGTGAGCGCGAGTGGCCTTGTCGTTGTAGCTGCCCGAAAGCGGATCGGCCGTCTGCTTGACCAGGGACATCGTCCATTCGAGATCCGGGGTCACGGCCGAGCGCTGGATCAGCTTGTCGCCGACCCATTCGAAACGCTTCTTGCCATCCGGATTGCGGATCAGCAGCAGATCCTTGCCGAATTTCGATGCGGCCGGGCCGGACGTCTTCAGGGTCGGCAGGGCGTCGGCCGTGCCATGGCAATCCTGGCACTGGATTTCGACCGCCCCCATGACCTCGGCCTTGAGATAGCCGTTGCCATGATTGTCCTGGGCGAAATGGCAATCGACGCACTGCATGCCGACATCGACGTGGATCGAGGACAGGTGCACGCCCTTTTTCCACTTGTCCGGATCATCGTCGGCGATCTTCGTGCCGACCTTGTCGAGCAGATTGCCCTTGCGGTCGCGCTTGTAGACGGCGCGGAAGTTCCAGCCGTGGCCGTGATAGTCGGCGAACTGGGTATCTTTCAACTTCGGATTGAGCAGGGAGACATCCCGCGAGAATTCCGGGTCGCCCCATTTGCCACGGATCGAAGCTTCCTCGGGATTGCGGTCGAGGATCTTGCGCATCTTCTCGGCATCCGGGTATTGCTGCTTCTCAGGCCACATGAACGGCGCGTCGGACTCGTAGTCCCACATCGTGTAGCCGAGCATCGTGTTGATGAACATGTTCGGCTGATGCATGTGGCAGATCATGCATTGGCTGGTCGGGATCTGGCGGGTGAACTCATGCTTGAGCGGGTGCCCCGGTTCGTCCTTAGGAATGGTCGGGTCGACCTGCTGACTGGTGCCCATGTTGCCGAACCTGGCGTAGACCGCCGAGTGGCGCGGATCGCGGTCATTGGCATAGACCACATGGCAACTGCTGCAGCCCGATGAGCGAAAATCGCCGGGATTGTCGTTGGTGCCGAGCAGCCACAGGAACGGGTCGTTGAGCCGGGTCTTGGTGATGTTGAGAACCGGAATCGAGACGCGACTGCCGGTACCGGGGCCGCGGTTGGATTGCTTGATGTCGGGTCGACCGGGTTCCTCAAGGCGCTGGATCTGGCCGGCTTCGTTGGGCAGGCCGATTTCGGGAAACAGGTTGCCGATATTGCGGCCACCGCGCTCGAAGACGCGGAAGATGTCACCCGGCGGTGTGGTTTCCCAGCTCGGTAATGGATTGATCTTTGGCAGGATGCCATGCGCGTCCATGCCCGCATCATTGGCGATGCCATTGCTGACACTTGCCGGCTTGCCGTCACGATCATAGGCCTCGCCGAGGATCGAGTGCTTGTACGGCAGGATGCCGTTGTTATAGGCGCCAGCACCCCAGAACATTGCCGCATTTGCCATCAGGCTCTTTTCGCTGGCCTGGATCACCGGCAGATGACAGGAGCCACAGGCCTCGCGCGCAATGCGCAGGTCGCCCGGATTGATGAAGCGGACGAATTCCGGTGATTCCTTGAGCAGCCAGGTGTAGGTGCGTTGCGGATTGGCACTGGATGGCCACTTGTCCGGATAGCGCGGCAACACGTGGGCGTGGTCGATCGCGTCCTGATAGGCCGGGGCGTAGCGGTGTGCACTGTCGTGCCCATGGTTTTCCGCCGCGCTTGCCACGCGCTCGGCAGAGACGCCAGCAGGTGCTTCGACCATGGCATCGCCGCCATGGCAATCGGTACAACCGAGCACGACCGCGGGCGATGCATGCATGGTCTTGCGGTCGGAATCGGTATGGCAGGTTACGCAACCCTTCGATTTTTCATCCGCCTGCACCCAGGTCTGGAAGGCCGGTGCATTCGGCGCGGTCGTGTAGCTGCGCTCGACCGGCTTTTCCTCGCTGGCCGGCAGCGCAATCGCGGTGAGCAGGGCGATGAATGCAATCAGGCATGTCGCTGGTTTGAAGATCATGTGTGCATTGCCCGTCGGCAGTCGTGGATGCGAACCGCGGATCATCGGGCGCATGTATTCGATCGTGCTTGGAATGCTCATCACGAACCTCTCAGAAACTCAGCACGACATTGCCCAGCACCGAGTAGTAGGTGTTGTGCTTGTCGCCGTACAGATCCTTGAATCCACCGCCCGGCAACAGCGCGGCGCCGGACAGGCGAACGACGATGTTCTGGCTGAAGTGCGGTCGATAGATCCATGAGACCGAGGCATCGGTACCAATATGTCGGCCGATATTGCCCTGATTGCGCGCCGCTTCGAGAATCGCGGTCTTGTCGAACCACAGCTCGTTGAGGTTCGCGCTGATCCGGTTTGCCGGGGTCAGATCGAAATCGGCGCCCATGCCGACCAGGCGCAGGCCGGGATTGTCGAAATTCGACTGGCCGTTTTCCTTGGACGAGCGCAGATCGTTGAGGATGCCATTGCGTTGTGCCAGGGCAACGCCGCCGCCGCCAATCAGCGGAACATTCTGGCGTACCCAGTAGCTGGTGTCGGCGCCGGCGAAGATCGGATTCTCGAAGATGGCGTCATAGCCGGTCGAGCGATCGTCGTAGGCATTGCCGTCGCCGCTGGCGTACGCCAGCGAAGCGCGCAGCCGGATCCAGCTGAAATCGATCGAGCCTTCTGCCGCAGCGAAACCGGCGCGGATATCGGTGCGCTGGCGTACGAAGACGCCGGGCGTCTGCTTGCCGAAAACGCCGTAGGCCGACACGGTCAGATTGAGTCGCCCGATATGCCCGTCGCCGTTGTAGCCAATGTAGCCGACATCGTAGGTGCGCGGGGTCTCAAGACCGAGCGAAGAAGGGCGCTGGATGAAGCCGTTGGAGTCGTAGAAGGCCCGATTCTCGCGGTTGCGGTTGTAGAGCACCGTGGCCTGGGAGGTGAAGCCGACGAAGGGGAAATCCTGACGGTAAAGGTTGGCGACGAAGACATCGTCCTTGCGCGGCGCACGGGTGACATCGTTGAGGCCCGAATTGATGTCCTTGTCGAGACGCCGAAACCAGGCCAGGTTGTATTGCCAGCGGTTGTTGTCGCGATTGCCGAACAGGCGGATGCCGGGTTGGCTGTCCTGGAACAGGAAGCCGCGAAAATCGCTGTTGAACGGCTGGATGCCGACCCGGATCGAATCGAAGTCGTAACGCGAGGAAACATCGCGAAGATGCTTGTCGACAAACATTTCCTGCACGCCGATGAAGCCATCATCACGATTGCCGCCCAGATCCGGGTTGACCTGCAGCGCACGTGGTTCGCGTGTGTTGACGCGGTTGTAGTTGAAGGCGAGCAGGGCCTTGAACTCGAGCTCGGGTGGTTTGAATGTGGTATCGCCGATGTAGTAGTCGGCACCGAAGATGACGGTCTGGCCGAGGATCAATTGATCGGTCTTTCCGAGCAGGTCGAGATCGCCGCTGCCGCCGGTTCCCTGTGGACCAACCGGAGTCGGAATGGAACGCGGTTCGATGACCGTGTCGGAGATCACCATCAGATTGAAAAAATGATCGTTGCCGCGAATCGGCTTGTCGGCCTTGAGCACGTTCTGGTTGTAGGGATCGAGCAGGGAATGCTTGAAACCGAGTGATTCCATGATGCGCCAGCGATCAGGCACCGCCAGGAACTCGCCGGCCTGGTCGACAGGCGCCGGATTGACCGCTTCGGGATTCTGCTCGACGAACATCGGCAGCGGTTCGGGCGGATGACCGGGGCGTCGGCGCGGAATCTGCGACTGGTACGGATCGTAGGTCGCCGCCGGCAGAATACCGAGCAGCTCGAGAACGTGCGGTGCCGAGGCGCTGCCCATCTGTGCGTGCGCCGGATTCTGCCAGAGCACAGCGCTCAGGATCGCCGCACTGACCGGCAGCATTCGCGGATGGAACGGATGCGCGGCTTTCATTTCACTTGCCCCCGCAGACGTTGCTGTCATTCGAATCGAGGAACGGTGCCTGCGGACACTGGATGTAGCGCAGGTGAGCACCGCTTGGAGCGAGGTTGTCCGCGCGCATCGACGCTGGTGCGTTGCCGATCGTGCCGAGCACGACACCGGCATTGTGGACGCCGAGGAAGCTGACCATGTCGTCCTGATCGACGCCATCGCCGGACACACCGATTCCGCCGACCAGGATGTTGCCACGATAGATCGGCACGCTGCCGGGGAAGATCTGGATACCGTTGGCAATGCGCGGAATGCCTGTACAGGTTCTCGGCAATTCCGGAGGCAAGGCCGGAACCGGTGTGCCTGCAAAGGTGACGCTAAGGCCTGCCTGTTGCAGGTAGGCGGCAACCGACAGGGTCAGGTAGTTGTAGACGAGATCAAGCTGCTGTCCAACCTGGAACGGACTCCATTGCGCGATCGGATGGCTGAACGGGCCGGGTGGCGTGCCATCGACACCATCCGGATAGAACGGGCGAGCCATGTTGCCGCCGGCGCGATCGGTAAACGCGATCGCGCCATCAGCGAATGCAGTGGGCAAACCGAGGAAACTGCGCACGCGCGCCAGCGTGTCGGAAAACGGCCGGGTCGCGATGATGTCGAAGGTGACCGTGCCGGCATCCAGGTTGACGACATCGGCAAGATAGTCGGCGGCCGCCGGCGTCATCAGACCGCTGGGCGCCGGTGCCGTGAGCTGGTCATTGGCTGCATGGGCGCCTGAGTTGAACATCGCCGTGCGCGCTTTCTGAAGCGACACGTCGGTGCCGAAAATCGGTGCATCGCGGGTGCGCGCAATGGCCAGCGCCTGACCATTGGTGTCGACGATTGAAATGCTGACCCGGGCCTGGGTCGAGAGTGGTCGGCGAATCTGCGCGCGCGCGCGATTGGCGACCTTGAGCGCCTCCTGCATGAGCACGCGTACCTCGTTCTCGGTCAGCGCATGCGAGCCGTCGGTGCCTGCCTGGGGTGCAAAGCGATTGTTGCCCGAGCCATCGACGATGACGAATGCGTCGAGGCCTGGGTAGTCAGTTGCGTCGGCGCGAATGCCGGATTGGCTCTGTCCGAACGTGGTACCGGAAAGGATTCCTGCACTGTTGGTATAGTATCCCGGTACATTGATCAGGCTGCCGGATCCGGGGGCGAGGCTGGCATAACCGGGTGCATTTGCCGGATCGAGTGCGAGCTGACTGAACTCGACGTCGGTAAAGCGGAAGTTCTTGCCGTCAATCGTGATGACGTCGCCGCGGCGATCGAGCGGCGCGCCGAAACCGAAAGTGGCGGCCCAGGCGATGAATTCATCGATATCGCGATCACGATCTTCGATGTTCGGATCGAGCGTGTAGTCGGCATCGGCGGCGACGCCGATGCCGCCAACCGGCACGCCGTTCTTGTACAGCGGAAACCCGCCTGGATCGGCTGACAAGCCGAGCGGTGATCGATGCGGGCCAGGACCGGTGCCGACGCCGCCAACGCTGTCGGCGAGCTGGCGCGAAAAATCCGAACACGGCAATTGCGAAAACTGCACACCAAACAGCGGGCCCGCAGGCGCATTGCGTTCTTGAGGATTCAGATGTTCCTGGACGATCTGGCTTGCGGTGCGAGTCGAGAACGCATTGCCCTCACTGGACAGATACGCTCCGGTGATCGCTTTCGACACCGCCGCGAGTTCGCTTGGAACGACGAGGCCTTCAAGCCCGCCGATGACACCACGATCAGTGCCGATGCGGACAAGGGCGTTGGCGCCACTCATGCGATAAACGGCGAGCACATTGCCGACCCGGTCGACCACGGCGATCGTCGCCGGAAGGCTCTGCGCCGAGGCTTCCTGAACCGCTTGTGCGATGACCTTGCCGACATCGGTCGCAGTCAGGTATGAGGTGGCATCCGCACAGGATCCTGTGCAACCACTGTCCGAGCTGCCGGGCGGCGGACTGCCCGGTGGTGAAGTGCCAATCGGGCTGCCTGAATTGCTGCCGCCTCCGCAGCCGGCAAGCAAGGCGAAGCCAATCAAGCACTGGCTGAATCTGACGATCCCCATTCCTCCTCCCGTTGCGAGCATCGCGCCTGCATGCGGAACCCTTCCCGATCATAGCCCACCCGACCTGTCGCACCCAACGGGCTAGTCCGGAGCTGGCCGGGTCACTGCGGACTTGTCAGTCGCTTTGTCCAGGGTCAGCTTGGCTGAGCGGTGGTAGTCGTGGCAGGCGATACAAGTACTGGCGACCTTGCCTTTGGCATGCGCCCCGGCATGACATTCGCGACAATTGTCGATGCCCGGGATCAGCAGGTCGTTGGAAGCCTCGGATTTTTCCGCGCCATCGTGACAGTCCACGCATGTCTGGGTCTGATGCTTGGCGTGGCTGAATCGCGCCTTGGCGTACCAGATGCCGGACACGCGCACCGGAGCGACGCGCCAGGTATTCTCGCCGGCTGCCGGCGGACTGACGCTGTGACAGGTGACACAGGCCTTGCCGGTGAACAGGGTTCGCGTTGCCTCCCGGGCGCGGTCGCGTGCCCATGCCAGCGCCTCGACCTGCTCCTGGCGCGAGAGTGGCGGAGAGCCCGGCCGCCGCCGTTCCTGCACGATGGTCGGCGCGCGCGCGTCGGAATAACCGCCCTCGAGTGCGCGCTTCGAGTAGAACTCGTCCAGCGTGTAGGTGACCGCTTCGACCATGGCATGCGGAACCTCACGCTCCGGTGCAAGCGTGTCGAAGCCGAGCTTGTGGCAATCGTGGCACATGGTCTCGAACGCGATCGGCTTCATGGCCGCTCCGGCCACGTCGGCTTGATGGCAATTGGCGCAGGTCAGGATCTTGATGCCGTCCGGCGTCTTCAGGCCACTTGTCTTGAGGTGCTTGAAGTGATTGAACTTGAGGCCCGAATTCTCCTTCAGCGCCTTCGACCAGGTCATCGATTTCGGCGTGAACTCGTCCTTTGCGTTCCAGCCAGGCAGGCTGACGTGGAATTCGGGATGCGCCGTGCCGAAATCGGAAATGTCGACAAGCTGGCTGGCGCCCTTGCTGCGTTCCTTGAGATCGGCGTGGCAACTGGCACACAGGCGTTGATCGGCACTGACCATGCCGTTCCTGCCGTTGTGATCCTGATGACAGCTGCCGCACCGGGCATCACCGAGTGCCGGAATGTTGAACAAGGCCGGATCGGCGTGCGCCCTGGTCTTGACGTGACATGAAGTGCAGGCCTTGTCGCGCACCCTCAGGAACGCATGTTGATGGCAGCGCGTGCAGTCGTTGGCGAAGAACTGGTGGGCGGAATCGATCTCGCCGGGGTTCCAGAACGCCGTACTCGGCACGGGCGAGTAACGCAGGACCTTGTTCAGTCCCGGCACGACATGGGTTGCCGCCGGCAGCAGCAGGCCAAAGGTGAGCACGAGGATGAAACCTAGCCAGGACGGCCAGCGCTTGCTGATCCAGGTCTGCGAGAGGCTGGTCGGCTTTTTCCGGCTCGAGACGATCTCGGCCTGCTCGCTCTTGTCGATGGTCGCCACTTCGACGGCGGCATCGTAGTCACCGCGCATGTCGAGCAGGGTCAGGCGCGTCGAACCGAGTTCGATGACCGCGCCCGCGCTGACCGTCGCCGTATAGGTGATCTCGCCGTTGACGCGGATGCCGGCAACGATGAGCGACTCGATCCGGTATTTGTCACGGCCGATCGCGGTGATGCTGGCATGATTGAGCGCGGCACGCAGGTCAGGCAGGAAGATCGCCTGGTCCGCGGCGCGGCCGATGGTCAGGATGTCGCCAAAATGGATGTCGTCCTCGTACGAGATCGAGCTCTTGCCCTTCTTGAGGACGCGGCGAATCAGCCAGCGCATGGGCGCGACCTCCGCTCAGTCACCGCAGGCGAGTCGGAATGGTTCAAGATCCTCGCCCCCTACCAGTAGAAAAACACGGAGATGATGTGCCCAATCAGGGCGGCCAGCAGGGTCACCGACAACGGCACATGGATATACAGCCAGATTTCCATGATTGCCTGATACTGGATGTCGCGGGCAACGCGCGTGGCCAGGCTGCGTTTGCGCGAGAGCATGTCGATGAGTTTGCGCAGGGCATCGGACTGCTTGTCGTCGGCATGCCCGGCAAGGAAATCGACCATTGCCAGGATGGTTTGTCCGGCCTGCAACGAAGGCGGCGGTGCGCCGAGCTGGGTTTCGCGCTTTTCGATGGCCACCTTGATCCGCGCGATCGCGATATCCGATCCATCCCGCGCGCGCAATTGGGTCCAGACGCCGCCACCGAGCTTGGTATTCTCGATCGAGCGCAAGACGACGGCGTGGATTTCCGGTGCGATGCCATCGGCCAGCGACAGCGCGTTCTGGTCGATCTCGGCAATCTCATCGAGCATCGCGTCGCGGGTCGCGTTTTCGCGATTGCGCGTCATCAAGGTCGGGTAGCGCAGATAGGTATAGACGCCGAAGAAGCCGCTGAAGATAACGATCAACATCAGCACGAGGGTCAGCGTGTGCAGGTTCCAGCCGAACTGGAAGCCGCAGTGGAGCAGGGCGATCAGGATCAGCGCCGTACCCAGATAGACATGCGCGGACAGCCAGCCCAGCGTGCTGCCCATCGTCGTCGAGTAGCTGCGCTTGCGGATGCCGAACAGCATCAGCCAGACGATCAACAGCGCAGCGACCGTACCCAGCGTATAGCCGAGCCAGGTCCCCCCATTCGGTGCGACGCCCGGGTCGTGCCAGACATACAGCGCGATCGACACCACGCAAAGTCCGAGCGCGATCCACAGATAGCGGGATTTGGCGTAGGTCAGGATCGAATCATGCACGACGCAATCCTGGTTGAATGCCGCATGCAATCCATGCGGCAGTCCTCAATGCGATCGCATCGCATGCCGCGCGGCAGCGCATCGAAAGGCGGGATTGCACCGATTCAGCGGCGTGACTGGGCATAGGTCGGAAAATCTTCGGGACTGATACGAATCGCGGCACCGGTCGGGCACGCCCTGACGCAGGCCGCGCCGCCCGCCTGATCCTTGCACATGTCGCACTTGACGGCTTTCTTTGCCTTCGGATCCTTCGGTGCGTCGTGATCGTAAGGCGCTTCGCCGGGACCTGGCCCCCGGCCGAGCAGCAGCCATTGCAGCAGGCCGGGTTTCTTCGGCGGCTTGCTGGCCATGTGGATGACCCCGTAAGGGCAATTGCGCACGCAGTTGCCACAGCCAATGCAGTTGTCGGCGATGAACACTTCGCCATTCGGCGCGCGACGCAGTGCGTCGGGCGGGCAGTCCTTCATGCAATGCGGGTGCTCGCAGTGGCGACAGGAGGTCGGCACGTGCACGTTGGCAAAGGTCGGTCCGGCCTCGCGATCGAGCCGCGAGGTGCCGCCGTGGGTTTCCGCGCAAGCCTTTTCGCAGTTGTCGCAACGCACGCACAGCGATTCGTCGATGAGCAGGATGTCGGTTGCCTCGCCGGCGCCCTGGGCCATCAGGAACGAAATGATGTCGCCGCCTCCGGGCATCGCCTGCATGGCCAGATTGGCGGATGTGCGCTCCTTGAACTCCTTTTGCAGGCGCAGCTTGAGTGCGGGAATCTGGCTGATCGATCGCTTGAATGCGGCGCCGTCGAGGCGGATCGTTTCGGTGGCGATCGCCGCGCGCGCGCTGGCCGAACGATGCGCTTCGCCCATCAGCGCCATTTCACCGACGTAATTGCCGGCGGCGACATAGGTCAGCACGATCTCCTTGCCGCCGATGTTGCGCGAAATGGTCAAGGATCCGACCCGGACCAGATGCAGGCAGTCGCCCTCATCACCTTCCTGGAAGACATAGTCACCCGCCTTGAATCGCTGCAAGGTCGCATGTGCGGCCATTTCGGCAAGCTGGGCGGCATTCGCCTCGGCGGCGAATCGTGACTGGATCGCGCGGATGATGAACAGGCGGTCGATCTCGGCCTTCACGGCTTCGACCGAATTGATCAGGCGATTCATCGAGCGTCGCGGTGTCTCGACCAGCACGCAGTTGGAACCGGCGAGCACGGTGGCCGAGCGCCGCCGTCCGGAGATCAGGCTCATCTCGCCAAAGAAATCACCGCGGCGCAGCACGATCGGGCTGGCCTTGCCTTCGACGGCAATACGAACCTCGCCCTCGACGATTGAATAGAAGCTGTTGGTGTAGTCGTTGCGTTCGAAGATGACCGCGCCTTCGGCCGGCGTGCGGATATCCGAATCGAGCATGAACTCGCGCATCTGCAATGGCGTGATGTGCGAGAGTACCGGCACGTTTTTCTGGATCTGGGCGAGCACCTGTTCGACGCTGGCAACACCCTTGAGGTTGCTGAACTTGGCCTTTAGCAGCGGCGCATCGGCGGGTTCGACGGCGGTACCGGTGATGTACTCGATGACCTCGTAGCCCTGGTTCATTGCCTGCTTGATCAGCGGATAGCCACCGAGCGCACCGACGATGTAGAGGCCCTTCACATTTGATTCGTATTGCGCGCTGATCGCCGGCACCGAGGCCGGATCCTTGTTTGGAAAGACCACGCCACAGGCTTCGACGAAGCCGCGCGGTGCGGTGGCACCGAGGCGTGCGATGACGCGATCGAGCAGGATCTGGGCACGGCCATTCGCCGTGTTGAGGATCATCCGTCCGGGTTTTCGTCCGGCGCTGAGTGCTTCGACCTTTTCCGGCGCCGAGTTGTAATAGCACTCGATCAGTCCGTCATCGATGGCCTTGAGGATGGCGCTTTCATTGCCTTTCTTGGCACGTCCGAATTCGTCCTTGCGATTGATGATGACGACATTGTTCTGTCTGGCCAGGGCGATCGCATTCTCGATCGCCGCGTCGCCGGCACCCACGACGACGATGGTTTCGCCCTCGTACGCATCCGGATCATCGAGCTGGTACTGGACGAACGGAAGATCCTCGCCGGGAACGCCGAGCTTGCGCAGGTTGCCCTGCAGGCCAATGCCGAGCACGACCGCCTCGGCCTCGAAGCTGTTTCCGTTTGTGCAGCGGATCTGGAAAATCCCGTCATCACGCCGACTGATTGCAGTGACTTCGTGGCGATGGCGGACGTTGACCTTGAGTCGTGCGCTGCTCTCGTTCCACCGATCCAGAATGGTCTCGCGCAGACCGGCCTCGAACGGGATCGGCGAACGCAACGGCAGGATGCCGGGCTCGTCCATCACGTACTTGCCTTTCTGGTAGAGATGGATGGTGTTGGACAGATGTGCCTCGGCTTCAAGCAGCACATGCAACTCGCTGCGCTCGGCCGCGCGCGCCGCCGCCGACAGGCCGCCCGGCCCGGATCCCACGATCGCAATTTTGAAACGCTCGGACATTTTGTCGCACCCCTTGCCGGGAATCATACCCAAGCTGGGTGCTGACATGGGGAATCAGCCGTCACCGTCCGTGCTTCGCAGTAGGATACCGACGAACCCGATGGGAGCCTGCATGCGCCGGATCAGCCAGTTGGATGACATCGCAGAGTGTGTGGAACGCATTCTCGAAGCGTGTGGAAGCCATGTCGTGCTCGCCATCCCGCTCGGGCTCGGCAAGCCGAATCACCTGGTCAATGCCTTGTACCGACGCATCGCGGCCGAGCCTTCGCGTTACCTGACCATCCACACGGCACTGTCTCTGGCCGTGCCGAAGCCGGGCAGTGACATCGAGCGGCGATTCGCCGAGCCGTTCCTCCGGCGTCAGTTTGGCGAGGAGTATCCGAACCTCGACTATGTCGAGGCCATGCGCCGGGATGAGCTGCCGGCGAACATTCGTGTCCACGAGTTCTACTTCCAGTCGGGTGCGATGCTGCATTCAGCTCAGGCGCAGCGCGATTACGTCAGTCTCAACTACACGGCCGTCGCACGCGACCTGGTCAACGCGGGCATCAACGTGATCGCCCAGCTCGTGGCCCGACGAGGCCACGGCGAACAAGTCCGATACAGCCTTGGTTGCAATCCCGATGTCACGCTTGACCTGATCGATTACATGCGTGAGGCCGGCCTGCGCACGCCGTTGACGATTGGTGTGGTCAACGACGATTTGCCGTTTCTCGGTGGCGATGCGGATGTCGGCGCAGGTGACACGCTTTTCGACATCGTCCTGTGCACGAAACAGCGACAACCCCTGTTTGCCTTGCCGCGTGGCAGCGTCGATGACACCGAACATGCGATCGGCCTGCATGCGAGCACGCTCGTGTGCGATGCCGGCACCCTGCAAATCGGCATCGGGGCCTTGTCCGATGCCCTGGTCGCCGCCTTGATTCTTCGCCATGAACGCAACGATGAGTATCGGCGGTTGATCGAATCACTGGACGTCAACCAGGGTTCGCGCGACCTGTCCGCACGGGTTGGCGGTCTGGCTCCGTTTGCAAGCGGGCTGCACGGATCGAGCGAGATGGTCATGGACGGCTTCATGCATCTGCGCCGCCACGGCATCCTCGTACGCCGTGTCTACCAGCATCTGCCGGTGCAGGAGGCGCTTGATGTCGGCGCGATCGGCGAAACCCTGCGCAAGGGTGATGCGCGTACGCTGCGCGCCTTTGATGTTCTGCCGGCTCGCCTGGATGCGAAATCGCTGCACAAGCTGGTTCAGCTCGGCATTCTCGATGTCCGCACCGAGTTGCGCGAGGGTCTGCTGCATCTGGCGGATGGCACGCAGCTGATCAACGATCTTGACGACGAGCGTGTCCTTGATGTCATGGACACGTTCATCGATGGCCGTTCCTTGCGTGGCGGTTGCTACCTGCAGGGCGGCTTCTGCCTGGGCACGCATGCCTTGTACGACTGGCTGTCGAATCTCGTTGATGAAGACTACGCCGGGCTCGAGATGAGCCGGATTTCCGAGGTCAACCGCCTGCAACTCGGGCACGAGCGACTGGCCGTCCTGCAACGACGCAATGCGCGCTTCTTCAACACCTGCATGCTGGCCACGGCGCTCGGCGCAGCCGCCTCGGACGCACTCGAGGATGGTCGTATCGTCAGCGGCGTCGGCGGCCAGTACAATTTTGTCGCCCTTGCCAATGCGCTCGTCGACGGGCGTTCGATCCTGATGCTGCGCTCGACGCGGACAGTCAATGGCGAGCCAAGCTCGAACATTCGCTGGAATTATGGTCATACGACGATTCCGCGGGCCCTGCGCGATATCTATGTCACCGAGTACGGCATCGCTGATCTACGCGGCAAGACCGACGAGGAGTGTGCGACGGCGATGATTTCGATCAGCGATGCGCAATTCCACCGACAGCTCGTCGACGAGGCGATCCGGGCCAGCAAGCTGCCGGCGGATTTCGTGATTCCATCCGCCTGGGCTGCCAATACGGCGACGCAACTGCGTGCCCGTCTCAAACCGGCAAGAAGCGTTGGTTTGCTGACGGACTATCCATTCGGCAGTGATTTCAACGAGGTCGAGTTGCGTCTGCTGGCGGGACTCGGCTGGTTGAAGGCGGCCACGGCCAGAGCCTCGGCATGGCATCGGATCGCCTCGGCGGTCGTTGCGCCCGGAGTCGAAGACCGCGAAGCGCTCGCCCGCATGGGACTGGCCAAGCCGGAATCGCTCAAGGAGCGCCTGCTCGCACGATTGCTGACCGGCGCCTTGAATCGCGCCCGCTGACAGGCGTATCGAGAGTGCGCATCGATTCCGGATCAGCCTGATTGTGTGGCTCGATATTTGCTAAGTTAAGCTGGCACCCATCTTCTCCGGCAAGACGATCTGCAACCATGAGTGAACTTCATCGACGTCTGCTGCGCGACCTGCCCGACCGGCGTATGTCCAGGGCCGGTGATTTCAATACCGAGGCGCGTGCCGTTCGGGCCTGGGTCGATGCCCTGCCGTTGGCGAATTTTTCGGCAACCGCACGCATGCTTGTCGAGGCTTTGCGCGCCATGAACAGAATGCGCACGGCGCCGGCCGAAAGGCTGGAGGCTCTGGAGATCCTGCGCGGGCCGGTCAATCAACTGGCCAGCCTGGTCGAAAAGCAGATCATCGGCGCGAGTTTCCCGTTGCCGCCACAGCGAACAGAACTCGGCACGCTTGCGCAAAAATTCCAGAATGAACTTGCGCGCGGGTATCGGATTGCTTTGTACGATTTCTGTGCGCCGAATGGCAGTGCGCCGATGTTGAGGCGCAAACAGGTGGCTACCGCAGCGGTTCGTGCGCTTGTCCACGGCGGTGCGCGTCTGCATCGCGCCTATCTGCTCTATCGCACGCCGCCGCCTGGTGCGTGGCAGGATTTGCATGACACTTATCGCTTCATCGCCTCGCTCGGCCTTGATCACCGTGCGGTCGATGACTTGCTTGCCGGTGCGCCGATTTCTGCGCTGACAGCGTATGCGCATGCCTTGTTGCTGGCCTTGGCCAACCCCTACCACTTCACCCAGCGTGAGCTGATCGAGGTGATTTCGCTGACCTGTGCTTTCGCACCTTATTGCGAGTTCGGCGCGGGTGGCGCAAGTAGCACGGCGGCGTATGCGGTCAACGCGGACAACGATTCGGGGCCCGGCTATCTGCCTGAAGAGCGCGAGCCTGGCAACGATGCACTGATGTCGGTCAGCCTGGCCAAGGTGCTTGAGCACGTCGAGTCACAGATCGCGAGTTTGCCGCCGGGAGTTCGTGTGGTGACATTCCGCATGCGTGGCGGACCACCGATCCAGGTCGATATCGACCTGACCCAACGTCTCGTTGATGGCTGGAGTTCGGGTGGTGAGCGAGGCAATATTCGCTTGCCCGGGGGATACGAGCTGCAAAGCGTGATTGGTTTGCATGATCTGCATTTCATGCTCGCGGGGAACACGGATTTCGAGACCTTTCTGCGTCGTATTCGCGGCACGACGATCCAGATGTCCGGCAACGATGCGGCCGCAGCGTGGGTGCACGGCAGTGGCGAAAACCTGCGTGCCCACGCGTGTCCCGCCCGGATCATCGATCAGGGCTTGGGCGGCTACCGTCTGCTTTGGGAACGCCGGGGTTCGGGTGAGGCGGTCAAGGCCAAGGTCGGCGAACTGGTCGGTCTGGCTTTGCCGGAAAGTGGTGGATTGCCGCCCGACTGGATGGTCGGCGTGATCCGCTGGATGCGCGTTGATGACGAGGCTCGCATTGATGCCGGCATTTCCCTGCTCGCACGGCGATCACTGGCAATCGGCATCAGCGCGCTCGATTCCACTGGCAACCCGATCAACGATCGGCGCGGTATCCTGCTTTCGCCGATCCGATCGGACGACACGGCCATTTACAGCTCCTTGCTCGCGCCTGGCTTGTTCGAACGGGATGCAAGACCCATCCGCATGACCCTGCCGGAAGATCCGCACCGTTGGCCATCTTCGGCGTGTTCGCTCGATGTGTCCGGCGCGGGCTTGATGGAGTCCGCCGGCGCGTATCTGCGTTACACCTTGCCGGCCCTCGAGCTGCCGGACGAAGGGCTTTCCGCCGAGAATGTGGAAAGCGTCACCGGGAGCGAGCCGGCTTAGCCAAACCTGCTCTCGCGTGAGTGGACGCATCCAGTGTGCAGCAGCGCCGATGATGGCCCCGCGATCCGACTCTCCGAATCTCTGCGGCGGACGGGGATACGGCATAATTGACGATTCCGAGCTTCCGGATGAATCGTGATCCCACCCGCAGATGAGTAGTTCTTCTGATAGCGCTGATGGCGTCAGGCTGCGGCGCGACAGCGTTGGAGTCCGCATTGGTGACGTGATGGTCGGCAGTTCCGCCCCGGTGGTCGTGCAGTCGATGACCAATACCGATACCGCGGATGTGCTCTCGACCACACGTCAGGTTGCCGAGCTCTCGCGCAGCGGCTCCGAACTTGTCCGCCTGACGGTCAACAATGCCGAGGCCGCCGCTGCGCTGCCGAAGATCCGTGATCGCCTGGCGATGATGGGCATGAATGTCCCCCTGATCGGCGACTTTCATTACAACGGACATCAGTTGCTCGCCGATGAGCCTGCCGCTGCCGAGGCGCTGGCGAAATACCGGATCAACCCGGGCAACGTCGGCTTCGGACGCAAGAAGGACAGCCAGTTCGCGGCGATCATCGAAACCGCATTGCGCTACGCCAAGCCGGTCCGCATTGGCGCGAACTGGGGCTCGCTTGATCAGAACATGGTGGCGACGCTGATGGATGAAAACCATGCGCGCAGCGAACCCTGGGCCGCGGCACGTGTCGCCCGCGAGGCCTTGATCCGCTCGGCGCTTGATTCCGCTGCGCGTGCCGAGCAGCTGGGCATGGCCCGCGACCAGATCATCCTCTCGTGCAAGGTGTCCGGCGTGCAGGAGTTGATCGCCGTCTATCGGGATCTCGCCGCGCGCTGCGATTACGCCCTGCATCTCGGCCTGACCGAAGCAGGCATGGGATCCAAGGGCATTGTCGCCTCGACCGCCGCGCTGTCGGTGCTGCTGCAGGAAGGCATCGGCGACACGATCCGCATCTCACTGACTCCGGAACCGGAGGAATCACGCACGCGTGAAGTGATCGTTGCCCAGGAGTTGCTGCAGACGATGGGTCTGCGCGCCTTCACGCCGATGGTCACGGCGTGCCCGGGATGTGGACGCACGACCAGCACGCTGTTTCAGGAACTGGCGAAGTCGGTGCAGGAGCACGTCAGGGCGAAGATGCCCGAATGGCGGATCAAGTACGACGGGGTCGAGAACATGACGCTCGCCGTCATGGGCTGCATCGTCAACGGACCTGGCGAGTCGAAACATGCCGATATCGGCATCTCGCTGCCCGGAACGGGCGAGTCGCCAGCCGCACCCGTATTCATCGATGGACAGAAGGCGATGACCTTGCGCGGCGAGACCATCGCCAGTGATTTCATCGAGGTCGTGGAAGACTATGTCGTGCGCAGATACCAGCAGCGCGGATCGTCTTGATTGAGTCGGCATCAGCGCGACGCGCGGTGCCAGGTTGCTTCAACGGGGTGATGGTGCCGCGTCGCTTCTGCCTTTGGCGGATGAAACATCGATTTGCGACACGGATTTCAGGCGGATTCAGGCCATGCACGGGTTGCCTTCACGGCATTGCCTGGTGCCGTGATACCAGGCAAACCCCCGCACCTGGTGGCTGCTACTGAATTGCCGGGTTTTCCAGAAGCCGTGTCGGCTGTCGGAAGGAGCGTGAGTGGTCGGTGGGGCAGGTTGCCTGAGCACTCTCCGGGTGCAGCGGCAGGCGCCGTTTCAAGCGCCCATCCATGATGCCGCGGCACTTCAAGACTTCAATGCAAGATCCTGTTTTTGAATTGAAAACTCCAAGGCGGAGTGCGGCCGGGCTGGATTGATTCATGGCCTGCGCGGGGCGGAAGACAAAAGCCAGGGCACCACCGGTTTCAGCGGCCAGTTGCAGTCGGCGCAACTGGCGGTAATCGGCATTCGGCAGCCAGTGCAAGACGGCCGCGCAACAACCGGCACGCAGGCATTGCTCGGCGCTCCAGTGCGAGTCGGCGACATCGGCATCGATCTGCACGAGATGATCGAGATCGATGCCCGCTGCCGCCAGCGCTGGAGGATAGGGCAGGTAGGGCGGGGCGATGATGGCCACGCGGCGCCGGCTACGGGTCAATGCCGCCAATGCCGGGAGCACCAGTCCCAGTTCGCCGAGGCCGTCATTCTCGATGAGGATTTCAATCAGCGAGCCGATCGGCCAGCCGCCTCCCGGCAACAAGGCATCGAGTGAGGCATTGCCACTGGCCTGGGTGCGTATGGGTGAGGCCGGTTCGGCACCACCGCGCCAGATGCCGGGATGGCCGAGTACCTCACTGAGCGTTGACGGGCGCAGACTCGCCGAAGGGGGGAGCAGGGATGGGGCGAGGACGGCGGACATCAGGTTCTCCGGATCATGCCGACATAAAGCCCTTCGATGGCGAAGGTCTCGCGTTCGGGATCCACCTCGATCGGCGAAAAGTCGGGATTGCTGGGAAGCAGGCGAATCCGTCCGCGCTTGCGCTCAAGGGTTTTCAGGGTGACCTCGTCGTCGACGCGGGCCACCACGATGCGACCGTCATCGGCGCTGTCGGTGCGGTGGATCGCGGCCAGATCGCCATCGAGGATGCCGGCATCGCGCATGCTCAGACCGACCACGCGCAGGAAGTAATCCGGGCGCGGGCGGAACAGGCTGGCATCGATGCCGAACTCGCCTTCGATGTTCTCGGTGGCGAGGATCGGACTGCCGGCGGCCACGCGGCCGACGAGGGGCAGCATCACGGCCGCCGGCGTCCTTGGGCGATGGTTGAGGCGCAGACCGCGATGCGGGATGCGTTCTAGCGCACCCTTTCGCTCCAGCGCCTTGACGTAGTCCTGGGCCGAACTGTGGCGGGCGAATCCCAGCGCATCGGCGATCTCGCGCAGGGTCGGTGCACGACCCAGGTCGGCCATGTGTGACTGGATGAATTCCAGCACACGGCGTTGGTTGTCGGTCAGCTCGATTTCGTTCATACGTACTAATGTACGTACATTAATCTGGATTGACAAGTGCCTTCGGCATTCGAGGATTCAAGCGATCTGGTGGCCGACAGACTCGTAACGCCCAGTCGCGAGCGCTACGACGCCGACACGCTCAATTCCTTGGGTCAGACGCGTGCTGCGTGGTCGGCTCGGAGCGAAGGATGGTCTCATGCAGCCATCCGATTGGGACCCCGAGCAGGGTGATCCTGGCTGAATTGTCGATTGTCTTGCCGTCCGCCATCAGTTCCAGTGTCTGCCGCATGACGAACAGTCCCTTGAGGCGATAGCGCAAGATCAGGCGATCGCCATCGGTTCGCGCGCTCACTTCGCCGGCGGCACCGCTCAATGTTCCTGCGTATGCATTCGGGCTTTCGGGCCGGATGATCCAGTATCGGTTCGTCGATGGTCGCCCGGCGAATGTAATCGTCTGGTCAAGTCGGAAACTGCCATCAGGGCGTCTGATTCCGTAACTTTCGACATGAAAAATCCGTGGTCTGCCAAACACGAATGTCAGTGAACCGTTGCCTTCGCTGCGACCCGCGAACAATTGCTGTGGAGTGAATTCGATCGCCGGGACTTCGGAATGGCCCGCGCTACATGCCAGCAAAAGGCCCAGGCCGAGCAGGCGATTGCGCTTCAACACGGTCTGCGAACGTTCGTCCATATCTCTGCTGATTCGGCACATGAAGAGCATGCATTCGGCGCAACAATTCCTACTCCAGCCGGGGTAAGGACTGAATCATGCAATCTGCGTGCTCAATCAATGTGCGTCCCCCAATACGTCCGGGATCGATTGCGCGCACCGCTGGATTACCGCACGCTCGCCTTGCTCTGCGTAGTTGGCGTCTCGCGGCAATGAAACCGCCTGCGGTTCGCGCTCCATCAGTGCCCGCGCACTTGCGGCGGCGACGTATGCGGCGGCGCAATCCTGCTGCGCTGACAAGCTTTCTGCACGCAACCACAGGGCCGCAATCTCACTCATGATGGGTTCGTCGTGGTGCTTGTCAAGAATCCGAAGGGCGGCATCGGCTTCATTCAATGCGGTGGCCGAATCCTGTTTCAGGAGAACCAGCCTTGCAGTTTGGAGGTGCAGCGAGGCGCGCTCGGAATGATCCTCGGGGTACTCATGCTCGATAGTCGGCCGCGCAGCGAAGAGGTGGGTCTGAGCTGCGTCCGCGTTGCCGCGTGCAAGCTCCACGTCGGCCAGCAGCAATTGCGTTTCAGCCTTGCGCAGGGCAGAAAACTCGGCTGGATGCTCAACCATCAGCGTGGCCGAACGTGAAAGATAGCTCAGCGCCGCGTCGAGATGGTATGCGCGCCATGCAACCCAGCCGCGCTGGCGCCAGAAGTTCTCTTCCGCCGAGGGTCGCAGGTCATGGGCCCGCGCCATCAAGGTATCCGCCCGGTCGTACATGGATGTACACAAGTCAAACAATCCGTGTATGGATAATATTCCAGCAGCAGAGGACAGTGCATCGATGGCGATATCCGGACTTGCCAGCGCTGCGAGCTCGGAGATGCGCTGTGCCGAAACCTCAGCCCGAACCCTCGCTTCCGGTGCAATCTGGGTAATCACCAATAGCTTGTAGAGCCCGACCTGCGCATCGGCGTCTGTGTCCGGCATCCGCTCAGTCGCGTCGATGGCTGCCACGAGTATCGGCTCGGCTTCGACCTCGTGTCCCATGTTGATGAGGCCGTGCCCGATTTCGCCCAGTGCGTCGCGGATCAGTGCCGGATCGTCCCCGAAATCGTGCTGCAAGCGACCTGCGGCCATGACGAGGAACTCACTGGCTGCAGGCTCGCGGCCCAGATAATCGCGTCTATTGGCGCCACCCAGCACGCCGAGCATCGCCGAGAGGTTGGCCTGCGCACTGCGCGTCTGGTGTTCGGCAATGCGACCCTCGCGAAGTGCCAGAAGCAATCCGACCGTCAACGCCAGCATCGCGCTGGCAGCGAGCGCCAACGGCCATCGATACTGCTTCAGCAACTGGCGGCTGCGCGCGCGCGTACCGCCGATTCCGCTACGAAGTGCTCGATCCGCCAGCCAGTCGGCAAGGTCGTCGTTCAGGGCGAGCACGCTGGGATAGCGTTCCTGTGGCTCCTTCGTCATTGCTTTCCGGACGATTCGATCCAGGTCGCCGAAAAGCGGTTTGCGCCTGCTCACCATCCCGGCAGCCTGGCTCAGAGTTTGCGCGTTCTCCGTGAGCACCGACTGACTCCAACTGCTACGGCCGGATTCGGCCGCCGCGTAAGGCGAGTGGCCGCTCGTCAGCTCGAACAGAAGCACACCCATCGCATATACGTCGGTGGTCGTGGTGGTGCGATCGCCGCTGATCTGCTCCGGTGCTGCGTACCGCACCGTCAAGGCGCGGGCACCGGTCTGCGTTGCGTCGACGTCGCTGTCGTCCAGCAGCTTTGCAATGCCGAAGTCGAGCAACTTTGGCTCGCCGTCGACGCCCACCAGGATGTTCGCGGGCTTGATGTCCCTGTGGACGATGAGATGGCTGTGCGCGAAGGCGACTGCAGCGCCAATACGGCGCAGAAGTGCGACACGCGCGTAAACGTCCAGCTGCCTTGTTTGCACCCAATCCGTGATGCGCTCTCCATCGATGAATTCCATCGCGAGCCATGGTTGCCCGTCGTCGTCTACCCCACCGTCGATCAGGCGCGCGATGTTTGGATGCGACAGGCGCGCGAGCAACTGGCGTTCGCGCAAGAACCGCTCAACCAGTCCCGACGAAAGAGCGCCATGGCGTACACGCTTGAGGGCCACCCGCTGTTCAAATCCGCCGCTGCAGCGTTCCGCGAGAAAGACTTCACCCATGCCGCCGCGCCCGATGCTTCGCAGCAACTTGAACGGCCCGACGATGACCGGCGCCGCCTCGCCGGTCGCTGGCAACAGGTCGGCCTCCATCATGTGTGCGAGCAAACCGAGAACGCGTTGGTGCAAGTGCGCATCGGACTTTTGCAGCGCATCGAGATAGGAGCTGCGGGAATCGATCGGCAATTCCGCGACCTTGTGGAACTCCTTGCGCAGGGCGTCGAATGCGTCGACTGCATCCTGATGACCGATCATCGGCAGACTCTCCGAGACTGACAATTGTGCGGCGGGAAATTCGTTGCCCTAAACATCGAGGCGTTGCCGCAGCCAGGCGCGGGCCATTGCCCAGTCGCGATACACCGTGCGCTCGTCCAGTTCGAGCAGTCGTGCGACATCGCTGACCTCAAGGCCGGTGAAGTAGCGAAGTTCGACGATCTGCGCCATGCGGGGGTCGAGTTTGGCCAGCGCGTCGAGAGCCTGGCCCAGCGCGGGCAGGTCGGTGTTGTGTTCAATCGGCAGGGCCATCGCCTCGATGAATTCGACTCGATGCCAATGCCCGCCACCGCGCTTCTCGCGATTCTGGGTTCGCGCGCGATCGATCAGGATCTGGCGCATGAGTTTCGCCGCCGTCGTGAACAGATGCTTGCCGTTGCTGATGTTCAGGAACCGCGCGCCGAGCAGTCGCACGAACACATCGTTGACCAGCGCCGTCGGCTGCAAGGTCTCATGGCCGCGATTCGCACGCAGTTCGCACACGGCGATTCGACGCAGTTCGCCGTAAACGTGTGGAAGCAGAGCGTCGAGCGAGGCTTGATCGCCTTCTTGCCATTCTCGCAGCAGCCGGGTCACGTCAGTGTCGTCGATTGCCACGCTGCGTGATCTCCGGCCATGCGCACCAGTCTAGCCCAACACGCGTCGGGCCAGAATGCCCGTTCGGCGATCATGCGCTGGATCAAGCCGTCTATTGGCGACGCATGTCAGGCGCCGCCGGGTTTCGGCGTATGTGCAGCAACTCGAATTGCAACGGGAGTACCGATATGCCGAATCATCGCGACCTGGGCGGCCGACGGAGCCTCGCCTTCAGTCGGCTCTTTTTTGTGGTTTCACTGGCAGTGATGGGTCGCAGCGCCGTTGCCGCCAGCCTGCTCGTGGATACGACCAGCGACGATGGCAGCGCGGTATTCGCGGTTTGCGACAGCGACCCGGGGAACGCCAATTGCTCCTTGCGCGGCGCGATCAATGCGGCCAACGCCAACGCTGGCGCAGACACGATCAATTTCGCGATACCGGTCGGCGACGTGGGCTACCAAGTGGCGACACAGCATTGGCGATTCGCCCCGCTGAGCGCCTATCCAATGATCGAGGATGATCTTGTCATCGACGGCTACAGCCAACCAGGAGCAGTTGAAAACACCAACTCGCCGGACGATGGGGGCAGCAATGCTGTGCTCAAGATCGAGCTTCGCGGGCCAGGGACGAACAGCTTCACCGGCCTCACTGCGGACTATTCAAGCTCTGCGTTCCGCGTGAGGGGACTCGCAATCGGCAGTTTTTCCGTCGGCCTGGATCTCAGCGGCGCAAACAAGGCCGTCGAAGGCTGTTTCATCGGAACCGACATTACCGGCACAGTCGCCAGCCCCAACGAGTACGCGGGTGTTCGCGCGAGCCAACCCCTCACCCTTGGTGGAACAGTGTCGGCTGCGCGCAACGTCATCTCGGGAAACAAGTCCATCGGCATCTTGTTGCTGTTCAGCGGGAGCTCGCCCGGCCTGACGCTGCAAGGAAACCTGATCGGCACCAGTGCCGATGGGACGACGGCTTTGCCGGGCCAGGATTATGGAATCCTTGTGAATGATCCGATCACTGACGCGGCGATCGGCGGCAACACGCCGACTGCGCGCAACCTGTTCTCCGGAAACGAGAATAGCGCGATTTACTTGACCTCGAGTGGTTCAACGCCGTCAGGCGAATCCTTGCGCATTATCGGAAACTATTTCGGCACGGACTGGAGTGGCACTTTGCCTTTGCCGAATGGCGCGTTTCCCGAGTCGCCTGGCCAGCCCCAGTCGACCATCTTTGTGTTCAAGCTCGGCAACTGCAAGGTAAGCTTCGGTGGTGATGCGGCGGGCGAGGGTAACCTGATCGCTTTCGGCGCTGCGGCCGGAGTACAGGTCGCCTCTTGCACCGGCGCGAGCATTCTCGGCAACCGCTTTCATTCGAACCGCATTGCGGTTGACCTGTCGAGTTCCAGCAATGCTGATGGTGCAACGCCCAATGACGTTGACGATCCGGATGGGAATGATCCTGGAACCGGCGGCAATCGCCTGCAGAACAATCCGCAGATTCTCGATCTGATTCCACTTAACGGCGGTCTTGACCTGCAGCTGAGTTTTCGGGTCGATACGGCCCTGGCGAACGCCGCCTACCCGTTGCGCGTGGATATCGCGACAGGCCGGGGTGGCCAGTCCGAGTCACTCATCCTCAGCACGAGCATCGCTGCCGTCGATGCACAGCAGGTTCAGACCGTCACCTTTCCAGCCGAGGCCCTGACTTCGGCGCTGGTGCTTTCGACTACCGATGCGGATGGCAACAGCAGCGAGTTCGTCAGCGACGTGATCTTCACGCACGGCTTTGATCAATGAAGGAGGCCCAGGTCGACATGCCGCGTGGATGTCAGTTGCGCGCCGGGATGACGTACGTCCACGGCAGAGCGCGTAGCCCACGCACCCCGAGGAGTCCGAGCATGTCGCTGTTCGCGAGCGTTTCTTTTCGAGTCCTGGCTTGCGCCTGTCTATTCGCTGGCGGTAGTGGCGCAGTCCGGGCAGCCGGCGAGCTCGATACCAGCTTCGGCGACCTCGCCAGCGGCAAGATGAGCTTCCCGATCATCTCGACCGATCCCGCGTTGACACCCGGGGTACCTGCCTGGTCCTACGTGGCACCTTTCAAGATACTGGCCATGAACGATGGTCGGTCGCTGGTGCTTGCGAACGCGGCGACCCCGTACGACCTGCCGATCAGCGCGCCCTTTGTAATCACTATCGTGCGCATCGGTGCAAACGGTCAACTGGATGCCACGTATGGCAGCGGCGGCCGTGCGGTGATCCACGTCGGTGAAGACTATTCCTGGCGCGGCAGTGATGCGTTGCTGTTGCCCGATGAGTCGGTGGCCATCATCGGCACGATCGACAATCCCGACGGCAGCAGCGACATGGCAGTCTGGAAGGTCACCCCAAACGGCATGCCGGCGAACGGGTTTGGCAGCGACGGCCTGCGCAGGCTGCACCGTGGCGGCTTGCCGTCGGACGAGGGCAAGACGCTTGCCTATTTGATCCCAGATCTGGTCATCGCTGGCAACGTGCGGGATGGACTCGTTGGCAACCATTCGCTCGGCGCAATGCTGATGAATGCAACCACAGGCTTGATCTGCTCCGGAAGTCCGGTGTGCGGCAATGTTGTGGGTGGCGATGTCGGCCTGCCAACCGAGTGGCGCATGCTGCGCATCGTCTCGGATCTGTGCCCCAATGGCGGCGATATGGACGTTGCCGACCTGACAACGCTTCCCGCCGGCATCGGCGTCGCCGTCCCCATCGTGCTGCGCGGCTGCGGCGATACCGCCGTGGTCAAGCACACCATGATCGGCAATATTGGCGGAACCTTCGCTTGGGGCCTCAACGCCGGCTATGCCAACAATTCCCGTTCATTGATCAGTTTCGGGCCTGGCTACAAAACGGTCGCGAATGCGATTGTGCATGCGCCGATCGAGGGCGCACTGGGTGTCGAATCCCTAGTCGTCGCGGGTTATCGGGCGAACGCCGATGGCAGTCAGCCGGTGATTCTCGCGGCACGACTCGACCGCACAAGCGCGCACACCGCAACCTATGACATGCAGCTCCCGGGCGTGCCCGTTCCGAGTCCCGGCGCCTATGCCGACAGCATTCTCGTCCAGCCGGATGGCGGCCTGCTACTCGGTGGTGGATATGCCGTCTCTTCGTTCACCTACGGCGACGCCGCGATCATGCGGATGACGCCGAACCTGGCTGCCGATGCGAGCTTTGGCGGCTTGTCGGCAAGCCTGCCCGGGCGCAACGGCTATGGGCATTTCGGCAATGGCAACGATCGCGACAACCGCGTCAACAGCATGGCTCTCACATCCGACGGCAAGCTCATCTTCGCCGGCTACATGTACGACAGTGACGACGGCGCAGCGCGGTACGGTTCGGTCATGCGCGTAATCCTGCAAAGCGATCGCATTTTCTACAATGGATTCGAATGAATGCTGCGGCATTGAATACCCAGGGAATTCTCCTGACTCAGGCTGCCGCCTTGCTTGGCTTGGATCGAGATTGATTCACGCCGTCGGGCAAGTCGAAATGACGGCCGAATGCCTTGCTGGCAGCCCGGCCGAGTAGGGTTCGACAGGCTGTCAGAGTGGCCATGTCATGTTCTTGCGCCAAAACGTGTGTTGCTTCCACAAGCAGGATTTTCGTCAGGCCCGGGCAACCCGGCCGCTCAAGCAGGAAGTGGCAGACATGCAGATTGAAAGAGTGTGGTGGGCCGGCATGGCCTTGATGTTCGCGATGGGTGGCAGTGCGCAAGCCGTTGACGTCAACGAGCCTTATGCCGCCGATCTGAGCTTTGGCATCAATGGCACGGTGCGGGATACCCTGGTGAACCTTGCGCCTTCGGCACCGCCGCGGGCGTCGGGGCAGCGCATGGATCTCGATGAGGATGGCAGCACGGTTGTCGCCGGCATGGCGACCGTGAGCTTTTTTGGTGACCTGAATTACCTGGTGGTGGCGCGCTACAGCGCCAGCGGTCAGCGCCTGACCTGGTCAAATCCCACGGCCGGCTACACCGATGATTCGCATCAATACCTGCTGGTGCAACCGATTACCCAGCCCGAGAACCTGCGCATCCGGGAGGTGCGTGCGGTCAGGATTGGTTCGTACGGCGATATCCATGTCCTGATCGATTCGCAGGAACCGGGCAATGCCGCCAGAACCGACTCGATCCTGGTGACGTTTGGTTCGGATGGTGCGTACAAGGGCATTGTGACCAATATGGCGACAGCCAACATGGATGACACCGGCGCCGCCATCATCCTGTTCAACGACTGGATGTATCTGGCCAGTTCGACCGATACGCAGGTGATCATGTCGCGCTACACGCTGGCGCCACCGAATCGAATTCCGGTGCTTGACACCAGCTGGGCCGCCTCGGGCAGGGAAGTGCGCGTGCTTCCAGGCTGCAAGCACTTCTTCGGTGGTTTTGGCGAGTTGCCGATTAACTGCGTGTTGCGCGCCGAGCGAGGATTGATCAGCTATAACGCACCGGCGTCGATATTTGTTGCCGGGGAATTCACCAACGATCAGGGTCTGTCTGGCAGTGAAGGTGATTTTTTCATCATGCATTTCAATCCGTATGACGGCACCAGCGATTCGCACTATCCGGTCAAGGACGGATTTACCAACACCGACGACAAGGTGCGCGGTCTGGCCTTTCGCAGCAAGCTGCGTGCGCCAGTTCGCGAAAATGACCAGCTCTACGTGCTCGACGCGCATGCGCGCCCCTGCGGCAACGGCTTCAGTGTCTTTCAGTTTTCTTCCGAGAACGGTGCGCTGGATACGCGGACGTTTGTCAAAGGTGGCGGCTCCAATGCCGATCCGAATGTGTGCTCACAGGCGACCTCGATGCAGGCCAGTGACATGATGCTGGCACAAGACTACGTGTCGGCGGATCGCTACCTTGCAATAGTCGGCACCCAATCCACCAGTGAGCCCTATACCGGCACCAATGGCTTCCTCGCCCTGGCTGATACCGAGCACATGGGATGGATCGTGCAGGCCCAGGAATTCACCCACACCGGCGGCCAGTTTCCGGAAGATGCAGGCTTCTCGGCACTGGTCGGCGATTTTGCAACCCGCCGCTATACGGTAACCGGTGTCACACGCAACTACGACGGCGATTCTTCCAGCGCCATCGTCCAGCGCATGCGTGCGGATCGCATCTTCAGCAATGATTTTGAAGTGCACTGAAGGCACAGACCACGGACGGTCTGTCCTCTTGGCTCGTCGTCACGTTGCGCCGTTGTCGACGAGGGTTTCCGCGTGTCATCCGATCATGCCGGCGGATCTTTCGAGGAAGGACACGCTTTGCACTGATCACCGGTTGGGTCGTGCGTCAAGCGCGGTTTCGGGCGAGGGATTCGGCAAGCTGAGGCAGCATTTCGCTGTCGATACCACCCAGCTTCGGAAGCGCATCGAGGGGAACCCAGGACAGCTCGAAGAGTACGGCGCCTGTTCCCTCATGCGGGTCGAGTTCGGCGTGCCTCCACCGTTCTGGCGCCGTATCGTCTGCACTCAAATGAAAATACCAGGCGGTGATCATCTCGTTGCGCCCGATCGGGCGCAAATCCCGCTTGAATGAACCCAGAAAGGAAACGATCTTCAGCCCGGTGAGACCGGTCTCCTCGGTCGCTTCGCGCAGCGCAGCGTGTTGCGGAGATTCGCCAGGCTCGATTGTCCCGCCGGGAATCTGCGCTTCGGCGTAGGAACGGTCGACGTATTCAATCACCAAAAGCCTGGTGCCCCGGGTGATATAGGTGAACACACGATGGCGCGTCGGTTTCACCATCGATCAACTCGAACACATGCGTGCGCGCGCATTGTTCACCTTGCGCATGTTTGAATGTCCGCGATGCTCACCGGTACTGGCGCAGGTACTTCCACTCAAACAGGCGCTTGGCCCAGTGCAGCAGCCGCACGGATGGCAGCAAGCCATTGCGTCGCACGGTGCGCCAGACCAGTGAGCCGCGATCCATGGCATCGACAATGCAGATCAACTCGACCTTGAAGCTGGCATCGGTCGGCACGCCGCGCAGGTCACCGAGCAGGTTCTGGGCGGCGGCAACGGCTTGAAGATCGGCCATGTGGGCTTGCTTGGGCATCCAGTCGGGCCCTGGGAAACTGCCCGAGTCGCCGACCACGACGACGCGCTCGAAACCCGGCACACGGCAATGCGCGTCAGCTTGCAAAAGGCCGCCGGGCGAGCGCGGCAGGTCGGTGGTGTCAAACCACGCATTGCCAGTCATGCCGGGCATGAACAAGATCAGATCGGCATGAAACTCACCACCTTCGGTAACCACCTTGTCGATCTCGAAACGCTGCGGCCTGTGGCCGAGATGGGTGCGAATACCGCGCCTCGCCATTTCATCGAGCAGGTGCTGAACCGCCTTTGTTCCGAGGCGCTTGCCCGGTTCGGTGGATGGATTGAAAAACACCATTTCGAATCGCTCGCGGCGACCCTCGCGGCGCAACTGCGTGTCGAGGCCAAACAGGAACTCGAACATCGGTCCGCCGCGCACCGCCGTCGGCTCGTTTGGATTGCCACCGAAGCCGACCGCGATCGTGCCACCCTGCAGCTCACGCACGCGATCGCGGATGCGCTCTGCGGCGGTGATGCCTTCACACGGGGTAATCGCATGTTCGATGCCGGGCAGCTTCTTGATGAATCGCCCACCGGTGGCAATCACGAGTGCGTCATTGGCGATGTCGCCCATGCTGGTGTGAACGCTGCGGCCGCCGTCAGCGAGGCCAGTCACTTCCGCGGCAAGAAATGTCACCCGTTGACGACGCAGGAAATTGTCGAGGGGAACGATCAGATCCTCGCGTTTGCGCAAGCCACTCGGAATCCAGATGATGCCAGGCAGGTAATGCAACTCGGCGCGCGGAGCCACCAGGGTGATCTTTGCATGCGCATCGCGTTTGCGCAGTTCACGGATCGCCGACAGTCCGGCAAAGCCGGCACCCAGTACGGTGATTCGTGCCGGTGTGTTGATCGCGATCACGAGATCCTCCCCGGACAATCAGCAAGCCGGCAGGACGCCATGCGCGGGGTGGCGTTGATGATCATGCTGGCGAGATGCTTCATTGCTTGTTGCAGGTTGGATCGTGCAGCGCTGTCGTGACGGTGTACGCTTCATCACCTGGGCCAAAGCTTCAGGGCTGCACGCCCAAGCCATTGAGAAAATCATTGATCTGTGGCGCAAACTTTTCGACCAGTGTGCTGCCGGTGTAAGTCACCAGCTGCGTTGTGCCACCCTTGTTCGACGAATAATAGCCGCGGTAAGTGAAATCGACACTTTCGATCGTTCCGCGCATTTCCATATAGACCAACTTGTTGCCGTTGACGATGCGGTATTCCTTCTTGGTCACCTTCGTATCCTTGGCCGCATTTCTTGCGTTGGTCAGCGCCAGTTTCGCCAGAGCCTCGATTCCGATTTCAATCTGCTCACTGATCAACATGCCGTAAAGATCCTGCCCCTTCAGTTGAAACGTGTATTCGGTGGCGCCGGCATCCTTTGATTTACTGAACGACCATGTCTTCGGATCAATCGCGACAACGGATCGGTTTCTCGTGCTCTTCACGTCAAAGGTTGCCGCCGCAGGCTTCTTGAAGACGGCGTTGTTGACCGCGATTTCGGTCGATTCGGCACGGCTTTCCCCTTCGGCCTCCCATGTCCCGTCATCGTGAAGGATGACGACCTGGCCTTCATCCGTCAGCGCACGCTGGGTGGCATGCAGGTTGAGCGATGCAAGCAGAAGAATCAGGACAACGGTCGCTTTCATGTGCCTTTCCTTTTTTCACGTGTTGCAGAGGGTGGAGCAGCCGGTCTGATAGTGAAGGTGATCGGGCGTCCGGTTGGCTCGATGAAATCGGAACCGCAAGTGGCAATCGTGGGAACGCCGACAAGCACAGCTTGTCGCCATGTTCGCAGAAAGTCCAACCGGACCCGGTTGCTCGGCGGCATTGAATGGGCTCTCCATGGACTTATTGCTGATTGGGGTCGGATCGCTGTCAGACCGAGCGCAATTTACCGATCGACAATGGCTGGTTCCGCGTTGCGATGCAACGGCCGGAGTCAGGCAGTGCCGGTGCGACATCCCAATCTAGCTTTTCAAATTTTCTACCACCCTGACCCCTTGCTCGGACCATTCATGAAATGCACACCCCCTCGCTTGGCCCTTGAATCCACACGACTCTTCGCTCACTCGCCGATCGTTCCTGCTATGCGTTTGATCACGAAAATCCGTGTGATTCCAGTGTCTTGCGCGATCATCAGGTGTATTCACGAATAATCCGGGCTACCCCGACTTCTTCTTGGCCAGCTTCAACCAGGTATCCACGACCGTATCCGGGTTCAATGACACCGATTCGATACCTTCCTCCATCAGCCACTCGGCGAGATCCGGATGATCGCTCGGGCCCTGGCCGCAGATGCCGATGTACTTGCCTTTGCGCCTGGCGGTCTGAATGGCCATCGACAAGAGCTTCTTGACCGCCGGATTTCGCTCGTCGAAGAGGTGGGCAACGATGCTCGAATCGCGGTCGAGACCAAGGGTGAGCTGGGTCAGATCGTTGGAGCCGATCGAGAAGCCGTCGAAGATGTCGAGGAATTCGTCGGCGAGCAGGGCGTTGGATGGGACTTCGCACATCATGATGATCTTGAGGCCATCCTGACCCTGCTTGAGTCCGTTCGCGGCGAGCACCTCGATGACCTTGCGGCCTTCGTCAAGCGTGCGCACGAACGGGATCATCACCCACGCGTTGGCCAGGCCCATTTCCTCGCGAACCTTCTTCATCGCCCGGCATTCCAGCGCAAACGAGGCGGCGAAGCTCGGATCGACATAGCGACTCGCGCCACGGAAGCCGATCATCGGATTTTCCTCGTGCGGCTCGTAGTTCGAGCCGCCAATCAGGTTGGCGTATTCGTTCGATTTGAAATCGGACAGGCGCACGATCACCGGTTGTGGCGCAAATGCGGCGGTGATCGTGGCGATGCCTTCGGCCAGGCGATCGACGTAGAAATCGACCGGACTCGAATAGCCGGCCATGCGCTCATCGATCTTGCGTCTGGTCTCGGCATCCTGGCTGTCGTATTCGAGCAGGGCTTTCGGATGCACGCCGATATGGCTGGCGATGATCATCTCCAGGCGGGCCAGGCCGACGCCGGCATTCGGCAGCATGGCGAAATCAAACGCGCGTTCGGGGTTGGCCACGTTCATCATGATCTTGAGCGGGGCAGGTGGCATCTTGTCGAGGTCGGCGGTGATGCGCTCGAACGGCAGCCGGCCTTCGTAAATGAAGCCGGTATCGCCTTCGGCGCAGGAGATGGTCACTTCGGCACCATCCGGGATCAGTTCGAGGCCGTTGCCGGTGCCGACGATGGCTGGTACGCCGAGTTCGCGGGCGATGATCGCGGCATGGCAGGTGCGGCCACCGCGATTGGTGACGATCGCCGCGGCGCGCTTCATCACCGGTTCCCAATCGGGATCGGTCATGTCAGCGACGAGCACGTCGCCCTCCTTGACCCGATCCATGTCCTTGATCGAGCGCACCACGCGGGCGACGCCGCTGCCGATCTTCTGGCCGACCGAGCGACCTTCGGCGAGCACCTTGCCGCGCGATGGCAACTGGAAGCGTTCGATCTGGGTCGGGCGCAGCCTTGATTTCACCGTTTCCGGGCGCGCCTGGACGATGTAGAGCTTGCCGGTGTTGCCGTCCTTTGCCCACTCGATATCCATCGGCCGGCCGTAGTGATCCTCGATGGTCAGCGCCTGGCGCGAGAGCTCGTGGACATCCTCGTCGCTGAGGCAGAACCGGTTGCGCTCGGCGATCGGGGTTTCCTCGATGCGCACACGCTCGCCGGCCTTGTCCGAATAGACCATGCGTTGCTGCTTGGAACCGATCTGCCGACGCAGGATGGCCGGCTTGCCGGCGCGCAGGGTTGGTTTGTAGACGTAGAACTCATCCGGATTGACCGCGCCCTGGACGACCATTTCGCCGAGACCATAGCTACCGGTCAGGAACACCGCATCGCGGAAACCCGACTCGGTGTCGAGTGTGAACAGCACGCCGGAAGCGCCGATATCCGAGCGCACCATGAGCTGCACGCCGGCTGACAGCGAGACGTCTTCATGCTTGAAACCGTGATGGACGCGATAGGCAATCGCACGATCGTTGTACAGCGAGGCGAAGACTTCCTTCAGCGTGTGGATGACGTCGTCGGCGCCGATGACATTGAGGAAGGTTTCCTGCTGGCCGGCGAACGAGGCGTCGGGCAGATCCTCGGCGGTGGCCGAGGAACGCACGGCGACGGCGATGTCCTGACTGCCGGCTTTTTCGCAAAGTTGCGCGTAGGCGTCGCGCACGGCCTTGTCGAACTCCGCAATCAAGGGCGTATCGATGACCCAGCGGCGAATCTCGGCGCCGGCCGTGGTCAGTTCGGCGACATTGTCGACATCAAGCGTGGCGAGGCGATCCTGGATGCGCCGGGCGAGGCCGCTCTGGGCGATGAACTTCTGGAATGCTGCAGCCGTGGTGGCGTAACCGCCTGGCACGGAAACGCCGAGCTTGCTCAGGTTGCCGATCATCTCGCCGAGCGAGGAGTTCTTGCCGCCGACCTTGCCAAGATCGGACAGGCGCAACGCATCGAGCCAAAGAATCAGGTCGCTCAAGGGATGTCTCCGGGGGAATATCGCAGTGCATCATTCTACCGGCTCTGTCGGGCAGACGACACTCCGGGCTGCTGAGGTGATGCGCACCAACAGCCTGTTGGCAGCAAGCTTCAGTCGTGATTCGGTGTTGCCAGACGTCGAAACGCCGCGCCGCTGTTGCGATGCTGTCCGGAGAGGAAAGCCTCCGCGCCGGGCGGGGACGACAATCACCGGCGCGATTGCATAGACTGGCTTTCCTTCATGTCCCTGGATTGCGCATGCGCCGCACGGTTTTCTATGTCTCCGATGGGACCGGCATCACGGCGGAAACGATCGGCCACAGTGTGCTGACCCAGTTCGAGAACGTGGATTTCGACACCTTCCGCCTGCCCTTCGTCGATTCGGAAGCCAAGGCCGAACATGCCGCCTTGCGCATCAAGACCTCGCAAATGAAGACCGGCATGCGCCCGATCGTGGTCAACACGATCATGGATCAGCTGCTCAGCGACATCGTCGCGACCGGCGGCGGACTGATGCTCGATGTGTTCGCGCCGTTCATTGCGCCGCTTGAGCAGGAGCTTGGCGTTCAGCGCAGCTCGCGGGTTGGCAAGGCGCATGGCCTGACCAACTTCGCCGAGTACGAAGCGCGTATCAATGCGACCAACTACGCGCTCTCGCATGACGATGGCATCGATGTGCGTTATGACGATGCGGAGGTGATCCTGGTTGGCGTGTCACGTGTCGGCAAGACGCCGACGTGTCTCTACATGGCACTGCATTATGGCGTGAAGGCGGCCAACTATCCGTTGACCGAGGAGGATCTGGAGCGGTTCGAGTTGCCCGAGCGGCTGAAAGGGTACAAGTCGCGACTTTATGCCTTGAGCATCGATGCGCAGCGTCTCGCCCAGGTGCGCGAGGCGCGACGTCCCGGCAGTGAGTACGCCAAACTTGCCCAATGCCGGCGTGAACTGGAGATCGCGGAAAAGCTATACCGCCGCGAAGGCATTCCGATGCAGAGCACGACAAATACATCGATCGAGGAAATCGCGAGCAAGATCCTGTCCCAGCTCGGTATCGAGAAACACATGTTCTGAAGGCGATCCTCGCAACCGGCGATTTGATCGGCAGGCGACAGGCGAGACCTCGATAGTACGCCTGAAATGCGCTTCTGCAACAGACTGGTCGGCAGAAACCCCGATGCTATGATCGATTCATGTCGACCTTGATCGCCCATCGCGTTTGCGCACTGCCCAGCCGGTTTTCGTGGCTGATGGGAATGCATGCGGAGAACTATCATCGGCTGGCCCGCTTGTTCGCACCACAACGCCTGATTGCGGGTCGTTATTTGTCCTCGGTGGATGACCACCTCGATGTGCTGCTTGAAATCATCGAACAGCATCGCTACACGGTCGACCTGATCCTGACCTATGGTTTGCGTGACCCGGAAACCGGCGGACTCGTGCCGTCGGCGAAGATCCGCATGTATCGCGACGCGCGCATGGCCGAGGTGCTGAACTACCATTCGGATCTGCGTCTCGAGCGGGCCATCGGGCCGCTGCCGCCAGCGCGTACGATTTTCGAGCGTCGTGTGCGGCAAAGCTCGTTTCTCAATCGCTGGCTCGAATATCTGGCCGAGCAGGGGCATTCGATCGGCACGCTGGAAACTGCGGATTCCGCCTCGATGAATGCGCGCAAGGCGCTGGCCTGAAACCAAGGTTTTTCCTGATTGCACCCACAAAAAAACCCGCATTCGCGGGTTTTCTTGTGAAAAGTGGCGGAGCGGACGGGACTCGAACCCGCGACCTCCGGCGTGACAGGCCAGCATTCTAACCAGCTGAACTACCGCTCCGCGTTGCATGTGACCGCTGCATCCTGCAGCACTCGCACCTTTCACTCGACTGGCGTCCCCAAGGGGATTCGAACCCCTGTTACTGCCGTGAAAGGGCGGTGTCCTGGGCCTCTAGACGATGGGGACGCATAGAGAAACCTTGGAAAACCTGACTGTAAATCTGGTGGAGCCAGGCGGGATCGAACCGCCGACCTCTACAATGCCATTGT
>CAYMHF010000006.1:76916-144189 GCA_964390215.1 uncultured Dokdonella sp. | reverse complement strand
CGACACACGCGGCAACCGCACGGCGGTCACCCGCATCCTGCCGGGCGAGAACGGCCAGCCGGATCGGCGCGAGACCACGCACATGGGCTATGACGCCAAGGGGCAATCGATCAGCACCACCGATTCGATGGGACGCACGACCCAAACCGCTTACGACGCACTGGGGCGCGTGCACACGGTGACCGATCCCGCAGCGGGAGTAACTGCCTACACCTACGACAGCCGCGACAACCTCAAAACCGTCACCGACGCCAACAACCACACCCACACCTTCACTTACGATGGTGCCAATCGGGTCAAGACCGAGGCACGCCCACTGGGTGAAACGATTTCCTACGACTACGACGAAATTGGCAACCTGACCACGCGCACCAGCCCGCAAGGCGAGCGCCGCGTTTACATCTACGACGATGCTGGTCGCCGGAATAATGAGAACCAATACCTCGCAGGCAGCCAGACCCCCAGCCAAACCATCGTCTACGGCTACGACGGCCGCAACCTGCTGACCAACTACACGCAAAGTGGCGACACCGAAAGCAGTGCAACCTACGTCTATGACGCCAAGGGCCAGAAGATCGACGAAACGGTCACCTACGGATCCGGCCCGACCGCGATCACCAAGACCCTGCACTACGGCTACGAAGCCAATGGCCTCAAGAAGAGCCTGACCTATGCCGACGGCACAATGCAGACGACGACGTATGACAAGAACCGTCTGTCGAGCATCGCCATCAAAAGCAGTACGATTCAATATCAGAACTACCAGTGGAATGTACCGACCCAGGTGACGATGCCTGGTGCCACGCGCACCCTGACCTACGACCCGCTTCAGCGTCCGACCGCGATCACCAGCACCTCGGCCGCCGGTGCGGTGATCATGGACTATCACTATGAGTACGATGCCGCCGGCAACATCACCCGGCGGACCACCGAAGACGGTGATTACCTCTATGGCTACGATAGTCTTGATCGTTTGACCGGGGCGACGCCGCCCGTAAGTGTGCAGCAAGGCTCAGCCAACCTCGATGGACTGCCCATCGAGCAATACACCTACGATGGCGTGCACAACCGCAAGACCAGTGCCCACCAGCCCGGACCGTGGGCGTACAACGAAAACAACGAATTGCAGAGCTACGGAGTCGGCGCGGAGGAGGAGACCTATGCCTATGACGCCAACGGCAATACGCGCCTGCAAACGACCGGCAATCCGCAAAGCCCGAGTAAGACACGCGAGTTCATCTACAACGCCGCCGAGCGCTTGAGTGAGATCAAGGACAACGGCGCAACGATCGCCAAGTACCAGTACGACCCGATGGGAAGGCGCTTCAAGAAGGACATCAACGGCGCTGTCACTTGGTTCCAGTATGCTGATGAGGGACTGATCGAAGAGTTCGCCGGCAATGGGGCACTGGTGCGAGCCTATGGGTGGAGGCTCGGCAATCTTTGGGGAGCTGCCCCAGTCTGGCTGGCTGACGTCTCAAGTTCTGCATGGGCGCTGAACATCTATCACAATGACCATCTGGGCACTTCCCAACGGATGACTAACATCGCTGGAAGCATAACTTGGGAGGCGCTCAGTGAAGCGTTTGGGATGACGCAATCGCTAGCCGATGCGATAGACAATCCGTTGCGTTTTCCGGGGCAGTATGTAGACGAACAGTCCGGACGTAACTATAACTATTACAGAGATTATGCGGCCGCGATGGGTCGATATGTCCAGATCGATCCAGCCGGGTGGAATATTTACGCTGGCTGGTTCGCGTACGCAAACCTCAATCCTCTCAGATACACCGATGTATCGGGACGCCTCACTGACGAAGAATGTTGCAGCATGGCGCAACGCGAATTGGCGCAAAAGAAGCACGGCGGCGGAGTTTTTTGCTGCGACGGGAGAGCTGTCCCCTGCTCTAAAACCACCGGTAAGTCGGGGGCGGCCAAAATTGATATCGAATCTTGCATCAAGAGGCACGAGCAAGACCATATCGATGATCAAGACCACGAGTCTTGTAAGGATTGTCCCGGGTTCAGCAGACCGGATGGAAGTCCAGAATACAAGAGAAACCCTCGTGACTCGGAGTGCAAAAGGACGCGCGAAGAACTGCTTACATGTTTGATGCCGAAGTATCAGAAATGTTCCAAAGAAAACGACTTCGTCTGCAAATCTCAGATTAGAGTGTACTTTAATGGCAAAGTAGACGACATGACGAACAAATATCAATGCGCTAATGCGCCACCAAAGCTATCAGCGGAGTAACAATGGCTATCTCCAAACGCGTTGTCGAATGCTTAGCCGCGCTGTCCTGTCTGACACTCGTTTCATGCTCTGCTCAGCCTTCGGGGCAGGATTCTTGCGTAAGGCGGTATAGCGACGAATCAATTCGGCACATGATGACGTCGGAGCTAGGGCTTACTGATGGGTATGAAATTAATATTAATTGGTCGCAATGCAAGTACCATATTTTAATATTTACTCCACAGCGAGCCCCGGATTCCGAGATACTTGTTACGCTCGACGCGAGCGGTCGCATAATAGACGGGCCACGTTAGGCGATGGCTTGAGAAGCAAAATGAAATAAGCAGCGGAGCAGGAGGCGGAGTCCCGGTTCGGGCAGTAAGGCACCGCCAATCGAAAGAGACGGCCAACAGATATTTCGTACCTACAGCCACCGCGCCATATCCCGACTCTACCGGAAGTGGCCGGCGAGGGCAGGGCGCTATAACGGTGCGTTATCGCGGGTAGAGCAAACGAGATGGGTTACGCCTTCATTCTATTGTCCCCATTGCTCTTCAACGAGCACGGTCCGCGTGAGCCACAGGCTCAATTGGTCCAGATTATTTGCTTGAGTGTGCCTGTGAACTACATTTTTTGGCCTCGCCCGTTTTCGTTCGCGCCGTTTACATCACTCGATCTGCGCAATTTCCTTTTTCTTTCTAGCGTACGCATGATGGTGGGATATATTGCTGGAATGCATACGGGGGCCTTGGATGACGCGGAGGAAAAAATCTGACGGCGGGCTTGGGCTGGTCTTGATACTGGGGCTGATCATTGTCTTGGCTGCGATTCCCCGGCAGATCTGGATTGCGGTGGCTGTCATCGGTGGAATCTGGCTCACGTACCGGATCTACAAGCACTTTGCTCCGAAGCCAACCTCGCTCCTCATTGAACCGATGGTGGAAGAGTTGAGTCGGTCAGCAGTTCCTGAGCCCAGTCCCGAGAAGCGCCGGCGGGCGCTGGAGGTTGCCAAGCGAGCCCAAGAGGCGAGGGCGAAGGCGGCTTCAACACCCGCAGTCCCCCGATCGGTCTGGCAAACGGATGCCGAAGCCTCATCGGGAATCCAGCCTGCTTCCGTCCCTCGAGTGGCGGCGCCACCCGTGCCACCGGTATCTGTGCCGATAAGGGGATCAACCCAAGGTGGCTCGGTCGATGGGCGGCCTCGTCGAACACGGCGCCGGCGACGACAGCCATTCAGGTCTGATGGCTTGCATCCAACCCCATTGCGGGCTTGTCGTCGCCGGCATAACGCTTAACCGAAGGCGCGCGATACGTCGAACGTGCCGCCATCACGCATCAAGTGATAGCTGGCGCCCACCAGTTTGTGCGCGACCGCTTTGAGCGCGATGATCTTGTGGCGTTTGCCGCACTTGCGGTCGAACCAGCGCTTGACCTCCGGGCTGTAGCGCAAGGCGAAGTTGGCGGCTTCGATCCACGCCCAGCTCAGGTATTTGTTACCGCACTTGCGGTTGCCTTCGCCTTTCTTTTTCCCATTGGAGACGCGTTCGCTCTTGACCAGGCGGCAATAAGAAGCATAGTCGCCGATGCTGGCAATTGTGGCGTCTGTGGACCGCATCTGTTGACGGGGAACAGGTTGTCAGAGCGCCGCCGAGGGTTTCCTTTCGGCCTCCCCATTCGATGCACAATGCATATTATGTCAAATACAGCTTAACGACTGACAAGTGAGAAACGAACCCGCAGTCAATCAAGAAGTTCCGCCTGGAGCCGCCTGCAAGGGATTCGTGCGAAAGTCGACAGCCGCCGTGTCAAACGATACGAAGTACTGCGACCGTCGGTCACATCCGAAACGCCTTGCCACATGGTCAATTGAGCGCTTTGAACCAGGGAAATCCCGTGTTGAAGCGCAATGCCCTTTGTGTTGGTCTGGCATCGATATTTGCCAGTGCTCCCGTGTTTGCTGTTTCACCTGCGCCGCTGCCCGATGCCGATGTCGATACAAGTTTTGAGCCGGTTGTGGTCACCTCGGCCACGCAGGCTTCGCCGCTGACGTACGAGCTCGATCCGAAAACACCCCGCCAGCCGGTTCCAGCCAGCGACGGCGCCGACTATTTGAAGACGATCCCGGGCTTCAGCGCCATCCGCAACGGCGGCACCAACGGCGATCCGGTCTTGCGCGGCATGTTCGGCTCGCGCCTCAAGCTGTTGACCAGCGACAGCGAGATGCTCGGCGCTTGCCCGATGCGCATGGACAACCCGATGTCCTATGTGTCACCGGAAACCTACGACAAGCTGATTGTCATCAAGGGCCCGGAAACGGTCATCTGGGGCCCGGGTGCTTCGGCCGGCACGGTGCGTTTCGAACGCGATACCGAGCGCTTCGAGCAAGCCGGATGGCGTGGCTATGCTGGCCTGCTCGGCGGATCCTGGGGGCGCAACGACCAGGTGGTCGACGTGGCCGGCGGTGCACCGAACGGCTATGTGCGCATGAGCGCAAACCGTTCCCAGCAGGATGATTACGAGGACGGTGATGGCCATCGCGTGCCTTCACGCTGGATGAAATGGAATGCCGATGTCGAGGCGGGCTGGACGCCGGATGCCGACACCCGCCTAGTCGCCACCATTGGTGCAGGCGATGGAGAGGCCCGCTATGCCGGACGCGGCATGGATGGTTCGCAGTTCAAGCGTGAAAGCGGCGTGCTGCGCTTCGAGAAAGTGCGCATTGGCGGCGTGCTGGATGCCATCGAAGCCAGCGTGTTCAGCAACTACGCCGACCATGTCATGGACAACTACTCCTTGCGCGATCCGGATCCGAACGGCTCGATGCCGATGCCGCTGGCCTCGAATGTCGATCGGCGCACGACCGGTGGACGGATCGCAACCACCTGGCGATGGGGTGAATCGTTCAGCCTGGTCAGCGGGCTCGATCAGCAGTCGAACGCGCATCGTGCGCGCAAGGGCTTGGGGCGCGACACCTACTTGTCCATGCCCTGGGTCGCCGATGCGCGATTCTCGACTGCGGGTGCATTTGCCGAATTGACCTGGAAATTCGCTGCACACGATCGCCTGGTCGCAGGTGCGCGCATTGATCTCGCCTCGGCCAAGGACAAACGTTTGACAAGCAGCGGCACAATGCCGAATCCGACCGCCGGTGTGACGCGCCGGGACACGCTGGATTCGGGTTTCATCCGCTACGAACATGATCTGACCAGCTCACCGGCGACGATTTATGCGGGTCTTGGCCATGTCGAGCGCTTTCCGGATTTCTGGGAACTGTTCTCGGCCTCCTCGGCACCGATGGGTAGCATCAACGCGTTCTCCTCGGTCAAGCCCGAGCGCACCACCCAGCTTGACCTTGGTGCGCAGTACAACGGCGAGACTGTGCGCAGTTGGGTCTCGCTGTATGCCGGCAAAGTCGATGATTTCATCCTGTTCCGTTACCGCACCGGCGGCATGATGGGGCCGAGTTCGCAGGCCTTGAACATCTCGGCACGCACGCGAGGCGGTGAGCTCGGCTCGCAATGGCGATTTGCCGAACACTGGAACGCCGAGGCCTCCCTCGCCTGCGCGTGGGGCGAGAACACCACCAACTCGAGCGCCCTGCCGCAGATGCCGCCACTTGAAGGTCGCTTTGGCGTCAACTATGACAATCACGCCTGGTCATTCGGCGGTCTGTGGCGGCTCGTTGCGCGCCAGGATCGCGTCGCGGTCAACGAAGGCAATGTGGTTGGCCGCGATCTAGGGTCGAGCAAGGGTTTCGGCACACTGGCGTTCAATGCTGGCTACCGCTGGGGCGAGTCACTGCAGTTGACCGCGGGCGTCGACAACCTGTTTGATCGCAGCTATGCCGAACATCTCAACCTCGGCGGCAATGCCGCGTTCGGCTATCCGGCCGATCCGGTGCGCATCAACGAACCGGGTCGCATGTTCTGGAGCAAGCTAAACGTCAACTTCTAGCGGATTCGCAGCCTGGCTGAAAAACGCGTTGGCACTCGATTGCAAACCGGCTGCCCTGCTCTCGGCAGTCGGTTGGACGCGTGATTCTTGAGGAGCCAACTCCGGGCTGGTGAGGAAGAGGCGTAGTGGGGCTATGGTGACGACGAGCAACGCAGGATCGGGGCCGAAGACCAAGCGAGTTTGCCTAGTTATTTGTGGGGTACCACACTAGCGCACCACAAGTACCGGGATCTTGCTATGGGTCAGTACCTTGTGCGTCTCGCTGCCAAGCAGTATGCCGCCAATGCCACGTCGCCCGTGTGATGCCATGAGGATCAGGTCGCATCCCCGCTTCTCGGCAATATCGATGATGGCCTTGTAGGGATGATCGCTGACGGCCACTTCGATCTTGCACTCCACGTTGGCGGCCCTGGCTGCCTTGGCCAGCACTTCCAGAATCGCATGCGCACGGGATTTCGCCGCCTCGTTGAGCGTCTGTCGTGTTTCTTCGAGAATCTGCAACTGGTAGTCAAGCAGTTGCAGATTGGGCACCACGTTCAATCCGGTAACAGTGGCACCGATGCTCGCGGCAAACTTGATTCCGCTTTCGATCGCGTTGTTCGAAAGTTCTGAACCGTCGGTGGGGATGAGGAGATGCTTGAACATGGCGATTGGCTCCATGGCAACGGCAATTTCCGTCAACCACCAAGCTACGAGCTGGGCGCTGCCGAGCCATTGATGCAGATCAATACGGGGCCACTCCGTTGATTGAGCCTCACCAATCGGTCGGTTTGTAGTCCTTGAGGAACTGGCCCCAGACGTGCTCGCCACTGTTGATGCCGTGGATGATCGGATCGACGATGCGCGCAGCACCATCGATGATGTCGAGCGGCGGATGAAAGCGCTCTTCGACCACCTTGCGGGCGGCGATCTCGACCGGATCCTCGTCGGTCACCCAGCCGGTGTCGACGCTGTTCATGTGGATGCCGTCGTTGTGGTAATCGGTTGCCGAGGTGCGCGTCATCATGTTGAGCGCGGCCTTGGCCATGTTGGTGTGCGGGTGCTTCGTCGTCTTGAAGTTGCGGTAGAACTGGCCTTCGACGGCCGAGACATTGACGATGTGCTTGTCGCGCTCGGGGGTGCGCAGCATCAGCGGCTTGAGCCGCGCATTGATGATGAACGGCGCGATCGCGTTGACCAGTTGCACTTCGAGCAGTTCGACCGATGGAACTTCATCCATCAGCAGGCGCCAGGAGTTACGCCCGCGCAGATCGACCTGCTGCAGATCCTGATCGAGCCTGCCTTGAGGAAACAGATGCTGCTGGGCGAGCAGTTCGTCGGGCAGCAACTTCAGTTGCGACAGCTCGGCGGCACGGCTCAGGCCCGGCAGCTTGCTTCCCGCCTGCCCTGCTGAAATCTGATTCTGGCCGGGGTTGCCATCGGGCAGATCGGCGCTGCGCAAACCCTCGTATTCGCCAACCAGCTTGCGCACCTCCTCGGGCAGATCATCAAGCGCGGCGGTTTCGCCTTGCATCATGTGCGCGTAGAACCCGGGTGGGCGACGCACGGTCTGGCAGGCGTTGTTGATGATGAAATCGAGCCGCGGACGTGTCTTCAGCAATTCGTTGCAGAACGCTTCGACGCTCGGCGTGTGGCGCAAGTCTAGCCCGAATATTTCCAGACGATCGCCCCACTCGGCGAAATCCGGCTCCTGTGCATAGCGTGCCGCCGAATCGCGCGGGAAGCGTGTGGTCACGATCAGCCCGGCACCTGCACGCAGCAACTTGAGTCCGGCCTGATAACCGATCTTGACCCGACCGCCGGTGAGCAAGGCGACGCGCCCGCTCAGGTCGGTGAGCTCGCTTCGCTTGGCGAAGTTGAAGGCGGCACAGGTTGGGCACAACTGATCGTAGAAGTGATGGATCAGCGTGTATTTCTGCTTGCACACATAGCAATGCTGCAACTCGATCGACTCGCGCCGGGCGACGCTCTCATCGTCGGTGTCGCGCACGTTGTCGGTTTGCGGCGCAAAGAAGTTCGGCGTGGTGAACACTGGTTTCGCACGCAACTGGCGGATGCCGGTGGCGTTGAGCAGGGCATCATCCTTGCTGATCGTGCGCGTGCTGCGCTCGCGCTCGGCGGCCTTCATGCGCTGGCGGCGCGATACGGGATCCGGGTGATAGACGCGGGCGACGGCCTGGTGCAGCAGCTTGCGCTCGTCGGGCGGCAACTGCTCAAGCAGGCTCCAGTCCTCGGCCACTTCAAGCAACGCGGCCGTCGCCGCGCGCAGGCGCTCGGGCAGATCGGAGGTTTCGGCGGATGCGGCGGATTTCGGGCTTTCGGTGGTCACGGCAAGTCATTCGCAAACAGTCAGCCGCGCATGATCGCATGCAAAGCCGGTTCAGTCTTCGCGGGTTGGGAAACCCGGCTCGGCGAGTTGAAGAAGCTTCTCGTTGTGGGAGCGACTTCAGGTATCCGCTGTCGCCTCGGACAGCTTTCCGAGCAGTGGCCGGTAATAAGCCAGCTCGGCAATCGAGTCATGCACGTCGCTGAGCGCGGTATGTGCGGGTTCCTTGTTGAAACCCTTGCCGACCTCGGGGGCCCAGCGACGGACCAGCTCCTTGATCGTCGAGACATCGAGGTTGCGGTAGTGGAAGAACTGTTCCAGTCGTGGCATCAGCCGATGCATGAAACGGCGATCCTGGCAGATTGAATTGCCGCACATCGGCGACTTTCCGGCCGGTACCCACTGCAGCAGGAATTCGACCGTGCGCACTTCGGCCAGCGCCATGTCGATCTGCGAATCGAGCACCCGCTGCCAGAGCCCGGACTTGCGATGCTGGTTGCGGTTCCAGTCATCCATCGCCAGCAGGCGCGGCTCGTCATGGCGGATGGCGAACTCAGGTCCTTCGGCAAGCAGGTTCAGATTCTTGTCGGTGATCACCGTGGCAATTTCGAGGATGGAATCATTGTCGGTATCGAGACCGGTCATCTCCAGATCGATCCAGATCAGATTGTCCTCGTGAATCGACGCCATTGTGTTCTCCGCTTGAATGAGTGAGGTGATTATTGCCGCGATGGATGGCGCAGGCCAAGTTTCCGTCTATCGATGTAGCATGCACGCACTACCGCCCTGCGCTTTCCATCATGGCTGAAACCACGTTCTTCTGGCACGACTACGAGACCACCGGTGCCGATTCGCGCCGTGATCGCCCGTCGCAGTTCGCCGGAATGCGCACCAATCTCGATCTCGAAGTCATCGCTGAGCCGGTCATGCTTTATTGCAAACCGGCACCCGATGTCCTGCCGCATCCCGAAGCCTGCCTGATCACCGGCATCACCCCGCAACTCGCTGAGCGCGAGGGCCGCATCGAAGCCGAGTTCGCCGCGATTGTGCATGAGGAACTGGCCGCACCCGGAACTTGCGGAGTCGGCTACAACTCCCTGCGTTTCGATGACGAGTTCACGCGACATCTGCTGTATCGGAATTTTCATGACCCCTATGAGCGCGAATGGCGAGCCGGCAACTCGCGCTGGGACCTGATCGACCTTGCACGCATGTGTTACGCACTGCGCCCGCAAGGAATCGAGTGGCCGCTGCGCGACGATGGCACGCCGAGCTTTCGGCTTGAGGACCTGGCCCGGGCCAATCGGCTCAAGCAGGAGCGCGCGCACGATGCCCTGTCCGACGTCGAAGCCACGATCGGCCTGGCCCGGCTGATTCGCCAGCATCAGCCGCGCCTGTTCGATTTCCATTTCGATCTGCGCCGCAAGCAGCGCGCGTTCCAGTTGCTTGATGTCGCCCATCGCACGCCGGTCGTGCATGTATCCTCGCGTTATCCGGCCAGTCGCGGCTGCCTGGCCATCGTCGTGCCGCTGGCGATCCATCCGCAGCAGTCGAACGGCGTGATCGTCTATGACCTCGATGTCGATCCGGCACCGCTGCTCGAACTCGACGCCGACGAGATCGCCGATCGCGTCTTTGTCTCACGCGCCGACCTGCCCGAAGATGTCGAACGCATTCCGCTCAAGCTCGTGCATGCCAATCGCTCGCCGGCGCTGGCGCCGCTGAGCGTGCTCAAGGATATCGACGGCGCACGCATCGGCCTCGAACTTGAGCGCGCCCTGGGCCATCTCGACATGCTCAACGGATGCGAAGGACTGGCCGCCAAGATGCAGGCGGTGTTTGCGGCACAGGCCTCACGCGAGCCGCCAGCGGATCCCGAGCTGGCACTGTATGCCGGTTTCCTGCCGGACGCCGACAAGAACCGCCTGCGCGAGGTGCGCCGGACACCGAGTGAACTGCTGGGTTCGCCATCCCTGGTTTTCACGGACCCGCGTTATGCGGAACTGCTGTTCCGCTATCGCGCGCGCAACTGGCCACACTCGTTGAGTCACGAAGAGTCGGCGCGCTGGCAAACCTTTCGGCAACGCCGCCTCACCACCGAAACCCCGCTGACCACGCTCACCCTCGATCAATATTTCGCCCTGATCGAACAGAAGCGCGCCGAAGTTGATCCGGGCAAGTTGCCCTTGCTGGATGCGCTTGAAGATTGGGGGCGCGAGCAGATGCGGCAAATCGCGTAGCCGACCATTCCGGTTTTTCGTAGGAAATGGCTTCAGCCATGATGCTGTCGGCGGTGTGAGACAAAGGCATCGCGGCTGAAGCCTGCTCCTACAGTGATCTGTGGTCTGCGATGTAGTTGCCCCATTGATCCCCAACCAGCCACCATAGCCAAGCCGCACAATCGAACCCCAAGCTCCCATGGCAACCCCCTACTTCAGCGCCGCCACCTTCCGTTTCCTGCGCGACCTCAAGGCCAACAACAACCGGGTCTGGTTCAACGACAACAAGCCGCGCTACGAGGAGGTGCTGCGTCAGCCATTCCTGCAACTGATTGCCGACCTGCAGGCGCCGCTGGCGAAGATTTCGCCGCATTTTGTGGCGGATCCGCGGGGCCAGGGTGGCTCGATGTTCCGCATCTATCGCGATACGCGCTACGCCAGGGACAAGACGCCCTACAAGACCTGGTCCGGCGCGCGCCTGTTCCATGCGCGCGCACGACAAGTCGATGCGCCCTCGTTCTACCTGCATTTCGAACAGGGCGATTGTTTTGTCGGTGGCGGCAAGTGGCACCCGGAACCCGACTCGGTCAAGCGCATCCGTGCATTCATTGCCGACAATCCGGCAGCGTGGAAGAAAGCGACGCGCTCGAAATCCTTCACCGCGCACTTCAGCCTCGCTGGCGCCAGTCTGATTCGTCCGCCACGCGGCTTCGATCCGGAGCATGAGTTGATCGATGACCTCAAGCGCAAGGACTTCGTCGCCGTCGAGCGATTCGCCGACAGCATCGCCATCTCCGCCGAACTGAAGCCGCTGCTGGTCGACTGTTTCAAGCGTGTGGCGCCGATGGTCGACTATCTGTGTGCCAGCCTTGATCTGGAATTTTGAGTGACGCTGGTATCGACAGCGCAAGTTGAACCGGGATTCCCCGCGTGAGTGCGGCTGATGCCAGCATGAGCACGCGAGTTCCGGCCCTGAGATTGTCGAGTTTCTACTTCGCCTACTACGCGGCGCTTGGCGCGTTCAATCCGTACTGGGCGCTGTATCTCAAGGAGCTTGGCCAGGATATCGCCGCGATCAGCATCCTGATGAGCCTCTGGTACGGCATGCGCATTTTCGCGCCGAGCATCTGGAGCACATTGGCCGCGCGATCCGCCCATCCGATCCGCTGGTTGCGCGCGGGCTCGGTGTTGACCGTCGCCAGCTTCGTGTTCTTCGTCGTGCCGCACGATTTCAACGCACTGTTTGTCGCCATGTGCGTGTTCTGCTTCGTGTACAACGCGGTGATGCCGCAGTTTGAATCGATCACCCTGTCGCATCTGGTTGGCAAGAGTGAGCGCTATGGGCGCATCCGTGCCTGGGGCTCGATCGGGTTTGTCGCCGTGGTTGCGCTGTTTGGCCTGCTGCTCGACTACCTGCCGGTCGCCTCCCTGCCCTGGCTGATGCTGCCGCTGTTCGTGGCGATGGCGATCGCGGCATTCTTCAACGATTACGGTCGACAACCCGTCGCCGCCGCCAGTATCGAATCGCCGAGTTTCTTCAGCAAGCTGCGCCGCCCCGAAGTGATCGCATTCTTCGTCGTCGCCCTGCTCATGCAGATCTCGTTCGGTCCCTACTACACGTTCTACTCGATCTATCTCGACGAGCACGGCTATCGCACCTCGGCGCTCGGCATCTACTGGTCGATCGGTGTTGTCGTCGAGATCCTCGTGTTTGCCTTTTCGACCTGGATCTTTCGCCGCTGGAACGCGGCGACCGTGTTGATTGTCTCGCTGATCGCCGCCAGCCTGCGCTGGCTGATGATCGCGCTGTGGCCCGACAACGCCATCTTGATGGCCTTCGCGCAAACCTTGCACGCGCTGAGTTTTGCCGCTTTTTTCGCCGCCAGCATGCAGTTCCTCGTGTTTTTCTTCCCGGGCCGACAGAACGGCCATGCGCAAGGCATCTTCTACGGGTTTTCCTCCGGCATCGGCGGCGTACTTGGTGCCTTGCTGTCAGGCCAGGTCTGGCAAGCCGCCGGCGGAGAAACCGCCTTCATGCTCGGCTCGGTGACGGCCGCCGTGGCTGCGGTGATTGCCTGTATCTGGATCCGGCCGGGGCGTTCAATTGCAGCGATCTGAAGACGGAATCCAGTCATTGAGATTCGTAAAATACGTATACGACGCCAAGAAAATTCGTCATCCCGGCGCATGCTGGGATTCAGTTCCATATCGCACAACAAAAACTGGATCCCAGCCTGCGCAAGGGTGACGAGTAGTTGGACTTCAACTCGAACGAGCGCACGAAAGCAGTCGTCCGAGCGGCGTCGAGCCGAGAGGATCAGCCCCAGGGATCAATCAAGAAAATTCCGCAGCCGTCGAAATCCCGCATATTGCGGGTTGCCAATGCAGCCCCACGCGAGCGTGCAATACTGGCGATCATTGCATCGGACTGCTCGATAGGACGCCCCTGAGCGCGTCGAATGGCAACCAGTTCGGCATACGCATCGGCGGCTTCACTGTCATAGGGCAGTACATGTCCGGCGAGCTTTTGCTGGAAAAGGGCTGTAAGTTTCTGTAGCAAGTCGCTTCTGCGCCTGCCCTCGGGCATGCAATGCAAACCGAATAGCAATTCGCCCCGGGTTATGGCCGTGGTGAATATGTCGTTTCCGGGCAAGCTACCCACCCAAGCCATGACTCCTGGATCGGGGGCTGGTTTGAACAGCTCAGAGATGACGTTGGTATCCAGCACGATCATCAGCGAAAATCCGGCGGCTCGCGCATGGGCCCGCGCACCGGCAACTCCAGCTCGATGCCGCCATACGGCTCCACCATCTCACGGATACTATCCACCAGTGACTTCCCGCTCAGCGGCTCCGTCTGCAAGGCGCTGCGCAAAATACTCCGTGCCTCCTCCTCCATCGACTTCCCGTGCCGCGCCGCCCGCAAACGCAGCAGCGTCTTCAAATCGTCATCCAAATTGCGAATGGTCATGCTGGCCATGGGCTTGCCCTCCGAGAATGAATGCATTGACTGCAATGATGGCATTGTAATCACGCATTTCAAGCAAAGCCATGCGGGATTCCTGAATGCACTGTCTCGGCCCAGGTTTTCCCCGGCGGCGGACTCGGCATGCTGCTGTCAGGACAGGTCTGGGAAGCTGGCGGCGGAGGGCGCGCGCTCCTTCTTACGAACTCGATCAAGGATTCTTTTCGGAGTTCCGAGACGCCTAAGCATTTGTGACGCCGCACGAGGTTGGAAGCAACTCTTCTTCATTCTGAACCGATCAACTGCCTGAAAATTCGAAAGCAAGCAAATCGCGTATGTCTTTGCTCCCGCGGAGACACATCAACAGCCGCTCAATGCCCAGCGCAACGCCTGCACAGTCCGGCAAGCCGCCTTGAAGCGCAGCCAAAAGATTCACATCAATCGGAAGCGCGCGTTGGCCGCGTAGCTGACGGCGGCGGTTGTCGTTTTCGAAGCGGGCGCGTTGCTCGATGGGGTCGGTGAGCTCGTGGTAGCCGTTGGCGAGTTCGTGGGGGCCGAGGTAGAGCTCAAAGCGTTCGGCGACGGGTGGATTGCCAGGGCGGATTCTGGCCAGGGCGCATTGGCTGGATGGCCAGTCGCGGATCACGCTGATGCGATCGGTCGGGAAATCAGGCTGGATGCGATGGGTGATCAGCAGATCGAGCCAGTCGTCACGTTGGAGGCCTTCGCCATTGATTTCGATATCGCGCAGCGGTTCGCGCAAGGTGTCGATCGATGCAGTGAATGGGTCGATGCCCAGGCTGTCGACGAACAGTTCGTGGTAAGTCATCGAGACCATTCTGGCTTCGCGGCCGACCATGGCCAGTGCAAGGCGAACGAGTTCGACGGTTTCATCCAGCAGGCGCAGATGATCCCAGCCGACCCGATACCATTCGAGCATCGTGAATTCGGGGTTGTGTCGCCTGCCCGCTTCGCCGTTGCGGAAGACGCGGCCGAGTTCGTAGCAATCCCCTACTCCCGCCGCGAGCAAACGCTTCATTGGGAATTCGGCCGAGGTGCGCAGCCAGCGTTCCGCCGAACCGGCATCGACATGGCCCGAGAACATCGTGCTGAAGCTCTCGATGTTGGGCTCGGTGTTCGCCGCCGCCGACAGGATTGGCGTCTCGACTTCGAGCACACTGCGCTCGGCGAAGAATTCGCGGATCAGCGCGTAGAGGCGTGCGCGCAGGACTAGTGCTTCGTGCAGGGTGATCGCGCTCAAGCGGGATTCCCGGCGAGGAATTCGAGCAAACGCGCTTCATCCCAGATTTCAATGCCGAGGGCCTGAGCTTTTTCGAGCTTGGAACCGGCGGCTTCACCGGCGACGATGAAATCGGTTTTCTTCGAGACACTTCCAGCCACCTTGGCACCGAGCGCTTCGAGCTTGGCGCCGGCTTCGTCGCGGGTCATTGCCGACAGTGAGCCGGTCAGCACGACCGTCTTGCCATCGAGCGGAAGTGACTTCTCGGTTTCGCTGCTTGAACCGGCCAACTCACGAAGCTGGTTCCATGTGTTCATGCTGCGCTTGAACAGCGCTTGATGTGCCGGATCATCTATCCAGCGCAAGAATGCAACGGCAGTGTCAGCAGGTAACCCGGCCGTAATCAGCTGATGTTCGGGAATTCCGACAAGTCGAGCAATATCTTCGAACGCAGCGACCAACTGCGTTGCGCGCTTCTCTGTCAGCTTCGGAATTTCGAGGCTGACTAGCACTGAGGCCGGTGACAGCGCTTGACGCAGTTTCACCGAGACGTTGTGCTCATCCTTGAAGTTAACTCCGCGCATCAGCAACTCATCGATGGCCGATTGGTTGCCTTCCTGAGCGAAGAAATGGTCGATCGAACGCGCCACTTCACCGCCGATATCGGGCACCAGCTTGAGCAGTGGCCACGGCAGGTGGCGGATCAGCTCCAGTCGTCCGAACCACGTTGCCAGCGCCTTGGCCGTGCTTTCACCGACATGCTCGATGCCGAGGGCGAACAGGAAGCGCTCCAGCGTGGTCTGCTTGCTGTGTTCGATGGCCTCGATCAGGTTCTCGGCCCACTTGGTCGCGACCTTGCCGGCCTTGACGGTTTCCGGTGTCGTGCCATCACGCTCATCGGCGCGGCGCTTCATTTCGATGAAATCATCGAGGCCAAGCTTGTACAGATCGGCCACCGAGACGACGAAACCGAGATCGCACAGGTCCTCGATCAGGCGTGAGCCGAGACCTTCGATATCCATCGCGCGGCGTGAGGCGAAATGGATGATCGCTTCCTTGCGCTGGGCCGGGCAGATCAGTTCGCCCGAGCAGCGCCAGACAACCTGGCCCTCCTCGCGGATGAGTTCGGACTGGCAGATCGGGCAATGGCCCGGCATCTGCCACGGTATGGCGTTGGCCGGCCGCTGGTCCTCGATCACGCGCACGACTTCGGGAATCACGTCACCGGCGCGACGGACGATGACGGTGTCGCCGATGCGCACATCGAGCCGTTTGATCTGGTCGGCATTGTGCAAGGTGGCATTGGTGACGACGACGCCGGCAACTTGCACGGGTTCCAGTCGCGCAATCGGCGTGGCGGCGCCGGTGCGGCCGATATTGATGTCGATGGCGAGGACGCGCGTGCTTTGCTCCTGTGCCGGAAATTTGTGCGCGATGGCCCAGCGCGGCGTGCGTCCGACGAAGCCGAGTTCGCGCTGGGCATCAAGATCATCGACCTTGTAGACGACGCCATCGATGTCGAACGGTAAGGAATCGCGCTGTTCGCCGATGCGTCGGTAGTAGTCGAGACAACCCTGCGCGCCACAGGCGGTTTCAACGAGATGACTGACCGGGAATCCCCACGCGCGGAATTTTTCCATCAAGGCCGAATGGGTTTTCGGCAAGGTGTCTTCGTCCACCGCACCGGGAGCATAGGCGAAGAACGCGAGCGGGCGTGAGGCCGTGATCGAAGGATCAAGCTGGCGCAGCGAACCGGCTGCCCCGTTGCGTGGATTCGCCAGAATCTTGCCGCCGTGCTCGCGGGCGTGTTCGTTGTAGCGCTCGAATTCGGCACGCGGCATGTAGACCTCGCCACGCACCTCGAGCACGGCAGGCCAGTCATTGCCGCGCAGGCGCAAGGGAATGGCCTTGATCGTGCGCAGATTGATGGTCACATCTTCGCCGGTTTCGCCATCGCCGCGCGTCGCACCCTGCACGAACACGCCGTTCTCGTAGCGCAGGCTGATCGCCAGGCCATCGAACTTGGGCTCGACCGAGAACACCGGATCGGTGATGTCGAGGCGCTCCTCGATGCGACGGACGAAGTCCTCGATCTCCTCCGTGCTGAAAGCGTTGGCCAGCGAAAGCATGCGCAGCGCGTGACGCACTTCGGCGAATGCACGCGAAGGCATCGCACCGACGCGCCGGGTCGGTGAATCCGCCAGCGCCAGTTCGGGATGTTCGGCCTCGATCGCTTCAAGCTCGCGCATCAACCGGTCGTAATCGGCATCCGGAATCTGTGCGTCATCAAGGACGTGGTAGCGATAGTTCGCCTCCTCGATGCGCTGGCGCAGTTCGGCGGCGCGATGGGCGGGGTTGGTGGATTTCTCGACAGAGGTCATTGAGATCTTTGGTTCAACGGAATGGCTGTGCTTTTGTAGAGCCCGTTTACGGGCGAGGCTCTCACGCTTCCCCCGGAAATGCTCGTCCGTAAACGGGCTCCTACAACGAGCAGAGGCAATCGCGTCGCGGGTGACAAGCGAAGGGGGTTTGAAATTGTCCGCCTCGAAGTTTACCGGCTTGCCGGCGCATGCGGTGCAGGTGCAGGATGCGGCTTGACGAATCGAGGGCTTGAACATGGCAAAGAAGAACTGGACGGCATTTCCGCACAAGGACAAGGCGTTCGACTATGCCGGCGACAAGCTGGCCAAGGCCTGGCCGAAGCTGCACGCGGGGGATCAGGAGCCCTATCCCGATGAGAAGCATGTTGCCGCCCTGCTCAAGGCCAATCCAAAACTGGGCAAGGAGGCCGTCGCTATCGCGACCCAGTTGCAGGATGCCTGGCGCGATTTCCATCGTGGCGACTTTCAGCAGGCCTATGAATCCGGTATTGCGTTGAAGGCACTCGGTGCGTCGGTGGCGATAAAGGCAGCCGGCATTCATGCGTCATATCTTGTCGATGATGAAGATGCCAAGACCTCACGCTACGAAGATCTGGTGCGTCTGGCCGACGAGGCCGTGGCCGCCCTGCCCGGTCTTGCCAACAGCCACTACCGGCGCGCATTCGCGATCGGGCGTCTGAGCCAGTCGATCTCGATCGCCAAGGCACTGGCGCAAGGCTTGGCCGGCAAGGTTCGTGAATCGCTCGACAAGACCCTGAAAATCGAGCCGAAACACGCCGAGGCGATGACCGCGCTGGGCCTGTACCACGCCGAGATCGTCAACAAGGTCGGCGGCATGCTGGCCAAGCTGACCTACGGGGCGAATGCCTCGGATTCCGAAAAGAACCTCAAGGCCGCGCTCAAGCTGCCCCCGCAATCGCCGATCGCCTGGATCGAGTACGGCAACGGCCTGATGTTGCTGCATGGCGAAAAGCGCGAGGACGATGTCGCCGAAGCCTACGACAAGGCCGCGAACTTCAAGCCGCTGGATGCAATGGAAGCCTTGGATGCGAACTGGGCGCGCGAGCAGATAGAGTAGATGCCGTGAGCGGAAGAGCCGTAAGCGGTTAGCGGGAAAGGCGTGGTGCTTGCGGTGGGCCGTCAGAGAGGAGCTTTCGCGCGGGCTTTCCGCGGGATTGGAGTGCAAGCCCCAAGCGGCCACGTCGCCGATACGGCTTTTCCCGCTAACCGCTTACCGGTCTTCCGCTGCCTGGCGCGTATCAGTCAGCCTCAAACCGCATCCATTCTTTCCGCCGCAAAAACCCCGAGACCCGCGTCCAAGCGTTACTCAATGCACCTATGTTGATGACGGACTCCATGGATTGCCTTAACCTCGCACCCATGGGGTCGGAACGAACGGACGAAGAACTGATGCTTGCGTATGCCGGAGGCGACATGCTCGCCTTCGAAATGCTCTATCGGCGCCACCGTGGCACCCTGTACCGCTTTCTCCTGCGATCCCTGCGCCAGCGCGCCGATGCCGATGAACTGTTCCAGGAAACCTGGAGCCGTGCCGTGGCTGCGCGCGAGCGTTACCGGGTCGAGGCCAAGTTCACGACCTGGCTGCTGCAGATTGCACACAACCTTGTGATCGACCGTTTTCGCCGCAGCCGTCCGCAGGCCTCGGCCGAGGAAGCCGAGGTGGTTTTCAGTCAACTCGATGCGCCCGAAGACGAGCAGCCCGATCGTGTGCTGAGCGAGTTCGAGCAGCGCCGGCGGCTGCAGCTCGCACTTGAGGAATTACCTGAGGAACAGCGCGTAACCTTCTTGTTGCGTATGGAAAATGGCCTCGGACTTGAGGAGATTTCCGAAGTCACCGGGGCCGGTCGCGAGACGGTCAAATCGCGTCTGCGCTATGCCCTCGCCCGCGTCCGCGCAAGGTTCGAGACATGAGCAAGCGTCCCGACCCGGAACAGGATCTGCAACGTCTGCTCGACGAGGATGGCGGCGAATTCGGTGCGGTCTACCGGCGCCTGTCGCGTCCCGAGCCACCACGCCGTCTCGATCGCGTCGTGATCGCCAATGCGGCGCGGGCCGTTCGTGGCAATCGCGCAGCCCCGGCACAACGCTGGGTGCTGGGCCTTGGTTCGGCGGCCGGTATCGTGCTGGCGGCCGGTATTGCCTGGCAGGTCGGCAAGCAGATTGATTCGCAGGAGGCGCAAAAAGTCCCGGATCGCAGCCATCGATCGGTGATTCCGGTAGAGCCGATCAGTGAATCGACGCACTTGCAGAAATCGGTATCACCCGAGGCCGGTGCGATGATGACGGACAAGGAGATGCCCGCCGAGGCAGTGCAGGCCAAACAGGAATCCATGCCGCCAGCTCGACGCAAGGCAGCAAGTCCGCCACCGCCGCCCGCCGCCGCTCCACCACCGATTGACACAGCACCGCCGATTCTCGAACAACGGGCGGCAGAGCCGGAACCCGCGCCAGCCATGTCGGCATCCGATGAGGCGCAGGCATTTCCGGAAAAGAAGGACAACCCATCGAGCGAAGACGCTTCGAGCGCGCTCGGTGCGCTGCGCAGCGAACGGCAGGATCAGGCGGCGGGCAATGCCGCGCCGATGAGCGCGCCGAAGGCGGCTGCCGAACAATCGCGCGCGCCGTCTCCGAATTCGTCGGTCAAGCTGCGCCAGAACATGCACCTCGCCCCGCAGGACTGGCTGGCCGAGATCGTGCGGCTGAAGAATGCGGGTCGCCGCCAGGAAGCCATCGAGAACCTGCGCCTGTTTCGTCGCATGCACCCGGATTGGCAGCTTTCCGACGAGTTGCGCCAGTTGTCCGAGTGAGTGGACTGCATACCCTGAGCGGGGCGGTCAGCCTGGTCCAGGAGGTCCGCAAGAGCCGTTTCCTCGCCAATGCGTCCCCGGTTGATGATCCGGAGCAGGCCCTGGCCTTTCTTGCCGATGTCGGCGATGCGCTGGCGACACACAATTGCTGGGCCTACCGGATCGGCCAGCAGTACCGCTTTTCCGATGATGGCGAACCGGGCGGCACGGCCGGCCGGCCGATCCTGCAGGCCATCGAAGGACAAGGTTTTGACCGGGTCATCGTCGTTGTCACGCGCTGGTATGGCGGAATCAAGCTCGGCGCGGGCGGACTGGCCCGGGCCTATGGCGGTTGTGCGGCCGAATGTTTGCGTCTGGCGGCGAGAATCCCGCTGATCGACATGGCCGATATCCGGATCGACTGCGAATTCTCTATCCTGCCAATCCTGCATGCGCGTTTCGAGGAATTCTCGGTCAGCAAGCTTGATGAATCCTTCGATGCGCAGGGAGGTCATCTGCATTTGCGCCTGCCACGCGATCGCGTCGGGACATTTTCGGCGTTCGTGCGTGATCTCAGTCGTGGCCGCGCGGTGGTCAAACACGCCGAATAGTTCGAGAACAGCCAGCGACGATTGTCTTGATACGTACTAAGATACGTACATCGATTCCCGCTGGACCGGCCCCATGCTCTGGGCATGCCTGTATTTTCCCGAATTGCCGCTGGATGCCGTGCGTCCCCCGGGTTGTGCACGTGAGGCGGCGGCTGTGCTGGTCGATGGGCCGGTGCGCAATCCGCGCGTCACCCTGGTCAACCGGGCCGCGCGCCTGGCGGGTATCCGCAGCGGTCAATCGCTGGCGGCCGCACGTGCCCTGCACGCAGACCTGCCGGGCTGGCGCCGGGATACCGAGGCGGAACGCCATCTGCTGACTGCGTTGGCGGATACGGCCTACCGCTTCAGCAATGAAGTGAGCCTGGCACCTCCGCGTGCCCTGTTGGTCGAGGTCGGTGCCAGCCTCGGCCTGTTTGGCGGCTGGGCGGCGCTCGAACGGCGCCTGCGTACGGATTTCGATGGCTGGGCACTGGGCTATCGCCTGACGGTGGCTGCGGTCGCGACCGGGGCCCGTGTGCTGGCCATGGGCCGGGATGGCATCACCTTGTTGTCGAAGCCACATCTGGCCAATGCGCTTTCCGACATTTCCGTTACGGATTGCGGACTTGAAAAGAAAACTTCAAGTAATTTGACAGCCATGGGCCTGAACCGGCTGGGACAATTGTTCGCCCTGCCACGGGTCGAGCTGACCCGTCGCATCGGTCCGGCCGCCCTGCTCCATCTCGATCGCATGCGCGGACTCGTGCCCGAGGTGCTGGCCAGCTACCAGCCGGCCACCCGCTACCAGCGCCGCATCGAGTTCGACTACCGCATCGATCGCGTCGAAGCCCTGCTGTTTCCGTTGCAGCGCATGCTGCGTGATCTTGGGCGTTTCCTCGTCACCCGCGATGGCGGCGTGCAGTCCTTTGATCTGATCCTCGAGCACGAGCGCCAGGCCACGACCCGGATCACGGTCGGTCTGCTTGAGGCGCAGCGCGATGCCGACCTGTTGCTCGAACTTGCCCGGACGCGGCTCGAACGCGTGGCCCTGGTCGCTCCGGTGCAGGCCTTGAACGTGATCGCCGAGGATCTGCCGACCCTGCGTCCCCTGCACGAGGATCTGTTCGACACAGCGCCACGCGGGACCATGGAATGGCCGATGCTGGTCGAGCGTCTGCGTGCCCGGCTGGGCGATGAGGCGGTGTGCCGATTCCTTGAAGTGCCCGATCATCGGCCGGACCGGGCCTGGCGGCTGTGTCCGCTCGACAGGAATCCTTCGCTGTCTTCGCGTCGGAAATCGGCCGGTGAAGAAGCAGCCATCCGAGCCCTGCGCCCCTTGTGGTTGTTGCGCCGGGCGATTCCGCTGCGCTCCGCGCCGTTGCGCATCCTGGCCGGCCCGGAACGCATCGAAAGCGGCTGGTGGGATGGCGATGACCAGCGCCACGACTACTACGTCGTGCAGACGCGCGAAGGCCAGCGCGCCTGGGCCTATGTCGCGCACGGTGAGATCGGCAACTGGATGCTGCAGGGATGGTTTGCCTGAATCCACCACCAGCCTATGCCGAATTGCACGCGCTGAGCAATTTCAGTTTCCAGCGCGGCGCATCGAGCGCCACGGAATTGTTCGCGCGCGCGGCCCGGCTCGGCTACAGCGCGCTCGCGATCACCGACGAATGTTCGCTGGCCGGCATCGTGCGCGCGCTGGAAGCCTCCGAAGCCTCCGGCGTGGCCCTGATTGTCGGCACCGAGGTGCAACTCGATGACGGCCCGAAACTTGTCCTGCTGGCGAGCAGCCAGATGGCGTATTCGAGCATCTGCGAACTGATCACGCGCGGGCGCCGGCGCAGCGCCAAGGGCGAGTACTCGTTGAGTCGCGCTGATGCCGAGCGCCTGCATGCCGATGTGCTGGTGCTGTGGCCGCCTTGTCCGGCCAAGGTCGCTGACATGGATGCCGATGCCGCATGGATCATCCGCCATTTCGACGGGCGCGCCTGGCTGGCCGTCGAGTTGCATCGCGGGGCTGATGATGCCGCGCTGCTGGCCGGGCTGCAGGCGCTTGGCCAGCGTCATGCCCTGCCCCTCGTCGCCAGCGGCGATGTGCACATGCATGCACGCGGCCGGCGTGCCTTGCAGGATGCGCTGACCGCGATCCGCCTCGGCTGCACGATCGCCGAGGCCGGCCATGCCCTGTTTCCGAATGGCGAACGGCACCTGCGCCGGCGTGAGGATCTGGCCGCGATCTATCCGGTCGGACTGATCGCGGAAAGCGCACGCATCGCGGCGCGTTGCCGGTTCAATCTGCGCGCCATCCGCTATGTCTATCCGCACGAACTGGTGCCGCCCGGCGTGCGCGCGATCGATCATCTGCGCCAGCTCACCGTGGCCGGCGCGCAACGCTTCTGGCCACACGCAATCCCCGCGCAGGTTGAACGCCAGCTCGAACACGAATTCGCCCTGATCGAAAAGCTCGGGTACGAACATTTCTTCCTGACCGTCCATGACATCGTTGCCTGGGCACGCGCGCGGCCGCAGCCGATCCTCTGCCAGGGGCGCGGCTCGGCGGCGAACTCGGCAGTCTGCTACTGCCTCGGCATCACGGCGGTCGATCCCGAGCACGGCAACCTGCTGTTCGAGCGTTTCCTCTCGATCGAGCGCAAGGAGCCTCCCGATATCGATGTCGATTTCGAGCACGAGCGGCGCGAGGAAGTGATCCAGTACGTGTTCAACAAATACGGACGTACGCGGGCGGCGCTGGCGGCGACGGTCATCCGCTATCGCGGCAAGAGTGCGGCGCGCGATATCGGTCGCGTGCTCGGCCTGGCCGAGGACCAGCTCGATCAGCTGAGCATGGCCTATGTGCACACGAATGCGGATCTGCCAATTGCTGATGCCTTGCGCGAGCGTGGTTTCGATGCCGATGCGCGCGTCATGCAGCGCATCGTGGCCCTGGTCGACCAGTTGCGTGGTTTCCCGCGCCACCTGTCCCAGCATGTCGGCGGCTTCGTCATTTCCGAACATCCCCTGCACACCCTGGTGCCGGTCGAGAACGCCGCCATGGCCGAGCGCACGATCATCCAGTGGGACAAGGACGATCTCGAATCGCTCAAGCTGCTCAAGGTCGACTGCCTTGCACTCGGCATGCTGACCTGCCTGCGCAAGTGTTTCGATCTGGTCCACCGGCATGCCGGAAAGCGCCTTGATCTCGCCACGCTGCCACAGGATGACGAGCCGACCTACGCGATGATCCGCGCCGCCGACACGATCGGCGTGTTCCAGATCGAATCGCGTGCCCAGATGTCGATGCTGCCGCGGTTGCGCCCGGCCGTGTTCTACGACCTGGTGGTCCAGGTTGCGATTGTTCGTCCCGGCCCGATCCAGGGTGGCATGGTGCATCCGTATCTGCGCCGCCGGCAGGGGCTGGAAGAAATCGACTATCCGCAATCGGCCAGCGAGCGTGCGGCGGGCCGTGGCGAGTCGCGCATCAGGCCGGTGCTTGAGCGCACGCTCGGTGTGCCGATTTTCCAGGAGCAGGTCATGAAGCTGGTCGAGGTTGTCGCCGGTTTCACGCCGGGCCAGGCCGATGAACTGCGCCGTGCGATGGCGGCATGGAAACGCAAGGGTGGCCTCGAACCGTTCCACGACCGCATCCGCGATGGCATGTTGGCGAATGGCTACGAGGAACGTTATTTCGAGCGCATCTTCGAGCAGATCAAGGGCTTTGGCGAATACGGTTTTCCGGAATCGCACTCGGCCAGCTTTGCCCTGCTCGCCTACGCCTCGTCATGGCTCAAATGCCATCATCCGGCCGCCTTCACCTGCGCCCTGCTCAACTCGTTGCCGATGGGTTTCTACGGGCCCGCCCAGTTGATCCGTGATGCACAGCGTCATGGTGTGCGCGTACTGCCGGTCGATGTGATGATCAGTGAATGGGATTGCACGCTGGAGTCGCTTGTTACGATACCTTTTGCGAACAGAGAGAAGAGCATCGCGGCTGAAGCCGCTTCCTACGAAAGGCCTGGTGAGGCGATGCATGCTTCTGTAGGAGAGGCCTTCAGGCCCGATGCGGTTTCGGCATTCTCGCGAGAAAGTATCGCGATCGGGGGGAACCCCCTTTTCGGTGCGGCTGAAGCTGTTCCCACAAAAGACAAGCCGCATGCCCTGCGCCTCGGCTTCTCGCGCATTGCCGGTTTCTCCGAGGCGAGCGCACAACGCATCGTCGAAGCGCGCCGCGAACGTGTCTTCGCCAATGTCACCGATCTGATTCATCGTGCCGGTTTGAATGCCGGTGAACGCGCGCGCCTGGCCGATGCCGATGCCATGCGCAGCCTGAGCGGGCATCGCCATCAGGCGCGCTGGGACAGTGCGGGCGTCGATCAACCCATTGCCGTGCTCGCGGAGGCGGCGGTGAACGAGGAAGCGATCGCACTGGCACCACCGTCCTTGCGCAAGGATGTGATCAGCGATTACGCGAGCCAGGGTTTCAGCTTGCGCCGGCATCCGCTGTCGTTCGCCCGCGAGGCGCTTGATCAGCGCCGCATGTTGCGCGCCCGCGATGTGCTCGGCAGTCGGCATGGCCGGCGCGTGCGCTGCGCGGGCCTGGTCACGGTGCGGCAGCGACCGCATACCGCAAATGGGGTCACCTTCATCACCCTCGAAGATGAAACCGGCATCCTCAACATCATCGTCTGGGCGGCGCTGGCCAGCAGCCAGCGGCGGATCCTGATCGAGAGCAGCGTGCTCGGTGTCGAAGGCGAATTGCAGTCGAGCGAAGGCGTGCAGCATGTGATCGCCCACCGCCTGCTCAATCTCGATGACCTGCTTCCTGAACTTGGTTCGCAGTCGCGCGACTTTCACTGACGCACCTCGGTCAGGCTGGCATGTTCCATACCACGCATCGCGTGATCGACCAGCTTCACTTGAATTGAATCGGACATGCACCCATTCGATGGGCTGACCTGACGAAACCAATCCCATGACCGAGCCCACTCCTGCTGCGCCGCGCAAACTCGGTGCCTATCGTCGTCTGGTTCCGTATCTGCGCGAGCAACGCGTGCTGATCGCCGGCTGGCTCGTGTTCCTGGCGATTTCCTCGGCGGCGACGCTGGCCCTGCCTGCGGCTGCGCGCTTCATGATCGATCGTGGCTTCGGCCAGACTGACCCGGCCCAGCTCAATGCGGGGTTCATCGGCTTGTTCGGCGTCGCCGTGGTCATGGCGATCGCCGGCGCTTCGCGCTATTTCTGCGTGACCCTGCTCGGCGAGCGCGTGGCGGCGACCCTGCGTTCGCGTCTGTATTCGCATCTGCTCACCCTCGATCAGGCGTTCTTCGAGCGCACCCGCTCCGGCGAACTGGTATCGCGCCTGGCCGCCGATACCGAATTGGTGCAGACCGTCGTTGGTTCGACCCTGTCGCTGTCCCTGCGCAGCGTGGTCATGCTGATCGGCTCGACGACGATGTTGATCGTGACCAGTCCGCAACTGGCCGGATTGACTGCGCTGGTGATTCCGGCGGTGATCCTGCCGATCGTGTTCCTCGGTCGACGCGTCGAGAAACTGTCGCGGCAAAGTCAGGATCGCATCGCCGATGCCTCGGCGATCGCCTCGGAATCGCTCAATGCAATCCATACCGTGCAGGCGTATACGCGTGAGCCGCGTGAGCGCGAGCGCTACACCGCCGCCGTGCTGCTGGCGCTGGCGACGGCACGCAAGCGCATTGGCACCACGGCCTTGCTGACCGCCCTGGTCATCCTGCTCAGCTTCGGTGCGATCACCGTGGTGTTATGGGCCGGCGCGCATCAGGTCATCGCGGGACAGATGAATGCCGGCGTGCTTGCCCAGTTTGTCCTTTACGCCGTGGTGGCGGCCGGCTCGGTCGGTGGCCTCACCGAGGTCTGGGGCGAGTTGCTGCGTTGTGCCGGCGCGCTCGGGCGCATCGGTGAATTGCTCGATACCGGTGCCGCGATCCGCTCGCCTGAACACCCGGCCGCTCTGGCGCGCCCGCTGAGCGGCGCGTTGCGTTTTGAACACGTTGAATTTCGCTATCCGTCGCGTCCGGATCAGGCCGCGATCCATGATCTCTGCCTGAGTATCGAGCCCGGCGAAACGGTGGCCCTGGTGGGACCGTCGGGTGCCGGCAAGACCACCCTGTTCCAGTTGCTGCAACGCTTCCATGATCCCCAGCACGGGCGCATCACCGTTGATGGCCAGGATCTGCGCGCGCTTGATCTGGCCGAACTGCGTGGCTGCTATGCGCTCGTGCCACAGGATCCGGTATTGTTCGGCTCGAGCGCCGCCGACAACATCCGCTTCGGCCGCATCGAGGCCAGCGCGGCCGAGGTCGAGGCGGCAGCGCGGGCGGCGGAGTCGCACGAGTTTCTGGTCACCCTGCCGGAAGGTTACGACACCTATCTTGGCGAACGTGGCGTGCGCCTCTCGGGCGGACAACAGCAACGCATCGCGATCGCGCGGGCCCTGCTTCGCGATGCGCCGATCCTGCTGCTCGACGAAGCGACATCGAGTCTTGATGCCCAATCGGAGCGTCTCGTGCAGAACGCGCTCGAGCGCCTGATGAAGAATCGCACCACCCTGGTCATCGCGCACCGTCTGGCCACCGTGCAGAAAGCCGATCGCATCGTCGTGCTGGATGGCGGGCGCATCGTCGCCCAGGGCACGCATGCCGAACTGCTCGAACAGGGCGGACTGTATGCAGAACTTGCCCGGCTTCAGTTTGCGGCCTGACGGATCACCCTTGCGCGTTCAACCGCGCAGAGATGTCTCAGGATGGACTCAGCATCGCGGTGATGATCGGCGGAACCTGGCCCGTGACCTGTTCGAGGTTGGCGAAGATTTCATCGAGGCTGATCTCGCCTTCATCACCGCAACCGGCCGCCCAGTTGGCCACCAGGGCCAGGCAGGCGTAGTCGAGATCGAGTTCGCGGGCGAGCGCAGCCTCGGGCATGCCGGTCATGCCGACCAGATCGCAGCCATCGCGACGCATGCGTGCTATTTCTGCCCGCGTCTCCAGTCGTGGGCCCTGGGTTGCACCGTAGCAGCCGCCACCGACGACGGCGATGCCGGCACGGCTGGCCGCCTGGATCAGATCGCGGCGCAAGCTCTGCGTGTACGGTTCGCTGAAATCGATGTGGCGTACTTCGACACCCTCGGCATCACAGAAACTGGTGACGCGTCCATGCGTGTAGTCGATGATCTGCTCGGGAATCGCGATGACGCGAGGCCGCATGTCTTCGCGGATGCCACCGACCGCATTGACCCCTATGACGCGGATGGCGCCGAGCTGCTTGAGCGCATGCAGATTGGCCCGGTAGTTGACCTTGTGCGGCAGGATGCCGTGATCACGCCCGTGGCGCGCAAGAAACGCAACACGATGCAATCCGAGTCGACCACTCACGATCACATCGGAAGGCTTTCCCCACGGCGTATCAACCGGGTGTTCGCTGATTTCTTCGAGGCCCGGAAACCGGTACAACCCGGTTCCGCCGATCAATGCGAGTTCGATCGACATCGGCGTCACAGCGCATAGATGGCAGGCAGGTTTCGGCCCTGCTCATGGAAATCCATGCCGTAGCCAAAGACGTAGCGATCAGGAACCTCGACGCCGACGAAATCGGCAGCAAGACCGGGCACGGTTCGGCCGTGGCGTTTCTCGCAAAGGGCAGCGAGCAGCACGCGCGTGGCGCCTTGATCGAGGCACCAGTCGCGGATTGCCTTGAGCGTATGCCCCTCATCGAGGATATCGTCGACGAGAACAACGATGCGGCCAGCGAGCGGCGTATCCGGACGTCGCATCCACTGCAGCTCGCCACCCTCGGTGGTGCCACGGAATCGCGTGGCGTGCACATAGTCGAATTCGAGATCGGCATCAATCGCGGTGGCCAGCTGTCCGGCAAACACCAGACCGCCTTGCATGATGGTCAGGAAAATCGCGGTTTGACCGCGCAAGGCCCGACCAATTTCCACTCCCATGCGGGAAATGGCCGATGCAAGCGCAGCATGGTCGTGGATCAAATCGGCGGTTTGCAGCGCCTCGGAAAGTTTGGGTCGGCTCATTTCTTGCTCGGCTCAGGGCACAGTTCAGCGAGGCGGGCAATGACCTCGTCGCGTTTGGGATTCTCTTCCAGCGCCTCCCAGGTCGGCGCGACGGCTCCACGCAGACTTTCGACCCGCGCCGCGGGACACGCGGAAAGGTGGGCGGTTGCGTTCACCGATTGTTCGACAATGGCGGGACTGCAAGCCAGGATCAGCTCGCAACCGGCCTTCAGATGCGCCTCGATGCGAGCCGGAATTCCACCCATGGCTTCGGCTGCCGCCATGCCGATGTCGTCACCGATGACGATGCCGTTGAAACCCATTTCATTGCGCAGGATGTCGCCGATCCAGATGTTCGAGAAACCCGCTGCCATGACATCGACTTCAGGATAAGTTACATGTGCAAGCATCACGGCTTCGGCACCGGCGGCAATACCGTCGATGAATGGAATGAAGTCGCTGCGGCGCATTTCTTCAATCGTTCGCGGATCGTTCGCGCTATCAAAATGGGTATCGGCAAGCACGCTACCGTGCCCCGGAAAGTGCTTCAGGGTGACTGCCATGCCGGCCAGATGCATACCGCGAGCGTAGGCCTGAACCAGTTCCGAGGTGATCGCGGGATCGGCGTGGAACGCGCGTTGGCCCACGGCAAGATTGCCGCACGCCAGATCGGCAACCGGTGCGAAGCTGAGATCAATGTCGATCGTGCGCATTTCGCTGGCCATCAGCCAGGCGTGTTCTTCAGCCAGGGCGACAGCAAGTTTGGCATCGCGCTCATACAATTCGCCAAGTCGCGCCAGCGCGGGCAAGCGCGTAAAACCTTCGCGAAACCGCTGCACCGGCCCGCCTTCCTGATCGACGCAAATCAGGAACGGATCATCCGGACGTTCCATGCGGATATCGTCGATCAGCTCGATCACCTGATCCCGGTGCGCACAGTTCCTGGTAAAAAGAATTACGCCGCTGACCTGTGGCGACGACAGCCAGACGCGATCCTCGTCGCTCAGGGTCTTGCCGGGAACGCCAATGATCAGCATGCGTCATCTGCCTCGCGTGTTGTCTTGTTCATTTGCAATTCGTGGTTTGCTGTGACTTTGTTGAATCGGATGCCTGGCATCCTACCGGTCGCTCAACGGATGAACAACGCAATGGACTCGACATGCGCCGTTTGCGGAAACATGTCCATCACGCCAGCCTCGACCAGGGTGAAGCCGTGGCGATTGACGAGAACGCCCGCATCACGCGCCAGCGATCCTGGATGACACGAAACATACACGATCCGATCCGTCCCCTTGCGCGGAAGGTAGTCGAGCACGGCGGCGGCACCTGAGCGCGGCGGATCCAGCAGCAACTTGCTGAATCCACTGCGTGCCCACACTGCGGTGGCATGGTTCAGGAGCAAATCGGCGGCATGGAAACGGGCGTTATCGATACCGTTGCGCTCGGCATTGGCGGCCGCCCTCGCAAGCAGCCCTTCATCCCCTTCGATGCCGACAACTGCAGCGACCCGCTTCGCAATCGGCAAGGTGAAATTGCCGAGCCCGCAGAAAAGATCGAGCACACTGTCATCGGACTTCACATCAAGCAGATCAAGCGTACGCCGGATCATGCGCTGATTCATGCCGGGATTGACCTGGATGAAATCCAGCGGCCTGAAGGCAAGCTCAACGTCGGCATCGGCGATACGGAAATGCAGATCGATTGTCTCCGGCCAGAGCAAATGAACACTGTCCGGACCACCCGGCTGCAAAAGGATCGCGAGATCGTGCTGTACGCCGAAACTCCTGAGCTTTTCGCGATCGTCATCGGCCAGGGGAAGCAGATGACGAAACACGAGGGCGACCGTGTCGTCGCCGGCCGCAATCTCGATCTGGGCGATCTCGCGCCTGGCTTCGAGGCTGCCGATCAGCTCGGACAGGGCCTCGATTCGATGTCCCACCTCGGGCAATAGCGTGTGGCAGACGGAAAGGTCGGCAATGAAGCGTGGATTGTCCTCACGGAAGCCGACCAGAACCTTGCCTTTCTGCTCGACCCATTTGACCGACAAGCGGCCCTTGCGTCGATAGCCCCACGGTTCGTCGCTGAGTGGTGGCAACCAGCGATCGGGCCTCACCTTGCCGATGCGTTCGAAGTTCTCGGCCAGTACGCCTTGCTTGACCTCGATCTGGCGCTCGGCGGGCAAGTGCTGGAACGCGCAACCACCACAGGTGCCGAAATGCGGACAGCGCGGTTCGATCCGATCGGCTGAACGCGTCAGCAGTTCCTCGACCCTGGCTTCGTCATAGTTGCGATGTCGTTTGCCGTATCGGATCCGCGCGCGCTCGCCCGGCAATGCCCCCGCGACGAAGACGGTCTTGCCGTCAACGCGTGCGACGCCGCGTCCATCATGGGTAAGGCTTTCGATTTCGACTTCGGGATTCTGCATGGAAACGGACACGACCTGGTTTGCGGCTGCGCATGTTAGCCCAGCGATTGCGTGCGTGGCGCACCGTATCGGGCGGTACGGCGGATTGACCCCGGATCGATTTCGGATAAAGCTGCATTGCGTCGCATGGACATGGAGATCCACCAATGGCAAGGATTCTGGTTGCCGAAGACAATCTACTGAGCCTCCATTTCTTGCGCGAGGCCATTGCCTTGGCCGGGCATGAGCCCATCGCCGTGGCGGATGGTTGTGCGGCGCGGGATGCGGCGGACGAGCAACCGTTCGACCTGCTCGTGCTCGATGCGCGAATGCCGGGACTCGATGGTGTGCAGGCCTTGGCCGAAATCCGCGCCGGCAATGGGCCCAATCGATCGACTCCGGCGCTGATGACCACGGCGGAGGCCTCGGCAGACCGCAATGCGATTCACGATCATGGCTTCATCGACATTCTCTACAAACCCCTCGGTGTCGCCGCCCTGCATGCAGCGCTGGCCCGCCATCTGCCTGCATCGTCCAACCGGATCCGGGCGATCGAGTTGCTCGATGATGCCCTTGCCGCCGAAAAGACCGGCGGCAATGCATCGATCATCGCGGCTCTGCGCGGACTCTTCGCCAGCGAGCTTGATGCCCTGCCCGACGAGCTTGATCGCTATGCCGCAACAACAGATCGCGTGGCGCTGCTCGATCGCTTGCACCGACTTGATGCGTCGGCGGGTTTCTGTGGTGCAGTCGTGTTGAGCCTGGTCATTGCCAGGCTGCGCAAACAGATCGATGTCGATTCGGCCTGGCCGTATGCCGCACTGGCGGATCTCATGGCGGCCAGCATGGATACACGCAGGGCGCTATCCGGATGAAATTCTGCCCTGTCGAGACCGGCTCGGTGGTTTCCGGGATCCGCCTTGAGTTTCCGCGCCGGCTTGCGGACTACTCCCGAAATTCCGGCTTCAGGCGCATCGTCCACGCATTGAGGCTGCCGCCTCCGAGTTGGTGCTGGAGCAACGCGCGCATGAGTCGCCGCAATTCCGCTGTGTGCGCGGCGCAAGGCATCTCGTCGCTGGCCAGTGCCAGGAGGGCAGCCCCACTCACGCGCAAGTCTTTTCGATTTCCGCTCCATGGCCGCGGCCCGGCATCGATGACATAGGCGTAGTCGGCGGAGGCCTGCAAGGCCCGTCCCGAATCAATTTCCCGATCCAGCACAAGACCGTAACCAAGAGCGATCAGCAGATCGCGTTCGAATCGGCGCAGGGTCCACGCCTCCGGTTCTGCGCTCGACAGGCGTTGCAGGCATTGCACGTAGTGATCGAACAGCTCGCTATGTGGGTCGCCACGCGCGCACAGGCGCAGGACGAGTTCATTCAGATACATGGCGGAGTAGATCCGCTCGCCGACGAACGAGAACGGCGCGGCGCAAGCCTCGGCCTGCGTCATCGTCATGATTTCTCCCTTGCCGGTCCAGCTCAACAGCAGCGGCTGCAATGGCTGCAGGAGTCCACGTGGCAGGCGTGATCGTTCCCGGCGAACGCCTCGCGCAATCAAACCTACCCTGCCGTGAATGCGAGTCAGGCACTCCAGCAGCAACGAGGTTTCGCGATAGGCCCTGGCGTGCAGGATCAGCGCCGGCTCGGCATCAACGTGCACGGCGCTGTCTCAAATGGCTCTCAGCCTGAATAGCCGAACTGTTTGAGTGAGGCTTCGTCATCCGACCAGTTCTCGCGGACCTTGACCCAGAGCTCAAGGAAGACCTTGCCACCAAAAAGCTTTTCCATGCGCCGACGTGCATTGCTGCCAATCGCCTTGAGCCCGGCACCGGCAGCACCAATCACGATGGCCTTCTGGCCTTCGCGCTCAACCCAGATGGCAGCGGATATCCGGGCAAGATTGCCGACCTGCTCGAAGTGCTCGATCTCGACGGTCGTTGCGTACGGAAGTTCTTCGGACAAGCGCAGCATGAGTTGCTCGCGAATCATCTCGGCGGCGATGAAGCGCTCGCTGCGATCGGTCAGTTCATCCTCACCATACTGCGCTGCCGCTTCGGGCAGATAGCTGATCAGGTCGTCCAGAAAATGCTGAATACCCTTGGTGTGCGTGGCGCGAAGATAGTGGATGCCATCGTATTGACGGGTTTCGCTGATCGTCGCCACGAAAGGCAGCAGATCAGCCTTGTCCTTGACCAGATCGATCTTGTTGACGACTAGCAGGCGCGGCACCTCGTGTTGCGAAATCACCTTCCAGACCTGCTCGTCCTCATCTGTCCAGCGCGGTGCGGCAATGACATGGGCGATCACATCCGCCTCATCGGGAACCTGGCGCGCGACCCGGTTGAGCTGGCGGTTCATCGCCCGCTTGCCGCCCAGATGCAGGCCGGGCGTGTCGAGAAAGGCGATCTGCGCATGCGCATGCGTGGCGATGCCGAGAATGCGGTGCCGGGTGGTTTGCGGCTTCGGCGTTACGATGCTGAGATCCGAGCCGATCAGGGTGTTGAGCAAGGTCGACTTGCCGACATTCGGCCGCCCAACGAGGGCGACCTGGCCAAATCGGTGGATGGAGGATGACGATTCATTCATGCCTTTCGACTCTTTTTGCTGGCGGCAATGGCGGCTCGCGCTTGATCCAACAGTACCGAAGCGGCGGCCTGTTCGGCCGAACGTCGGCTCGCACCGTGTCCACTAGCGGTCAGGGCGAGGCACTCGACAAGGCAATCGACTTCAAACACCTTGTCATGATCATCGCCATGGGTCGCCGTCAGTTGGTATTCGGGCAGTGGCAGTGAATTGGCCTGCAACAGCTCCTGCAGCAGGGTTTTCGGATCCTTGGCGACCTTTCCTTCCGCCGCCATCACGCGTTCGGAAAACAGGCCGCGGACAAGGGTTCTGCAGGTTTCCCATCCGGCATCGAGATAGACCGCTGCGACCAGGGCCTCGAAGGTATCCGCGAGAATTGATTCGCGGCGGAACCCGCCGGTCTTGAGCTCGCCAGCCCCGAGCACGAGTTGCTCGCCGATCTGCGCCTCACGCGCAAGTTCGGCGAGTGCCGTGCCATTGACCAGCGAAGCACGCGCTCGCGTCATCTCGCCTTCACTGGCGCGCGGATACTGCTCAAACACGAACTCGGCGACAATCAGATTGAGCAACGCATCGCCGAGAAACTCGAGCCGTTCGTTGTTGCATCGACCGGCACTTCGATGGGTGAGTGCCTGTTCGAGAAGCCGCGAATCGGAAAAAGAATGGCCGAGAGCTTCCGCCTTAGAGTCCATTTGTCGCTGACAGGTTCACGGATTTTTCGAAAGTTCCAACCAATTCAAGATTGTAGACAAAGGGAACTCTCCGCTCGTAGGTTACGCTGAGTGTTGAGGCATTTCCTTGACGGATAACCCGAATACCCTGCGGCGGGATTGCATTATCGTCCACATACTGAATATTGAATTTGAGGAGCAGCAAGCTCCGCACTTGCGCTGGATCCATATTGGCTGCGTTCGGCTCGGCCTTGACCTGCTCCATGGCCTTGACCACCCCCATGTATTCTGTATACATAGGAATAAGCCGCATGGCCAGATAACCAAAGAAACCAACGACACATAGCAACATCAAGAAACCGATCAAGGTAATACCACTGGCGCGCTTTCGACCCAACATGGCTTGCTCTCCGCTTATTTGATGATGGTACCGATACGTCGATAGTCGATACTGTTGTCCCAGTTCATCCAGATCAGAATGGCACGGCCGACCAGGGCATTCTCGGGCACGAACCCCCAGTAGCGACTATCCGCGCTGCTGTCGCGATTGTCACCCATGACGAAATAGCTTGCCTCAGGCACTGTCCAGGTTCCTTCGCGACCCGAATTCTGTGGCATGGTCATCATGCGGTGGCTGGCCTGCCCGAGCATCTCGTCCTTGACCTGTGCATCGGCCAGGTTGCGACCGGATTCGGATGGTCCAATATAGGGGCCGACATAGGTTTGTGGTATCTCGACACCATTGACATAGATCAGCTTGTTTCGATAGGTGATCTCGTCACCCGGCAGACCGACGACGCGCTTGATGTAATCCTGTTTAGGTACCGGAATCTGTGGCTCAAAACACGGATTTCCGCTGCGCACGGGTTTGCCGTTGCGCTCGCACAGGTATCCGGGATAGCGAAACACCACGACATCGCCACGCTTCGGCTCGCCAAGGTCGATGAACCGGGTATTCAGAACCGGCAGGCGAAGGCCGTAGGCGAACTTGTTGACCAGGATGAAATCGCCAACCAGCAAGGTCGGCATCATCGAGCCGGAGGGGATCTTGAACGGCTCGGCGATAAACGAGCGAAACAGCAGGATCAGCAGCAATACCGGGAAGAACGAACGCGCATATTCAGTCAGAACCGGTTCGTGCATGGCCTCGAGCATTCGCGCCTTGCGCTCGGCTTCGGAAAGCGCCGTGATTTCATTGATCGCGCTGGCGCGCTTGCCGCGAGCGGGAGCGAAGGCCAGTTTGTCGATCAGCCAGATCAGCCCGCTCAGGGCGGTCAGAATCACCAACACCAATGCCAGATCAAAATTCATTCAAGATCCTCTGCAGCGAGCCTGCGCGGGGCGCACCCGCCTACTTGTTGTCCGATTGCAGGATGGCAAGGAATGCCTCCTGTGGAATATCGACTCGTCCCACCTGCTTCATGCGCTTCTTGCCTTCCTTCTGCTTCTCCAGCAGCTTGCGCTTGCGCGAGACATCACCGCCATAGCACTTGGCAAGAACGTTTTTGCGCAAGGCCTTTACCGTCGAACGTGAAATGATCTGCGCGCCGATCGCGCCCTGGATCGCAACGTCGAATTGCTGGCGTGGAATCAGATCCTTCATGCGCTCGACCAGCTCGCGACCGCGGCGATCGGCTACCGAGCGGTGCAGGATGATGCTCAGCGCGTCCACCCTTTCGCCGTTGATCAGCACGTCCAGGCGAACCAGTGGCGCAACCTGAAAACGTTCGAAATAGTAGTCCATCGATGCATAGCCGCGTGACACCGACTTCAGTCGATCAAAGAAATCGAGGACGACTTCGGCGAGCGGCAACTCGTAGCTGATCTGAACCTGATTGGCCATGTAGCTGATCGAACGCTGCACGCCCCTTTTCTCCTCGCAGAGCTTGATGACGTTGCCGACGTAATCTGGAGGAGTGAGGATATTGGCGACGATGATCGGCTCACGGATATCCTGGATATTCTGGCTGGGCGGCAACTTGGCCGGGTTGTCCAGGCTGAGGATCGATCCATCGGTCTGCAGCACCTCATAGATGACGGTCGGTGCGGTGCCAATCAGATCAAGGTCGTATTCGCGCTCAAGGCGCTCCTGGATGATATCCATGTGCAGCAGGCCGAGGAACCCGCAGCGAAAACCAAACCCCATGGCCTCGGAACTTTCAGGTTCGAAATGCAGGGCGGCGTCATTCAGCTTGAGCTTGTCAAGTGCCTCGCGCAGCGAAGGAAAATCCTCGGCATTGACCGGAAACAATCCCGAAAAGACACGCGGCTGGATCTTCTGAAAGCCCGGTAGTGGATCCGGCGCCGGATCGGCGTTCAAGGTCAGCGTATCGCCGACCGGTGCGCCGTGAACCTCCTTGATCGATGCGGTCACCCAGCCTACTTCGCCACCGCCAAGCTTGCTCTTGACCAGGCGCTTCGGCGTGAACACACCAACCTGATCGACCTCGTGCCAGCGTCCGGTCGACATCACCAGCAACTTGTCCTTCGGCTTGATCTCGCCTTGCATGACCCGAACCAGCGAAACAACGCCGAGGTAGTTGTCGAACCATGAATCGATGATCAAGGCCTGCAGCTTGTCGGTGCCGCGAGGCTTCGGCGGCGGGATCCGCTCGACGATTGCCTCGAGCACATCGATGACATTCAGACCGGTCTTGGCGCTGATGGCAATGGCATCGTCGGCATCGATGCCGATGACGGCTTCAATTTCCTCTTTTGCCCGCTCGATGTCTGCCGTTGGCAGGTCGATCTTGTTGAGCACGGGAACGACCGTCAGGCCTTGTTCCACCGCGGTGTAGCAATTGGCGACCGACTGCGCTTCAACGCCCTGGGCTGCGTCGACCACGAGCAAGGCGCCCTCGCAAGCCGCCAACGAGCGGCTGACCTCGTAGGAGAAGTCGACATGTCCGGGCGTATCGATGAAGTTCAGCTGATAGGTCTGGCCATTGCGAGCGGTATAGGGCAATGAAACGCTTTGCGCCTTGATGGTGATGCCGCGTTCGCGCTCGATCGGGTTCGAATCGAGCACCTGGGCCGACATTTCCCTCTCTTGCAGGCCACCGCAGATCTGGATGATGCGGTCGGCCAGGGTCGATTTGCCATGGTCGACATGGGCAATGATCGAGAAATTTCGAATATGATCCATCAAGGTTTGCCGTTGCGCACCAGCCCGAGGTTGGCGCAAAGGCGGCGATTATCGCAGAAAGCGTGAACCTTGGCTGCAATGCAGCATTCGTCTACGGACAGACAGGCACCGCTGCGAAATCCCGACGGGATCCCGCAGCGGCTGCAGTCACTGCACGTGGCGGGTGCTGTCAGTCGGCGTCGCCTTTCGGCACTTCAATCGCGACAAACGAAGTCACATCATTGCGACGGATCAGCAGCATGACCGAGTCCCCGCTCTTGAGCTGCTTGACGCTGGCGTTGAAGTCACTCACCGAAGCCACCGATTTGCGACCGACCATCAGAACGACGTCACCCGGCTGAAGCGCGGCGCGGCGCGCCGCCATGCCATCGACCCGGGTGATCACCACCCCTTCATCCTTCAATCCCAGTTGCTGGCGCTGCTCGGCGGTCAAATCCTCGACCACGAGGCCGAGCCTGTTGCTTGGCGTTGCCTTTGCACTGCCTGCCGATTTCGCTTGGGACTCCTGCGGCAGCTCGCCGACCACAATCGGCATCTCAATGGTCTTGCCGTTGCGGAAAACGGTCAGTTTCGCCTTGGTTCCCGGCGGCGTCAGGCCGACCAGGGGCGGCAGATCCGACGAACTGACCACTTCATTGCCATCGAAGGCGAGAATCACGTCACCCACCTTGACCCCGGCCTTTTCGGCTGCGCTGTCGGCGGAAACACTGTTGACCAGCGCACCGCCGCTGCGAGGCAGCCCCAGCGCCTTGGCCGAATCACGGTCGACATTCTGGATCTGCACACCGATCATGCCGCGCGAAACATGTCCCTTCTCCTTCAACTGACCCATCGTATTCATTGCAACCGAGATCGGTATCGCAAATGAAACGCCCATGTAGCCGCCGGTATTGGAGAAGATTTGCGAATTGATACCCACGACCTGGCCAGCAAGGTTGAACAGCGGGCCACCCGAATTACCCGGATTGATCGGCACGTCAGTCTGGATGAAAGGGACATATTGCTGGCTGCGGTCGTAACCTCGCCCGACCGCGCTGACGATGCCATGGGTGACAGTGTGATCCATACCAAACGGTGAGCCGACAGCGACTACCCATTGCCCAGGCTTGAGCTGGGTCGAATCGCCGATGCTGACCACAGGCAGATTGTTCGCCTCGATCTTGAGCAAGGCGATATCAGTCTGCTCGTCGGTACCAATGACCTTGGCATCGAGTTCGCGTCGATCTGACAGGCGCACGGTCACCTGATCGGCACCATCGACTACATGGTTGTTGGTGAGAATGTAGCCATCCGCCGAAACGATGAAGCCTGAGCCGGCCGACTGACGCTCACCACCGGGTTGTGGCCCGCGCGGAATGGGGCCAAAGAATCGGCGAAAGATCTCGGGGATCTCTTCTTGCTGATCATTTCCGGGCATCTGCGCCTGCGGAACTGTCTTCGGGGTCGTGTTTGCACGCACGTTCACGATCGCAGGTGCGTTTTTCTCTACCAAGGCGGTGAAATCAGGCAATTCAGCCGCGAGCGCGTTTCCCACGATCAGAAACAGTGCCATGCAGATCACTGAAAAAATCATTGGGAATCGCTTGTTCGAGAGGTGGATCATGGGTCTGGTTCCTCGAATGGAGATGAAGGAATGGATCTGCGCGCGTTACAACACGTTACAACACGCTGAAGAATCCAACGCCGCTTTGAGCATCAGAGGTCAACAAAGTTCCCCTTGCCGAAGGCTTGCATCGTTGCCGCTATTGGGGCTCCACGACCATCGTGCCCGGCGCAAGCGACTCGGCAATGGCGCTCACCGTCGCCGCAGGCACATCCCCGAGCACCGTGAATCGCCATGCGTCTTTACTAAAACTATATATATTCAATGTGCCCCGGCTGGCCAGAGCGGACAGCACACCAACCTTCGGTTCGATCGGCTCAACGTAGACCGAAACGCTGGCCAACCCGTCCGAGAAGACAAGGTGCTGCGCACCGGCAACAGCATTCGCTGATCGCCGCGCAGAACGCAGGGTGAAACCGGCTGGCGCGTTGAGTACCTTCCAGGCTGCGGGGCCGCGCAGACTGATTTCGTCGGCCGGTGCCGCGGTCGTCGTCAGCAGCTCCCGCTGACGTGGAATCAGATCGGTATCCGCCGGGATCTTGCCGATATCGAGAGATACAAACATGAATTGCTCGATGGGCAGATTCTTGTGGTCGGTGACGATGGAGCGCAACAGCAATCGCGTACCCTTTTCCAGCCAAAGCCGGTAACCGTAACGAAATGCGTCACGCGGCAGCACATCGACGATGTCCGCAGCATAGCCGGCAACCCGATCCTCGCCATCCAGCCGGATCACGTAATGATCATCAATCCCTGGCGTTGCCGCCGCAGGCACCAGCGGCAACAAGCCTCGTCCCGATGCACTGGCATACACGATTGCGGAGTGATCCGCCTGGATGCAGGTGATGTTGTTTCCGTTGCGAATGACCTCGCTGCGCGGGCCATTCAGACTGATCAGGCGTTCCTGCTCACGCGCACCACCGGCATGGTAGACGCGCAGGGTATCGATGCGCCCGGCATGCTGGTAGACAAACGAACCCTGATAGTCGAGCTGCCGAACCGATGTGGCCATCTGGGCCAGCAATTGCGTACCCGAAGGTACCTGTGCAGCAACGCCGAAAGAAAGCAGCATGCCAAATGCGAGAATCAAACCGCAGCGCGCACGGGCGCAGATGGCCGATCGGCCGCTGAAAAATTCCTCGAACTGGTATTGCATCGGGCCTCAGCGTTGCTCGACGGTTCCTTCGCTGGCGCCCTGGTCGGTCGGTTGTTGCGGCGGCACAACGAGCAGGACATAGGGCAGCATCGCGGATTGACCATTGCTCGCTGCGGCGTCGTAGTGACGAATCAGATACGACTGCAGGCGTGGATCGATCGGTGCCGACGGATTTGCGAATCCCTGCGTGCTGACCGAAGCGGGTTGCACATCGAGAGCAGGGGAATTAAGCGGTGCGCGAAACTCGCCAGGCCGTGGAGTCGCAACCATGGCGGGCTGCTGGATGGCATTGACCGAAGCGGCCAGCGGGTCGCCGGAATCTTCGCCCTGACCACCACGTGGCCCACTGAAAACGAGCGCAACGACCGCTACCGAGGCGGCAATGACGCCACCACCAGCCCAGCGCAACCAGCGTCCCGAGCGGACAACATGCACGGACTCGGCATCCAGCCTGGCCAGAATTCGATTCGAAAAATCGGCTGGCAGCATGAACACATCCTGCCGTCGAAGAACCTGTCGCGTCACGTGATAGTTCGACCAGCTTTGCGCGAGTTCACCTTGATTGTTCAAGTTGCGCAGCAGAAACAGGGTTTCATCACGCGGCAACTCGCCATCCATGAGGGTGGACAACTGCTCTCGGATTTGTTGGCTCATGCGGGTCAATCCTCGTCTGCTGACAGTAGCGGCCGAAGCCGTTCATCAATCGCTTCCCGGGCGCGGAATATCCGGGAACGCACCGTACCGATGGGACAACTCATGGCTTCCGCAATTTCCTCGTAGCTCAGACCATCGACTTCCCTCAGGGTAATCGCGGCACGCAGCTCCTCAGGCAATTCTTCGACCGTGCTGAACACGGTTCGTTCAATTTCCTGGCGCATCAATTCACGCTCGGGTGTGGCGCGGTCACGCAACTGGGAGGCTCCGTCCAGTTGCACGGCATCCTCGATGGCGATATCGCCAATCGGCGGACGACGCCCCCTCGAAACCAGGGAATTCTTGGCTGTATTGATCGCAATCTTGTAGATCCACGTATAAAAGGCACTGTCGCCACGAAACGCGTGAATGGCGCGGTACGCGCGGATGAATGCCTCTTGCGTGACGTCCTGTGCCTCGCTCCAATCCGAGACATAGCGGGTCACCACGCTGATGATCTTGTGCTGGTACTTGCGAACCAGCAGATCGAAAGCGCGTTTGTCTCCATTCTTGACGCGCTCAACCAGCGCCTGATCCAGTTCGCTCTCACCCATGCAGGCAGGTCTCCTTGCCGGCGATCAGGTCGAGGCATGCAGCCTGTGACCCGATCCGCTGGAAATAGTTTCATTCCGGAAGCGCACACCGTCCAACATTCCCCGGCCAACGCGCTTGTCTGCCGACGATTGTACCAACCGCGGCGAATTCGATCCTGTGGCGTGCGCAACCTTGATCATCCCCGTTGCGGGGAGGTCTGCAATTCCTGATACAGGCGTTCACGCTCGCTCAACAGACTGTCGAAGCTCGCGGCGGGCAATGGGCGGCAGAACAGATACCCTTGCAGCACTTCGCAATCGAGTTTCCTCAGGAAGTCAAGATGTGCCTCGATCTCGACGCCCTCGGCGACCACTGCCCTGTTGAGGTTGTGGGCCATGCCAATGGTCGCCTCGACGATGGCCTCGTCGTCGGGGTCAAGTCCGATATTGCGCACAAACGACTGGTCGATCTTGATTCGGTCTGCCGGGAACCGTTTGATGTAGTCGAGCGAGGACTGACCGGTGCCAAAGTCGTCGATTGAAATCTGGCAACCAAGGTCACGCAGCGATTGCAGTGTTTCGAGAAGATTCGGTATCGACTTGACGCTGATGCTTTCGGTCACTTCAAGATCCAGCAGGTTCGCCGGCACACCCGTTTCCTCGATGATTGAGGCGACCAGGCCGACGAAGTTGGGCTGGCGCAACTGCAAGGGCGACAAGTTGACACTGATGCGCAGCGGCAACGAATAGCGCAGTTGCCAGCGGCGCGCATCGAGGCAGGCGGCTCGCATGATCCACTCGCCAATCGGGATGATCAGCCCGGTCTCCTCGGCCAGCGGAATGAAGAATCCGGGGCTGATCATGCCGAGTTCGGGGTGCTCCCAGCGGATCAGGGCCTCCATGCCGACGATGTCCTCGCTCGCGGTATCGACCTGGGGTTGATAGAAAACGCGCAACTCGCCATTGCGCTCCGCCTGGCGCAGCTTGGCTTCCAGCGCGAGACGTTGCTGATGGGATTCCTCGGGAACCGCCACGTAGGCCTGAAAATTGTTCCTGCCCATGCCCTTGGCCGTGTACATGGCGACATCCGCATGCTTGAGCAGCTTGTCCGCCACGGTTGCATCATCGGGGTAGAAACTGAGGCCGAGGCTGGCGGTGATCTGCAGCTCGAGTCCATCCGGCAGGGTCAGTGGGGCCTCCATGACCCGCACGATCTTTTCGGCAATGCGCATGACATCTTCGCGCTGCACGATATGGCGCAGAATCATCGTGAATTCGTCGCCCGCATAGCGCGCCACGGAATCCGAAGCGCGCACGCACAAGCGCAGGCGCCTGGCCACGGCAATGAGAACGTGATCACCGACGCCATGTCCGAGCGAATCGTTGATATTCTTGAAGCGATCAAGATCGACAAAAAGTACCGCGAACATTTCGCCGGTGCGATGCGCCTCCTGGATCACCGATTCGAGGCGATCGTTGAACAGCAGCCGATTCGGCAATCCGGTCAGCGCATCCTGCAATCCACGTACCCTGCCCTGTTCGCGCGCCCTGCGCAGTTCGAGCTCAAGCGCCAGGCGATGGGCTACGATGCGCAGTCCCTCGATGGCCGGTGAAGCATGTACCAGCGGACGGCGACGCGCGACAACCAGCGCGCCGAGAACGACTCCGCGTTCATCGCACAAGGGCAATCCGATCAGGCATTCGTAACCCCGCTCGACCGCAAACTCGTCGTTTGCGTTGGCCCGGCAGGCATCCGCCAGCAGAACCACCTCATCGCCATCGAGAACCTGCCTGAGTGTGGGCTGGCGAAGCGGATCAGGTGTCTCCTCATCAGGGCTGAAGCGATGGTAGATGTGCAGGGGCTGAACTTCACTGTCCTGCTCAAGACGAAGCGAAACCAGTTCGACAAAATCCAGTGACAGCCATTCGATCAGGCTGCCCACGGTTGCACTGATGCCCTCCTCGCCGCCGCCTGCCTTGGCGAGTCCGGCAATGACGTCCATGGCCTGCTCGTAGCGGCCAAGCTCACCGATCTCGCGAAACGTGTACAAGCCAAGTCGCTGCCCGTCCTGTTCCGTTGTCCGCACATGGATATCAACCGGATAGGTTCCCGAGTCCGCGCAGGGCTTGTTGGCTCGGAAATGAACACTGCCGTCCTGGGCGAGCTTGAGGTTCATTTCCGTGCGTTGCTCAGGTGATAGCGCGACATCAAGAGTCTCGATCCGGCTTCCGATCAGTTGTGCCCGTGTGAAGCCGCTTCGCCTGATGAAAGCGGGATTGACATCGAGGATTCGACCAAGGTGCAGGTCGACGACAGCCAACTCATCGAGTGCGAACTCGAAGGCAAGACCCTGATTCAGCTGAGTCGATTCGACGACCTCGGTGTTGTCCGGATCCTGCGCCCCACTCAGTTGCGCGTTGATCTTCCGCAATGCCTCCACGGGATTGACCGGACTGGAAATCCAGTCGACAACCCCATCGGGTAGCGCTGATGCGGCGGGGTCGAGCTGGATCTCCGGTGAGCTGGCAAGAATACCAATGACCGGAATCGGATCCTGTCGACGTCGCTGGCCCAACTCGTGACAGAACGCGATCGCATCCGCAGCGCCGTCAAGGAACTCGAGCAAGACCAGGTCGATGTGCGGCTCCTGGGCGAGAAATGTGCGCGCCTGGCCAATATCCTTGGCCGTGTAGATGGCCTCGAATTCCTGACTGTCGAGCGCCTCGAACAGGAAGCGGCGATCGTCGCGATTGGTTGCGACAATCAATACCGCTCCATTGATCTTCTCGCTCAACATGGGCTCATCGGATCCAGCGGCCATCGCGAAGTCGCGGCGGCGAGCCCGACTCAGCCCCGCTTTGCAGGCGCTCGACCAGGGCGTCGATTTCTTCGCCAAATTCCAGTTTGCTCGACAGAAACACGATCTTGCGCTGGTTGGCGCTGCGAATGCGTGCGAAACGTCGCAGCAGCGAGGTGTTTGGCGGCTTGATCTGATCCTCGAAATCGATCAGCAAGTAGATTCCGAACTGCATGCTCTGCAGGATGAATCGCAGCGCATCATTGAAGCGTCTTGAACCAGGCACGCGCAACTCGCTCTGACGCAGCGCAGCGACGCCGTTTTCCGGATCCCACAGGTAGACCGACTGGCCGCTGCGCAAGGCCAGTTGCCGGAACTGCTCCAGGGTATCCTCGATATGCGCCGACTCGATGCCGATGAGATTGCTCTCGGAATTGAGAATCTGTTCGAGCAACTTCGGCGTGACGATCACGTCCATCGCATCTTGAATCACGTTGATAAGGTGTCCCACCCGGCGATCCGGCAACAGTAGACCGAACCGCACGCATTGACCAGAGCTGCGGCTTGCCCGGATCATAGCTGTCCGCCTCATTCAGGGAACCACCATGTTTGAAGGACTCCGTTTCAAGCACTGGAGCAGCGAGCAGGATGCCGATGGCATCGTCGTCCTGACCTTTGACAGGGCTGGTAGCTCGGTCAACACCTTTGCCCGTGAAGTTCTCGATGAACTCAACGAAATCCTCGAGCGCCTCTCGTTCGAACCGCCCAGGGGGCTGATCATCCGTTCCGGCAAGCCGGCCGGTTTCATCGCCGGCGCCGATATCAGCGAGTTCGAAGGATTTGCCGAATCGGGCACCGTGCTCGATGCAATCAGCCATGGGCAACGGGTGCTGCAAGGTCTGGCCCGGCTGCGTTGCACGACCGTGGCCGCCATCCATGGCCACTGCATGGGCGGCGGCACGGAGCTGGCGCTTGCCTGCAGATTCCGGGTTGCCAGTCGCGATCCGTCGACAAGGATCGGCTTGCCCGAAGTCAAGCTTGGAATCTTCCCGGGCTGGGGAGGTAGCGCCCGACTGCCCTACCTGATTGGAGCACCAAAAGCACTTGAGTTCATGCTCGGTGGTCGCTCGGCATCGGCCGACCATGCACGTTTGATCGGACTGGTCGATGCGGTCACCTCGCCTGAGATGCTCATCGAACGGGCGCGCGAGATCGTGCGTAGGCCGCCTGTGCGCTCCACCCGGCAGCGTCTGCTGGCCTGGATCACCAACACCTGGCCGGCGCGCCAGATTCTTGCTCCGATCGTGCGCAAGCAGACCGCCGCCAAGGCTCGTCCCGAGCACTACCCGGCGCCGTTCGCCCTGATCGAGACCTGGCGACGCGGCGGCAGTCTTTCGCAGCGACTCCGAAATGAAGCGTGCGCTGTGGCGAAGCTTGCCCAGACCTCGACCGCGCGCAACCTGATCCGGGTGTTTTTCCTGCAGGAGCGACTCAAGGGCCTTGCTGGCGGCATCGAACACGGCATCAAGAACGTTCATGTGATCGGTGCCGGCGTCATGGGTGGCGACATTGCGGCCTGGTCGGCGTTGCGCGGATTCAACGTGACCCTGCAGGATCGAGAGCAGAAGTTCATTGATCCGGCGATGGTGCGCGCACGCGAACTGTTCGGGAAACGCCTGAAGACCGAAGATCGGATCAAACCGGCCCTGGCCCGGCTCAATTCCGATGTCGAAGGCAAGGGCGTCGCCGAGGCCGATCTGGTCATCGAGGCGATCTACGAGAACGCCGAGGCCAAGGAGGCGCTCTACAAGAAGGCCGAACCCGACATGAAGGCCGACGCCCTGCTGGCATCGAACACATCAAGCATTCCGCTCGATGAGCTGCGTGCGGCGGTCGCCCAGCCTGCCCGCTTCCTCGGTCTGCACTATTTCAACCCGGTCGCGCTGATGCCCCTGGTCGAAATCGTACGCCACGATCAACTTGATCCCGCCATCGAAAAGCGTGCGTTGGCCTTCTGCAGGGCCATCGACAAGCTGCCGGTGCCGGTCAAGGGCACGCCGGGCTTTCTGGTCAATCGCATCCTGATGCCGTACATGCTTGAGGCCGTGCGCATGTACGGCGAAGGCATGCCGGGACCGGTGCTGGACAAGGTGGCAAAGAAATTCGGCATGCCGATGGGTCCGATCGAGCTGGCCGACACGGTCGGCCTCGATGTCGCCGCCTCGGTTGGCAAGGAACTGTCGGAATTCCTCAATCTGGACATCCCCAAGGGCATGGAATCGCTGCTCGCCTCCGGCAAGCGCGGCAAGAAGGATGGCGAGGGCTTTTATCGGTGGGAAAACGGCAAGCCGATCAAGCCCGAGGTTGATCCGCACTATTCGGCTCCGCATGACATCGAGGATCGCATGATCCTGCCGATGCTCAACGAGGCGGTTGCCTGCCTGCACGACGGGGTCGTCGATGATGCCGATCTTTGCGATGCCGGCGTGATTTTCGGAACCGGATTTGCACCCTTCCGCGGCGGTCCGATCCAGCACATCCGCGATACCGGTGCCGACATTCTCAAGCAGCGCTTGCAGGCACTTGAAACCCGATATGGCGCCCGCTTCACGCCTCGCGACGGATGGGATAGTGCGGCGTTGAAGGGCAAGGACGGCCAGGCGCCTTGACTGCCTGTCACGGCGACAAGGCCACCTCATGGATGCGCAATTGGGTGCAAGCGGCGCTGAGCAAGGGCGCATCTACACCGAACGCATGCGCGCGCACGAGCATGTCGCCGAGCACATGTTCGACTTCGGTACGCTTGCCGCGCTCGACGTCGCGCAGCATTGACGCCTTCAGCGGCGAGTGCTCGCCGGTCAGGATGCGCAACGCCTGCGCGACCTCGTCGTCGCCGGGCGTGAAACCACTGTGGCGCGCGACTTCCGCGCATTCCAGGTAGAGCCGGCGGGCCAGATCGGTGCCTTCGGCAACCGCCACGATCTCACCAATGCTGGCGCGCATCAGGCAGGTGATCGCAGCCAATGCGGAAAGCATCGTGAACTTGTTCCACATCGCCGCGACGATATCGGTGCTGTGGCTGATTTCGGCGCGCATGGCAAGCAGGCCATCGACCAGTCGCAGGGGGATTTCGGGTTGGCCCGGCCGTGCACCGAAAGACAGCCGGCTTGTGCTGCCGATCTGGCGAATCAAGCCCTCAGGTTCAAGGGTTACGGAGATGTGGCAAAGGCCGCCAAGCACCTTGTTCGCTCCGAACTCGCGATCAAGCGCATCGAAGTGGCACAAGCCATTGAGCAGAGGCAACAGTTGGGCACCATTCGCCATGGCCGGGGCAACCGCCCGGATTGCCGATTCGAGGTCATACGACTTGCAGGAAAGAATGACCAGATCGGTTGCGTACGAATCCGGCAGGCGCTCGAGGACATTGACCTCGAACTGCAGGTCGCCGGACGACGACCGGATGCGAAGTCCGCATTGCGCCAGTCGCTGTGCACGCGCCGGCCTGACCAGGAAATCAACCTCGGCACCGGATTCGATCAGACGCGCACCAAAATAGCCGCCCGTCGCACCTGCGCCAAGGACGAGAACACGCATCACATGGTGTGTGTCGGGCGTTCCTGGCCAAGAATTCCGGCAAGGATCGATTCGATCTTGGTGCGCGCGGCGTCACCATCGCTCGATTCATTGAACTGCACACCGATGCCGGCGGTGCGATTGCCTTGTGCACCGGGGGGCGTTATCCAGACCACCCTGCCGGCCACTGGCAGCCGATCCTTCTCGTCCATCAGCGAAAGCAGGATGAAGACTTCGTCGCCGGGGTTGTAGCGCTTGCTGGTCGGCACGAACAAGCCGCCGCCCTTGACGAAAGGCATATAGGCGTTGAACAGCGCGCCCTTGTCCTTGATCGCCAGGGACAGGATTCCCTGTCTTGGCATACCTCCGATGGCGGGTGTCGACATTTCATGAACTCCGTGGCATTTGCCATGCGTGCAACAAGTCGAGTACGACCAATTCGCCACGAAGCGGGGTGGCGAGCAGTTCGCGCGAGCGATTGGCGGCGGCGAACCACCCTGCTAGCTTCGGGATTTCATGCGGCCCGGTCAAGCCAAGCTTGCTGCGTTGACCGCGCACAATCTGTACCGCGTCATCACGAACGAGCACGGCGGCATGCCAGAGGCGTTCGGCAGGTCGATCCGCCGCCCAGGCTTCGGCGATGCCAAGCGCGTTGCCGCGATGGCTGCGCAAGGCCAACAGGTCGCGCGAGCACTCGTTGCGCAGCTTCAGGCTGTCATCACCAAGCGCCTCAAGCGCACGCCCCGGGTTGTCGAGCATGGCGACCAGGGCAAGCTCGGCGTCGCTGTCGGGGATGCCCCGTTCGCGAATCCAGTCGAGTGCCTGGGTGTGGCTCGGCGAATTGATCTGGATGCGCTGGCAGCGGCTGCGAATTGTGGCAGGAAGCCGCGACGGCTGGTCGCTGACCAGGATTATCACGGTGCTGCCCGATGGCTCTTCCAGGGTCTTCAGCAGCGCATTGGCCGCGCTCGGGTTCAAGCGATCGGCCGGATCGATGGTGACGACCTGCATGCCACCAAACTGGCTTGACAGGGAAAGCTGTGCGGACAGTGTTCGAATCTGTTCAATCACGATCTCGCTGCGTGGCGTCTTGCCGTCATCGCGCATTTCGAAACTCAGGTGCATGCGATCGGGATGCGTGCCCGCAGCAAGCAACAGGCACGCACGGCACTCGGTGCAGGCAAAACCATCGGCACGGCGGTTCTCGCACAAGGCGGCCGCAGCGAGCGCATCGGCCAGCGCCCGTTTGCCGAGTCCGACCGGGCCACAGAGCAGGAGCGCGTGCGCAAGCCGGCTCGTCGACAGGCGCTCGCAAAGCGAGCGGCATGTTTACCGCCGCCAAGGAGCCAGGTTAACGAGACGGATCTACGAGTCGCGAAAAACTGATCGACAAGCGCACAGGCGGCGGCGCGGACTGCGTCGATGTCACGACTTGAATCGACAATGCGAATCCGATCGGGCTCGAGTTCGGCGCGCGCACGATAGCTGGCACGCACGCGATCGAAGAAGTCCGATTTCTCGCTTTCGATACGATCCGGAACGCCGCGCTTTTCGGCCCTGGCCCGACCGATTTCGACAGGCACATCGAGCAGCAAGGTCAGATCCGGGCGTAGCCCATCCGCCGCCCAGTTTTCGAGCTCGGCGATGCGCGCCTGTGGCTGCCCTCGCCCGCCGCCCTGATAGGCGAAGCTGGCATCGGTGAAGCGATCGCTCAACACCCATTCGCCTCGTGCGAGTGCGGGTTTGATCAGCTCGCGCACGAGTTGCGCACGCGCCGCGAACATCAACAACAGTTCGCTTTCGGCACAGATATCGCCCATTGAACCATCAAGAACCAGGGTTCGGATCGCCTCTCCCAGCAGCGTGCCGCCAGGCTCCCGGGTCACATGCAGGACAATCCCGTGCGCCTCGATGTGGGAGCGCAAGCCGGCCAGGACGGTGCTCTTGCCAGCACCTTCGCCACCCTCAAGAGAAACAAGGCAGCCGCTCATGGATCCCGGCGCCTCACCAGGAATCGCGCCACGGCACGATTGTGCTCGGCCAGGGTCGCCGAAAACTCATGGCGACCGCTGCCATCGCCGCGAGCGACGAAATAGAGGGCGTTGCCAGCGGCAGGATGCAGGGCCGCTTCGAGTGCGGGTAATCCCGGCAAGGCGATCGGGGTGGGTGGCAGGCCATCGCGGGTATAGGTGTTGTAAGGCGTATCGGCTTCAAGATCGCGGCGACGGATGTTGCCATCGTATTGTTCGCCGAGGCCGTAGACCACGGTCGGATCGGTCTGCAGGCGAATGCCGATCTGCAACCGGCGCGCGAATACGCCGGCGATCTGCGCGCGCTCCTCGCCGATAGCGGTTTCCTTCTCGATGATCGAGGCAAGGATAAGGGCTTCGTACGGGCTCTTGAGCGGCACGGCCGGATCGCGTTGCGACCAAAGGCGATCAAGCGCCTTGTTCATCGCGGCGTTGGCGCGTTTGAGCAGATCCAGATCACTTTCGCCTTTGACCCAGGCATAAGTTTCCGGAAGGAACCAGCCTTCCGGCTTGCCATCACCGAGGCCGAGCTCCACCGCGATCGTGGTTTCGTCCTTGCCCGGCAAGGTCTGGCGCAACCCCGGCTCCTGAGCCAGTGCCAGACGCAGTTGGCGGAAATTCCAGCCATCGACGATCATGAAATGATGCTGGATCACCTTGCCGGATGCCATCAGGTCGATCAGGCCACGCGGGGTCAGGCCTGTGAGCAATGCGTACTCGCCGGCCTGCAGGCGCGAAGCCACCTTCATTTCGCGTGACAGCAGCTTCCAGTAGAACGGAGAGCCGTCGGTGATACCTTCACGACGCAACTGGCGCACAAGTTCCTTGAATGCGGTGCCGCGCGAAAACTCGATGGTTCGCGTCGCGGGAAGGTTCATCGGCGCGTCGACAAAGCGGCGATAGTCCTTCCATGCCAGAACGGCAAGAACACTGGTGCTGCCAACCAGCACCAGAAGAAGCACGGTGAACCAGCGCACACGGCCGGATTGATGATGAATGGATTGCAAGGACATCGGGAATCAGTCGACGGGCTCGGAAGGTTAGCAGGATTGCCCCGGAATTTCGGCGCAAGCTGATCTCAGCCGGCAAGCCCGAACGCGCGCAGCAAACCCCGCGCCTTGGCCCGGGTTTCATCGAGTTCGGCCTGCGGCTCCGAATCCACCACGATCCCGGCGCCAGCGCGCAAGCGAACATCGGTACCCTCGATGGTCAGGCTGCGGATCAGGATGTTGAGGTCGAGGTCTCCGCCGATGTCGAGATAACCGAACGCACCGGTGTAGGCACCGCGTGCGCCTGCTTCAAGTTCGGCAATGATCTCCATGCAGCGGACTTTCGGGCAACCACTGATTGTTCCACCCGGAAAGACCGCCCGGATGACCTCGCCCGGTGGCACCCCGGCACGCAGGCGACCACGCACGTTGGAAACGATGTGATGCACATGAGTATAGCTTTCCACGCCCATCAGCTCATCGACGACTATGCTGCCCGGCATGCACACGCGGCCGAGATCGTTGCGCTCAAGATCGATCAGCATGACGTGCTCGGCCCTTTCCTTTGGGTGCTGCATCATTTCGTTGATGCGGCTGATGGCGTCATCGCCTTCGACGCGTGGACGCGTGCCGGCAATCGGGCGCGTCTGCACCTTGTCCCCGCGCACTTCGACCAGGCGTTCGGGCGACGAACTGGCAATTGCCCAGTCTCGCCATTGCAGCAAGCCCGCAAACGGCGCCGGGTTTGCCCGGCGCAATGCGGCATATATGTCGGCGGCAGGCACCTCATTTGCCATCCTGATCCGCCATTCGCGAGACAGGTTGACCTGGAAGACGTCACCTGCGCAAAGGTACTCGTGGGTTCTTTCGACCGCCTCGATGAAGCGTTCCGCGACATCTTCGTCGATGCCTTGCAGAGTCAGGGGCGAAGGCTGCCAGCCCGCGACTGCACCCAGATCGGCCTCGACCATGTCCAGCATGGGCGCAAAACCGGGCTCGGCGACCACGCTGGTAGTGCCCTGGAGATGATCGACAATGAGTGCGACCGGACAGCGCAATGCCAGCGCGACAGGCAACCGGTCTTTCGGCATCGGCAAGTGCAGGCGCGGTTCGATCTCAGCGGCCAGTTCGTAGCCAAGATAGAGAAACCAGCCGCCATGAAACGGAAGCCGGTCGGAGTGATCTGCTGCTTCAGCGCGGGCCGCACTCCAGCGGTCATCGAGGACATCAAGAAAGCGCCTGCCGATGTCGACGTCGTCGTCATCACGCACACGACCATCCGCATCGAGGCGAAAGGAGTGCTGCGGAAATGCGGCAAGCACATCAAAGCGCGCCGACGAGGTTCCGTATGCGACACTTTCGAGCAGGCCCGGATAGCGCTCGGGTTGCATCGCCGCCAGTGCCAGCAAATCGGATTTGCCGGCGAACGTGCGCGTTGCTGGCGCCGCCGACGGCACCTCGCCCGGGCTCGGAGGCTGCTTCAGAGGCTGCGGAATACCAGGGTACCGTTGGTGCCGCCGAACCCGAATCCGTTGGAAACGGCGACCGAGATCTTCTTCTCGCGGGCAACATTCGGCACGTAGTCGAGATCGCAGCCTTCACCCGGTTTGTCGAGATTGATGGTCGGTGGAATGATGCCGTGATGCAGGGCAAGGATCGTGAAGATGGCCTCGACGCCGCCAGCGGCACCGAGCAGATGTCCGGTCATCGACTTGGTCGAACTGACCATGGTCTTGTAGGCGTGGTCGCCGAGCGCGCGCTTGAGTGCCAGCGTTTCGGCAAGATCACCCAGTGGAGTCGAGGTGCCATGCGCGTTGAGGTATTCGATCTGGTCGGCATTGACGCCGGCATCCTTCATTGCCGCTGCCATGCAGCGGGCCGGGCCTTCGCCGTTGTCGCTCGGCGCGGTCATGTGGAAGGCATCGCTGCTGGCGCCACTGCCAGCCAGTTCGCAATAGATGCGCGCACCGCGCGCCTTGGCGACTTGATATTCCTCAAGGATCAGAATGCCGGCGCCGTCGCCAAGCACGAACCCATCGCGTTCGACATCCCACGGGCGACTGGCCCGTTGCGGATCATCATTGCGTGTCGACATCGCCTTCATCGAGCAGAAGCCTCCGACGGCGGTAGGCACGCTGGCGTACTCGGCACCGCCGGCGATCATGAAGTCGGCATCACCGTACTGGATCAGGCGCATGGCCATGCCGATGCTGTGATTCGAGGTGGCACAGGCGGAAACCGCCGAGAAGTTGGGTCCCTTGCTGCCGGTGATGATCGACAGATGGCCGGCAACCATGTTGATGATGGTCGAAGGCACGTAGAACGGGGAAATCTTGCGGGGCCCGCCTTCATTCCAGGCCAGGGTGGTTTTTTCGATACCGGCTATGCCACCGATCCCTGATCCGATCAGGATGCCGATGCGTTCGGCATTCGCTTCGGTGATTTCGAGTCCGGCATCCTTGAGGGCCATCAAGCCGGCGGCGACGCCATAGTGGATGAAGGAGTCCATCTTCTTGACGTCTTTCGGCGCTATCCAGGCGCTTGGATCAAAGTCCTTGACTTCGCCGGCGATGCGCGTCGAAAACGCGGAAACATCAAAATGGGTAAGTGGCCCGATCCCGCTGCGACCCGCGGTTATGTTGTCCCAGGCGGTGGCCAGATCATTGCCGACCGGGCTGACGATGCCCATGCCGGTAACGACGACGCGACGCTTGCTCATGTCCGAGTTTCCGTTTTGCGAGGGACACCCTCGCCAACATACGCCGGCGTAGTGTTCCCTGTTCCGAAAATGAAAGCTGCGCCTCGCGGGCGCAGCTGGATGAAACCTTGGATGTCGATCCGGGTGCGCGTCACTGCGACATCAGCGCAGGTGGCACCCGGGAGCCACGGAGCGCGAACGCGTCCGCAACGGGGCATCAGGATTTGACGTGCGCCTTCACATAGTCGACAGCCTGCTGCACAGTGGTGATCTTCTCGGCATCCTCATCAGGGATTTCGCACTCGAATTCCTCTTCGAGAGCCATTACCAACTCGACGGTGTCGAGCGAATCGGCGCCCAGATCGTCGACAAACGAAGCGTTTGGCGTGACTTCATCTTCTTTTACGCCCAACTGCTCGACGACGATTTTCTTGACGCGTTCTTCGATAGTACTCATGAGTCTTGTGTCTCCCGATGGGATCTTGTTGGGTGATACGGAATGCGGGCGGCCATGGCGATGATCTGCTTTCGGCTCCGCCGGGCAGGCAAGCATGCCTGCAAAGCGCCGCGAATTGTAGTGGAACGTGCCGATGCTCGCCAGCGCTGGCAGGCATTACTTCACTGTTGGCTCCAAAGTCACTGAGGTCATGACGACCGGTCGGGTGATCCGTTGCAGACCCTCAAGCCATGTACATGCCACCGTTGACGTGCAGGGTTTCGCCGGTGATGTAGGCGGCGGCGGGTGAGGCCAGGAAGGCGACTGCCTGGGCGATGTCGGCCGGCTCCCCCAAGCGCTGCAGCGCGATCTGTCCGAGCAGGGCATTGCGCTGCTCTTCGGGAAGTGCGCGGGTCATGTCGGTATCGATGAATCCGGGTGCGACGACATTGACCGTGATGCCGCGCGATCCGATTTCCCGGGCGATCGATTTCGAGAACGCGATGATTCCGGCCTTGGCCGCCGCGTAGTTCGACTGGCCGGCATTGCCGATCGAGCCGATCACCGAGGCGATGCTGATGATGCGTCCCTTGCGCGCCTTCATCATGCCGCGCAAGACAGCTTTCGAAGTACGGAAAACCGAGCTGAGGTTGGTATCGAGGATCGCCTGCCAGTCTTCATCCTTCATGCGCAGCAGCAACTGGTCGCGCGTGATGCCGGCATTGTTGACCAGGATCGTGATCGCACCGAATTCCTCGGCAATCGAGGCAAGCATCGTTTCGACCGCGGCACTGTCACTGACGTCGAGCACCCGTCCTGCACCACCGCGCGCCGCAAGTCGTTCGCCAATTGCCTGCGCGCCGGTTTCACCGGTGGCGGTACCAATGACTGTCGCGCCACGCGCGGCCAGTTCTTCGGCGATCGCCGCACCGATTCCGCGGCTGGCGCCGGTCACCAGGGCAATTTCACCGGCCAGCGATGCTGTCATCTGAGCTCCTTGTCTGATCTGGATGGAAAACGACTCAGGCCCACGCTTCGCGGGCGTCTTCGAGCTCGCCGGGCGTACCCAGGGCGCGCATGTCGAGGCTCTTGTCGATGCGTCGGGCAAGTCCACTGAGTACCTTGCCGGGGCCACATTCGGCACATCGATCGACGCCGGCCTCAATCAGCGCCTGCATGCAGTGTGTCCAGCGAACCGGCAGGTAGAGCTGGCGTACAAGGGCATCGCGGATTTCCGCGCTCGACGCGTGCACGGTGGCATCGACATTCTGCACGACTGGAATCTGCGGCTCGTTCCAGGTGTAGGCGCTCATGGCTTCGGCGAGGCGATTGGCCGCTTCGCGCATCAGCGGCGTATGCGAAGGAACACTGACGGCCAGTTTCACCGTTTTGCGCACGCCGTTCTCGGCAAGTCTGGCCAGCGCCGCGTCGACCGCAACGAGATGACCGCCAATGACGATCTGGCCCGGTGAGTTGTAGTTGGCCGGAACCACGACATGGTCAGCCGAGACTTCCGCACAGATTGATTCGACCAGGGCATCCTCGGCTCCGATCACCGCGGCCATGGCTCCCAAACCTGCCGGGGCGGCTGCCTGCATGGCCTGGCCACGAATGCGCACGAGGTGCGCAGCATCGGTGAGGCTGATTACCCCGGTCGCGACCAGGGCGGTGTATTCACCAAGACTGTGTCCGGCCAGGTGCGTGGGCCTGGCACCATTCACCACCTGCCACACCCGCCATACCGCGACACCGGCCGCGAGCAAGGCTGGCTGCGTGAACTCGGTGCGATTGAGCATTTCCTCGGGGCCGCCTTGCGAGAGCGCCCAGAGATCCGTACCGGCGCCCTCGGAGGCTTCGACAAAGGTTTCCCGGACGGCGGGATATTGTTCGGACAATGAGGCCAGCATGCCAAGGCTCTGTGAGCCCTGACCAGGGAAGATGAAGGCAAGTGCAGTCATGCAACCGGTTCCGGATCAGTAACGAAGCAAGGCGGAGGCCCAGGTGAATCCGCCGCCGAAGGCTTCAAGCAAGACGTTCTGGCCGCGCTGGATCCTGCCCGAACGCACCGCCTCATCGAGCGCGAGCGGTACCGAACCCGACGAGGTATTGCCATGTCGATCGACGGTCACCACGACCCGTTCCATCGGCAGCTTGAGACGCTTCGCGGTGGCCTCGATGATGCGCAGATTGGCCTGATGCGGGATCAGCCAGTCAACCTGGGACTCGTCCATTGCGGCCGCTTCGAGCGTCTCTCCGACGATGCGATCAAGCGTACGCACGGCGACCTTGAACACTTCATTGCCGGTCATCATGACGCGAATGCCGTGATTCGGCTGGTCGTCACGAAAGCCCACCGAAACACCGACCGGGTTGTACAGCAGATGCTTGTAGCCGCCATCCGCATGCAAGCGGGTTGCGTAGATGCCGGGCTCCTCTGCTGCCTCAAGCACCACCGCGCCAGCGCCGTCTCCAAACAGCACACAGGTACCGCGGTCGTTCCAGTCGAGCATGCGGGTCAGGGTTTCCGCCCCAACCACGAGTGCCTTGCGGTATTGCCCGCTCTTGATGAACGCGTTGGCAACGCCAAGCGCATAGACGAATCCGGAGCAGGCGGCGTTGACGTCGAAGGCCGGGCAGCCATTGGCACCCAGTCGGTGCTGCAGCAGGCAGGCCGTGGACGGGAAAATGATATCCGGTGTAGTCGTGCCAAGGATGATCAGGTCGATTTCGGAGGCTTCGACACCGGCCGCCTCCATCGCACGCGTGGCCGCATGGAAAGCCAGATCACCGGTGGTTTCACCATCCGCCGCCTTGCGTCGTTCACGAATCCCGGTGCGCGTACGAATCCACTCGTCACTGGTCTCGACAAACTTTTCGAGATCCTGATTGGTGACGATCTGTTCCGGCAGATAGCTGCCAGTGCCCGCGATGCGTGAGTAGATCAGAGCCGTATCTCCCGAACAAAAGGAAACGGCGGACGCCGTGGCATCCGCCGTTTCGGCAAATCAATCGCGTAGGGCCAGCCTGCGCCGGATCAATCGGCTTCGGCGACGGATCCCTTGGTTTCGATCACTTTCTTGCCGCGATAGTAACCGTCTTTGGTGATGTGATGACGCAGATGCACTTCGCCCGAGGTCGGATCGGTGGCCAATTGCTTGGCAGTGAGGGCATCATGCGAACGGCGCATGCCGCGCTTGGACGGGGATTTACGACTTTTGGCAACTGCCATGACAACTCTCCAGATGAAACCGGTGCTTGCGGACAAGCGACTATTGTAATGAATCGGTGGCGATTGCGGGATACCGGTGAAGTATCGCGGCGATCAGTGACTTGAACTCTTCAACTGTGCCAGCGCGGCGAACGGATTCGACGGCTGTTCGTCGTCCGGAACTGAGCCCGTCGCGACGGGAACCTGCTCCAGTGGCGCGCCCGGACTCAGCGCGACCAGGGGTAGGCCGAGGATCAACTCATCCTCGATGACATCCTTCAAGCAGATCGTGCCACCTTCGACAAGCAGCGGGTCATATCCTTCCGGCAGCCTTGCTTCCTCGGCTTCATCGCGGATCAAACCCAGCCGCTGATCAACATGGATCGGCTGCAAGAACTCGGCCATGCTGCGCTGGCACACCATTTTCAGGCGGGCATCAGCATGGACATCAACATGACTGATGTCGAACTCGTCACGTCCAAATTCGACCTTGTAGGCAATCTCGCCATCCGCCGAAGCGAGCAGCTCGGCCAGACGGCGCAACTGCGCCACGGCCAACGTTCCTGCAAACACGCGCCGCCCCTGCACCATGCGCCAGGGATCAAGTTTATCGGGCAAGGTGTTCGGCATGGGCGCGCGATGGTAGGTGCGGGTGTCGGCAAAGTCAAATGGAAAAGCATCGCAAGCGCTTGAAGCGAGCGGCAATTTCAGCCATTTCCATGGGAATTTGCCGGTCGCCGCGACAATCGGCAGACTTGATGCCTGACTGGAGGAGCCACCTTGACCCTGTACTTGCTGATCGCCGCCGCATTGCTGGCCCCTGTCGTGATCTTGGTCTGGTTGCGCGAGCGACGGCTTGCGGCGCGGACGCGGGAGCTGCGCAGCGTGCTCGACCATGCCGATGCGCTCGAAGGCGAGTTGCAGGAGTGTCGGGCCCGCCTGCGCGAGATCCCGGCACTGGTCAGCCATCTGCCGCCCGCCATCAGCCTTTCCGCGCACGCCACGCTGACGGCTGAACCATCGGTGCAGGCGGCCCTGCACGACTTGCTGCAACATCGACTCTGGCTCAAGCAGTTCGGTGCCGACGCCTCGCTTGAGGCCCTGCAGTCCGCTGCGACTGCGCTTTTGCAATCGAGGCAGAAGCTTGCCGTCCAGCTGACCCAGCTCGGTGAAGTCCGCGCCGAACTACTGCAGGCCAGCGCCGAGATCGAGGGATCGACGCAGTGAACAAGTCGCTGCGCAGGCTCGTGCTGGCCTCGACCTCGAGCTACCGTGCCGAGTTGCTGCGCAGGATCGTGGCCAATTTCGACACTTGCGCTCCGGCGATCGATGAAACAGTGCGAACCGCAGAGATGCCCATGGCAGCGGCAGTGCGTCTGGCCAGGGAAAAAGCCAGTGCCGTTGCCTGTCAGCATCCGGCCAGCCTCGTCATCGGATCCGACCAGGTTGCCGACCTTGATGGAACGCAACTGGGCAAACCGGGCAGTCTCGAGCGAGCCCGAACCCAGTTGATGCAATGTTCGGGGCGAATGGTCACTTTCCATACCGCCGTCTGCGTTGCCGATTCCACCAGCGGACGTATGCTGTTCAGAGAGGCCATCGATACCACCCGGGTCGAGTTCAGGGTGCTGACTGCGGCAGAAATCTCACGCTACCTGGCGATCGACCAAGCTTTCGATTGCGCCGGGAGCTTCAAGGCCGAATGTCTCGGTGTGTCGCTGTTTGAACGCATCGAGAGCACCGACCCAACCGCACTGATCGGCCTGCCCCTGATCGCATTGTGCCGATTGCTGCGCGAATCCGGCATGTCGATTCCGTAGCCGGGCCGCACCCGCTCCGGCTAAGCTGGCTGGCGACTCATGCATCACCGAACTTCAGACTGAACCCCATGCCCGATTCCGTTGCCAGCAAGAACCCTGAACCGGGTTCAATCGAAACCGAACTGCGCGACGCGCTGGCGCGCAGCATCGCCCAGGTCAACAGCATCCTGCTCGGCAAGCGCCAGGAAGTGCGGCTGGCCTTCGTCTGCCTGCTCGCTGGCGGTCATTTACTGATCGAGGATCTGCCCGGCGTCGGCAAGACCACTCTCGCCCATGCCCTCGCGGTCACCCTCGGGCTTGATTTCCAGCGCGTCCAGTTCACCAGCGACCTGCTGCCTTCGGATATCCTCGGGGTCAGCATCTACGAGCGTGAAGCCGGCAACTTCCGGTTTCACCCAGGCCCCGTTTTCACCCAATTGCTGCTGGCCGATGAGATCAATCGGGCCACTCCGAAGACGCAAAGCGCCCTGCTCGAGGCAATGGCCGAAGGCCAGGTCACGATCGATGGGCGGACACATGCCCTGCCCGAACCGTTCTTCGTCGTCGCCACGCAGAATCCGGTCGATTTCGCCGGCACCTATCCGTTGCCCGATTCGCAGCTGGATCGATTCATGTTGCGCATGAGCCTCGGTTATCCGGACGCCGAATCCGAACGCGCCATGTTGGCCGCGACCGATCGGCGACGGCTGCTCGAAAACCTGCCGGCCTGTCTGCGTCCTGCGCAGATTCTTGCCTTGCGCAATGCCACCACCGGCGTTCTGGCCAGTTCCGCCCTGGTCGACTACGTGCAGCGCCTGCTCGAAGCGAGCCGCGCGCATGCCGAAGTTCGTGTCGGGCTTTCGCCGCGGGCCGGTCTGGCCATTCTTGCCGCCGCGCGTGCGCAGGCCGTTCTCTCCGGCCGCAGCTATGTGCTGCCGGAGGATGTGCAGACCGTGTTTCCGTACATCGCCACGCATCGTCTGAATCTCGGGCCGAGCGCCCAATCAGGACGCGCCGCCATCGCCTCGCGACTGATCGAGGCGACGGCGGTGCGATGAGCGGCATCGGCGCATCGACCGGCACATTGCGTTCACGCATCCTGGTGATTGCCGAGCGCAGGCTGCCGGCGCTGACCCGTCTGCGCGCGCTCGAATCGCTGCCCATACTTCTGCATCGCCGACGCATCTACGTCCTGCCCAGCGCATTCGGTATCGGCTTCGCGATCCTGCTTGCGGTCATGCTGCTTGGCGCACTCAACTATGCGAACAACCCGGCCCTGCTGTTGACCTGCCTGCTTGCGGCGGCCGCCTGGATGAGCCTGTTTGCCGGCTTTCGCAGCCTGGCGGATCTGGAGCTCGTTGCGCTCAACGCGGCGGCCTGTCACGCCGGCGAGATGGCCCAGGTCAGTTGCGGTTTTGCCGTTTCCCGTCGGGCACGTGCGCACCTGCGCTTGCACTGGAACGGGATCGACAGTGCCTTCGCCATCGCTGCGGGCACTGCCGGCAAGCTTGTCGTTTCGCTGCCAGCCCAGCGACGTGGCTGGATGCGTCCCGGAAGAATGCGCTTGTGGACCGACCAGCCCTTGGGCTTGTTCGTGATCTGGAGCTGGCTCAACCCCGATCTGGCCATCCTGGTCTACCCGGCGGCAGAAGTGTCGGCACCACCGTTTCCGAAAGGCTCGCAAGGTCAGTCCGAGCGAGCGAGCGCCGCAGACGGTGATGAGTTCTCCGGATTGCGTGACTATCGCAGTGGCGACCCGCAGCGACGCATCGCATGGAAAGCATCGGCACGCCACGAATCCTTGCTCGTTCGCGAAACCGAGCGGCTGGTCGATGACGATCTCTACTTCGCGCATGCCGCCCTCGCCGGACTTGACAACGAGGCGCGTATCCGCCGCCTGACCGCGTGGATCCTTGCCGCGGAAGCGGCACGGCGCAGCTACGCGCTGGAGCTCCCGGATCAGCGCATCGGCCCCGGCCTTGGCGATTCGCATCGGCACGCCTGCCTGCGCGCACTTGCGCTGATGCCCGATGCGCCTTGACGACCGCCAGTTCAACCTGCTCGCAGCGAGCACGCTGATTGCGGTCGCTGCGCACCTCCCGCGTCTGCCGCTCTGGATTTCGGTGACGCTGGTGGTCATCGCACCGTGGCGCATGTGGAGTCGCTGGCGCACGGGCAAGCCGATTTCAGCCTGGTTTCGCGTGCCGCTGGTGATCGCCCTGGTCTGCGCAATCATCGTTTCCTACGGCAACATCTTCGGCCGCGAACCAGGTAGTGCGCTGGCTTGCGGCTTGCTCATGCTCAAGTTGCTGGAAAGCGAGAGGATCCGCGACGCGCGTGCAGCGCTCGGCTTCGCTGCCTTCGTCATGATGAGCGCCTTGCTGTTCAGCCAGACCATGGGCTTCACCCTGCTGGTCTGCCTGAGTCTGATCCTGCTGCTGGCCGCACTCAAGGCACTGCAGCCCGCGCCGATCAAGCTGCGCCATCGGCTGGCAGGCGAATTGCGCACCGGTGCCATCCTGCTCGGACTCGGCCTGCCCCTGGCGATCGCCGCATTTGTGTTCGTGCCGCGCCTGAGTTCGCCGCTATGGGGTTCGCCAGACGCGTTTGCCGACGCCCGAACCGGGCTCAGTGATCGCATGTCACCTGGCTCCATGGCCGAGCTCCTGATCGATGATTCACCGGCGCTGCGCGTGCACTTCGATGGCGAAGTACCACCGAATGCAGCGCGCTACTTTCGTGCCCTGGTGCTTTGGGATTTCGACGGCAGCAGCTGGATCCGTGAAGACTGGCTCTCGCAGCAATCGAAGGAGGGGGTCGAGTCGACGGGCCTGGAAACCCGCTACGAGATCACGCTTGAACCAACCAATCGGCCATGGCTGGTCTCCCTGGATGTGCCGCTGGCGGCGCCGGAGAACGCGCGCATGACCCGCGACCGCACGCTTTATGCACGCAACCGGGTCGACCAGCTGCGCCAGTATCAGGTGCGCTCGGCACTGCACTACCGGCTCGGAGCGTCGATCGATCCGCGTGATCGCGGGCGTGCGCTGCAACTGCCTGAAGGATTCAACCCGAAAGCCCTTGCCCTGGCCCGCCAGTGGCGCCGCGAGGGACGCAACGATGGCGCGGTGGTGAAAGCGGCTCTGGATCTGTTCAATGCGCGCTTCACCTATACCTTGTCGCCGCCCCTGCTCGGCAGGAATTCGGTCGACGATTTCCTGTTCGACACCCGCGCCGGATATTGCGAGCACTTCAGTTCGGCGTTTGTCGTACTGATGCGTTCTGCAGGCATTCCGGCCCGCGTCGTCACCGGCTACCAGGGAGGCTGGTGGAACGCGCTCGGCAGCTATCTGCTGGTACGCCAGTCCGACGCGCACGCCTGGTCGGAAGTCTGGCTCGAAGGGCGCGGCTGGATCCGTATCGATCCGACTGCGGCAGTCAATCCGGCCCGCATTGCAGCCGGCGCGACCGCCAGCCGTGCCGGGCAAACCTGGTATTCGGGCTCCTGGTTGCTCGAAATCCGCAATCGCCTCGATGTAATCAACAACCTGTGGACACGTACCATCGTGCAGTTCAACGCGCTGCGGCAAAAGAGCCTGCTGCAGCCACTCGGAATCAGCAATGCCGAGCAGCGCGATCTGCTCCTCGCACTCACGATCATCGGAGCGGCACTCCTGATCGCGGCAACGATAGGGGCCATGCGCAGCAGCCGGATCCAGGGCGGCGACAGGCTCGATAGCGCCTGGCGCAAGCTGCGTCGACGTCTGGCAAATCGCGGACTGCCTGAGCGGCCCGATGAGGGGCCGCTGGACTACCTCAAACGGATCAAGGCACGCTGGCGAGGCGATCCGGGCCTGCCCGTACTGGAGGAGCTGGTGCGACGATACGTCGAACTGCGCTACTCGCGTGGCTCAGCTGAAGATGCCGACATTCAGGCATTCGCGCGCAGAATCAGGGAATTCAAATCGCCGCCAGCGGTCAAAGCCGATCAACCGAGTGCGACGTAGTCACAACGCCATTCGTCATGCATGCATCCATTCGAGGAACCGTCCCATGCACAAGTCCATCGTCCTGATCCCGGTGCTGGCCAGCCTGGCGGCATGTGCGACCGCGCCGGCACCGCTTAAAGGCGAATTCTCCGCCCTGCTGCCGTCGGCGGCCATTGTCGGCAACCATTCCGGCGAACGCGTACGCTGGGGCGGAGAAATCATCAAGGTCACGCCGGGGCAAGACGAAACCTGTTTCGAAGTGCTGTCCCGCGACCTCGACTCCTCGGCGCGACCACGCAAGCGCGACAACAGCGAGGGGCGGTTCATCGCCTGCCGCACCGGCTTCTATGACCCCGAGGTCTTCACCAGGGGCCGCGAACTGACCGTGGTCGGCACGGTCAGCGGCACCGAGGTTGGCCGCGTTGGCCAGTTTGACTATACCTATCCGAAAGTCGCGACCGAAGCGCTCTATCTGTGGCCGCCGCGCCCGCTCATCGTCGAACAACGCAATGCCTGGCCCTACGATCCGTTCTGGGGCCCGGGCTTCGGCCCCTGGTGGGGTGGCGGCTATTGGGGGCCGGCACCGATCGTGATCATCAAGCCGAATCCGCCACCGAGCGGCGGCGACAGGCGCTGAGAGTCCGGTTCAGCCCGGCGGCCAGTTCAAGCGGCGCCCAGCCAGCAAATGCAGGTGCAGGTGATAAACCGACTGACCGCCATCCTCGTTGCAGTTGATCACGCAACGATAGCCGTTCTCGGCGAAACCCTCGGCCTTGGCATAGGCGGTTGCTGCGAGCACGAGCTTGCCGATCAACAGTGCATCCGCATCGGCGAGGTCATTCAACGTCGCGATCGGCTTGCGCGGAATGAACAAGACATGGGTCGGTGCCTGGCCGTTTATGTCGCGAAATGCGACCAGGTCGTCATCTTCGTAGACGATGTCGGCAGGGATCTCGCGGCGGATGATCTTCGAAAAAATGGTGTCGCCCACATCCTTCTCCTTCACAACGATTGACGACCACCAAAGGCATGCGCGAGCGTACCGCGGTCGATAAATTCGAGTTCACCACCGAGCGGAACGCCGTGCGCAAGGCGGCTGGCCTTGACCTCGGCGGCCCTGGCCAGTTGCGAAAGCATGTGCGCGGTGGCCTCGCCTTCAACGGTCGGATTGGTCGCCACGATCATCTCCTCGATCTCACCTTCGCCCAATCTCGCGGCGAGCAGGTCGAGACCGAGCTCCTTCGGGCCGAGGCCATCCATCGGCGAGAGGCGGCCGAGCAGGACGAAATAGTGGCCGCGGTAGCCGGTTGCGGTTTCGATCGCGAGTTGATCGACCGGAGTCTCGACGATGCACAGCAGGTGCTTGTCACGCGAGGCATTCGCGCACAATGAACAGATTTCCTGTTCGCTGAAGCCCCGGCAACGCTGGCAATTGCCGACCTTTTCGACCGCCAGCAGCAGGCGCTCGGCCAGGCGTCTCGCGCCGGCACGATCGCGCTCGAGCACATGAAAGGCCATGCGCTGTGCGGTCTTCGCGCCGACTCCGGGCAGGCAACGCAGCGCCTCGATCAAATCACTCAGCAGGGGCGAACCGGTACTCAAAACGGCATCTTGAACCCGGGCGGCAGGTTCATTCCGGCGGCCAGACCGCCGAGACGCTCCTGACTCATCGCCGCGACCTTGTTGACCGCATCATTGAACGCCGCTGCGACCAGATCCTCGGCCATTTCCGGATCATCGGCAAACATCTTGCGATCGATCGTGACCCGGCGCACCTCATGGCGTCCGCTCATGACCACGCTGACCAGTCCGCCGCCGGATTGCCCGGTGACTTCCTGCTGCGCGAGTTCTTCCTGCGCACGCTGCATGTCTTCCTGCATGCGCTGCGCTTGCTGCATCAAACCGGCCAAGGGACCTTTCATTTCAATTCTCCAGGGGGCGCACGGAATCGGAGATGAGGCGTGCGCCGAAGGTTTCGATCAGGGATTGCACGGCCGGATCCGATTGCAGGCCGGCATGCGCCTCCTGCTGGCGCGATGCGCTGGCGCGGGCGCGGGCATCCGCCGGACTTTCAATCGTATCCTGGACGGTCTCGATCCTGATCCGGATCAGGCGACCGAGCACTTCGCCCAGGCGTTTGCCGAGCAATTCAATCAGGGGTGGCGCGACGAAATGTTCGTGCGCGGATTTCACGCCAAGCCGCAACAGGTTGCCATCAACGTCGAGCAGCACAGAGTGCAAGGCCAGCTGCCCCACCGGCCCACCCAGTTCCGCGCGTTCAAGCAAGCCTTGCCAGTTGTCGATCACGAGCGGCCCGGTCGCCGCAGGCGCTTCGGCCACCTTGTCGACAGTCGCATTGGCGGCGGCTCGGTCGACGCCGCGTGGTTGCGCCGCCGCAGGGGCTGGCGTGGGCGTGTTCGGCGCTGCAGGGCGTGCAGCGGGTGCGCGCGAAGCCGCGACCGGAGCGGGCCTTGGGGAACCACCCGCTCCGCCATTCGGTGCAAATGCGAGCATGCGCAGCAAGGCCATTTCAAAGCCGACCCGTGCCGTTGGCGCGAGTGGCAGATCACGCCGTGCGGTCACGGCGATCTGGTAATAAAGCTGCACTTCGCGCGGATCTATTCGCGTGGCGAGTTCACCGAGGCCGGCATCCTCCTCGGGCGCCGCCTCGGCCAACAGTTGCCGAAGCTGAATCCGGTGCAGCAGGCCCGCCAGTTCATCCAGCACCTGGGCGAAATCCGGGGCAAATTCGGCAATGCGCTCGATCTCGGCCAGCAATTGCGCGGGATTGTTGGCGGCGAGGGCTTCAAGCAGGGTCTTGACCTTGGCTCGCTCGACCGTGCCGAGCATCGAATGCACGTCCGCTGCGACCAGGCTGCCACCCCCATGGGCGATCGCCTGATCGAGCAGGGACAAGCCGTCACGCAACGAGCCATCGGCAGCGCGCGCGAGCACTTCGATCGACTCTTCGTCGAAGCTGACCGCCTCGGCGCCAAGGATGTGGCGCATCTGGCCGACAATCTGCTCGGGCGTCAGCCGCTTGAGGTTGAACTTGATGCAACGCGACAACACGGTGATCGGCAGCTTCTGCGGATCGGTCGTCGCAAGCAGGAATTTCACATGCGCCGGCGGTTCCTCAAGGGTCTTCAGCAGCGCATTGAACGCTGCCTTCGAAAGCATGTGCACTTCGTCGATCAGATAGACCTTGTGACGACCGCGGGCCGGCGTGTACTGGGCGTTGTCGATCAGGTCGCGCACGTTGTCGATGCCGGTGTTGCTCGCGGCATCGATTTCAAGCAGGTCGACAAAGCGGCCTTGATCGATCTCGGTGCAGATGCTGCACACGCCACACGGCTGCGAGGTCGGCCCCTTCTCGCAATTCAGCGACTTGGCGAAGATCCGGGCAATCGTTGTCTTGCCGACGCCGCGCGTGCCAGTAAACAGGAAGGCGTGATGAATTCGCCCGCCATCCAGCGCATGCGACAGCGCACGCACCACGTGTTCCTGCCCCACCAGTTCGGAAAACTGCCTGGGACGCCATTTGCGCGCAAGAACCTGATAGGACATCGTGACTTCCGGAAAGCGATCCGGTGATTGTGCCAACTTATCGGGACACTCACCAACGCTGCGTGCACCGCGCTTGTCTGATGCGGGCATGCCTAGTATCCTCCGCCGCCCGTCGAGACGTGCGTCATGGAAGATCGCGAGCGCCGGTTGCTGGAGAGGTGTCCGAGTGGTTGAAGGAGCACGCCTGGAAAGTGTGTAAGCGGCTTAACCCCGCTTCGCGGGTTCGAATCCCGCTCTCTCCGCCAGATTTTGTTCAGATGCAAGATTCAATTTCCGCTTCGATTTCGGTCGCACGGATGAGCGGGATGCGAACCCGCTGAAATCAAACGCGCGTCTTATGGTGGCCTCGTCGGTCCCCTCGCGACGATAGCTTGTGAACTCCGCCAGGTCCGGAAGGAAGCAACGGCAGCAAGCGACTCGGGTGCCGGGGTGTGGCTGGCGAGGCCGCCACTCTCTTTAGTACGTCAAAAGCGCATCACGGCAAGCAGCCGTCCGTGGAGATATTCCCGGCCCGGCCATCCATGGCCGGTCGCTCAGCGCCGCATGCGTTGTCCGACGACAACGCATAAGCGCGGCACTTCGCCCCCCAGGTCCGGAAGGAAGCAACGGCAGCAAGCGACTCGGGTGCCGGGGTGTGGCTG
>CAYMHF010000006.1:0-76816 GCA_964390215.1 uncultured Dokdonella sp. | reverse complement strand
ACTTCGCCCCCCAGGTCCGGAAGGAAGCAACGGCAGCAAGCGACTCGGGTGCCGGTGGCACCCAGCACGACTAGGCTGCGCATTTCCGCTAGCATCGAGCCTGACAATATTTACGGTAGCGCTCGGCATGCTTACCCCTGCTTTCAACTTGCTGCAATGGGTCGACGAACACCGCCACTTGCTGCAACCACCGGTCGGCAACAAGTGCATCGTCGATGGCGATTTCATCATCATGATTGTCGGCGGGCCGAATGCGCGCACCGACTATCACTGGGATGAGGGGCCGGAGTTCTTTCACCAGCTCGTGGGCGAGATGGTGCTGAAGATCCAGGAGGATGGCCGTGTGCGCGACATTCCGATCCGTGCCGGCGAAATGTTCTATTTGCCGCCACGGGTTCCGCATTCACCGCAACGCGCCGCCAACTCGATCGGCCTGGTCATCGAACGCAAGCGTCTGGTACACGAGAAGGACGGCCTGCTCTGGTATTGCGAGCGTTGCAACCACAAGCTGTTCGAGGAGTACTTCACACTGCGCAACGTGGAGGTCGACTTCCTGGCCATCTTCGACCGCTTCTATCGATCAAGGCAGGCACGCACCTGTGACGCCTGCGGCCATCTCAATCCGGCACCGCCTCAATACGCTTGATCCAGTGGCGCATCGCGGCTGAAGCCGCTTCCTACAACGAAGCGGCAACGCATTCGACATCAACGAATCCGGCGGCCTGGATCGGCATCTCTTGCAGGAGAGGCCTTCAGGCCCGATGCGTTTGTGGGTGATCGCTCAAATAATTCGCTCGTCGGGTGAGGGTCTTCTGCCAGCCTCCCCGTGCCCTGACCGGGCGCGCTAAACTCGCGCCATGCTCAAGATCGATACCCACGCCCATATCCTGCCCGAGACCTGGCCCAATCTCGCCGAGAAATACCGTGATGACCGCTTCCCGGTCATGGTCAACGCCGAGGGCCGCCATCGCATCTACAAGGATGGCAAGTTCTTCCGCGAGATCTGGGCCAACGCCTTCGATCCCGAAGTGCGCATCGCCGACTATGCAAGGTTTGCCGTCGATGTGCAGGTTGTCTCGACCGTCCCGGTGATGTTTTCGTACTGGGCCAAGCCGAGCCAGGCGCTCGAGCTGCACCGCTTCCTCAACGATCATACCGCCGAGATCTGCCGCCACTATCCGCGCCACTACGCGGGCATCGGTACCGTTCCGCTACAATCGCCGACGCTCGCGATCCAGGAGCTCGAACGCTGTGTCGACCAGCTCGGCATCAGCGCCGTACAGATCGGTTCGCATATCGAGGACTGGAATCTCGATGCGCCGGAACTGTTTCCGTTCTTCGAAGCCGCTGCCGATCTGGGCGTCGCCGTCCTTGTCCACCCCTGGGACATGATGGGCAAGGAGAGCATGCCGAAATACTGGTTGCCATGGCTGGTCGGCATGCCGGCCGAGCAGGCGCGCGCAGCCTGCTGCCTGATCTTCGGCGGCGTGCTCGAGCGCCTGCCGAAGCTGCGCGTCTGCTTCGCCCATGGCGGCGGCTCGTTTCCGTATTCGATCGGGCGCATTGAACACGGCTTTCGCATGCGTCCCGATCTGGTCGCGACCGACAATTCGCGCAATCCGCGCGATTATTTCGGTCGCATCTATTTCGACTCCTGCGTGCATGATGACGCGGCACTGCGCTATCTGCTCGATGTCGCCGGGGCCGATACAGTCATGCTCGGAACCGACTATCCGTTCCCGCTCGGCGAGCAGGAACCCGGTAGCGGCATCACCGCGCTCAAGCTTTCCCATGCCGAACAGGCCCGTTTGTTCCATGCTACGGCACTTGAATGGCTCACCCTCCCCTACTCGCGCTTTGCGCAAGACGACACGGAGTAAACCAATGAAACTGCTTCTCTTGATCCTGCTGGCCGCGCTCGGCAGTGCCCACGCGCAAGACCGCACCGACCACAACCTCAATGACGGCAAGATACGATTCAGCGTTCCGCAGGGCTGGAGCGCGATCATGGAGAAATCCGATGGCAATCCGCAGGCGATCACCTTCCAGGTGGTCGACCCGGCCGCTGAAGGCACCGATGACATGGCCAGCGTAACGGTCAAGACGCGTCAGCTGAAATCGTCGGCCGATTTTGCCGTAGCCACCCAGAACGAAATGCAGCTGTCGAAGGCGCAGACCGGTTACGAGGCAGCCCTCGATGGCAGCAATACCGGCATCCATCACTATTTCGTCATGCGCGGAAAGACCCGCTATGAAATCCGCGACCGCTTCACCCTGATGGATACCATCGCCGTGCAGGTGCGCTGCCAGCGGCCGCTGCTGAATGCGACGCCCAAAGCCTGGAACAACAGCTTCGATGCCGGTTGCGACAGCGTCGCCAGCTCGCTGAAGTGATGGCTCCAGACCAGCGTGAATCCGGCGCGGAATGGGCCCTCGCCGCCGATGCAGCCGATCCGCTGCGCCGGTTCCGTGCCGAGTTCTGCATGCCGCAGCAAGACGGTCACGACATCGCCTATTTCTGCGGCAATTCGCTGGGCCTGCAGCCGCGTGCGGTACGTCAGGCCGTCATCGACGAACTCGACTACTGGGCCGAGCTGGCGGTGGAAGGCCACTTCCGCGGGCGTCTGCCGTGGATGGATTACCACGAGTTCGTTCGCGATGATCTGGCCAGCATCGTCGGCGCCAAACCCATCGAAGTGGTGGCGATGAATTCGCTCAGCGTCAACCTGCACCTGCTCATGGTCAGCTTCTACCAGCCGACGGCGGAGCGTGCGGCCATCCTCATCGAAAAAAGCGCCTTCCCGTCGGACCGCTATGCGGTCGAGGCGCAAGTGCGCTTCCATGGCTATCAGCCGGCCGACGCCTTGATCGAAATCGAACCCGACCAGGTCGATGGCACTCTCTCCGACAGTGCGATTCTCAAGGCCATCGAACAGCATGGATCACGTGTCGCCCTGGTCCTGTTGCCCGGCGTGCAGTACCTGACCGGTCAGGCACTCGATCTGCACTCGATCACCCGGGCCGCGCATGGCAAAGGCTGCATGGTCGGCTTCGATCTCGCCCATGCGGTCGGCAATATCGATCTGAACCTGCACGATGCGGATTGTGATTTTGCCGTGTGGTGCAGCTACAAGTATCTGAACTCGGGTCCTGGCGCGGTCGGTGGTGCCTTCGTCCATGAGCGTCACGCGCATACGCGTCGACCGCGCTTTGCCGGCTGGTGGGGACACGAAAAAGCCACCCGCTTCGAAATGGGACCCGAGTTCAAGCCGACGCCGGGTGCTGACGGCTGGCAATTGTCCAATCCGCCGATCCTGGCGCTGGCCCCGCTGCGCATTTCGCTGGAGCTGTTCAAGCGTGCCGGCTTTGCCGCCTTGCGGGAGAAATCGCGCGCGCTGACCGGCTATCTGGAATGGCTGATCGAACAACGCGTCGCCGACGTGCTTGCCGTGGTCACGCCAAGAGAGCCGTCACGGCGTGGCTGCCAGTTGTCGCTGCGGGTAAAGGGTCCGCGCGATTCCGGACGGCAACTGTTCGAGCATCTGCAGGGCGATGGCATCGTCGTCGACTGGCGCGAGCCCGATATCATCCGCGCCGCACCCACGCCGCTGTACAGCCGCTTTGTCGATTGCCGCCGCCTGGTCGAGTCGGTCGCCCGCTGGCATTCCGTGCGGTGAGTCCGGCATGAAACCCGCCATCACGATTGTCGGTGCCGGGCTGGTCGGCGCGTTGCTCGCCACCCTGCTTGCCCAGCGCGGCTTCGCGGTCAGCGTATTCGAGCGTCGCCACGATCCACGCAAGGCCGGCTTTCTGGGGGGGCGTTCGATCAACCTGGCCTTGGCCGAACGCGGCTGGCACGGCTTGCGCCTGGCCGGGTTGCAGGAACGCATGCAACCGATCGCGGTGATGATGCGCGGACGCATGATCCACGACCTGGACGGACAGACGAATCTGCAACGCTATGGCCGCGACGATTCGGAAGTGATCTGGTCGGTCAACCGTGGCAGCCTCAATATCACCTTGCTCGACGCGGCCGAGGCGGCCGGCGCGCAGATTCAATTCGACCAGCGTCTCGATGGCGTCGATTGGGATCGTTCGACCCTGCAGCTGCGCTCTGAAGATGGAGGCGCTCGTGAACACCGAACCAACCTGATCCTCGGTTGCGACGGCGCCGGTTCCGCCTTGCGCGCGGCCATGTCCAAGGCGACCGCTCTCGGTGAGCGCTTTGTGCCACTCGGACACGGCTACAAGGAGCTCGAGATCCCGGCATTGCAGGATATTCCGACGGAAGACCTGCCTGCTCCGCAGCGTCTGGCTCAAGCACGTGGCGAACGCTTCGCCATGGAACCCAACGCCTTGCATATCTGGCCGCGCGGCAACTACATGTGCATTGCCTTGCCGAATGCCGAAGGCAGTTTCACCGTCACCCTGTTCCTCGCCAACGAAGGAGCACCGAGCCTGACCAGCATCATCAGCGCAGCCGACGCGAAGGCTTTCTTCGAGCGCGATTTCGCCGACGCGGTGCCGCTGATCCCCGACCTCGAAAAAGACTACCTCGGTAATCCGACCGGTCTGCTCGGTACGCTTTATCTCGATTGCTGGCATCTTGACGGCCGCGCCGTGCTGCTCGGCGATGCCGCGCACGCGCTGGTGCCTTTTCACGGCCAGGGCATGAATGCCGGTTTCGAGGATGCGGTTGAACTCGCCGAACTGCTGAAGGAGTCGCCCAACGACAGCTCGGCGGTGTTCGCCGAGTTCGAGCGTCGGCGCAAGCCGAACTCGGACGCAATTGCCGAGATGGCGCTGGAAAACTATATCGAGATGCGTGATCGCGTGGATGACGCCGACTACCTGTTGATGCGTGAACTCGACCGCAAGCTTGCCGAACGGCATCCCGCTCGCTGGATGCCGCGCTACGCGATGGTCACCTTCACCCGCATTCCGTATGCCGTTGTTTTGCAACGTGGCAAGATCCAGGGTGGACTATTGCGCAAACTGATCGCGGGGAAATCCTCGATTGCCGAAATCGACCTCGCTGGTGCCGACGGCGAAGTGATGAGCCGGCTGGATCTGCTGCCGACGCCGATGTAGTGCGCAAGCATGCAATCCGCGGCGCAACTCCTGACAGCGTATCTCGACACCCACTATGTGATTCGCCTGCCTGGCGGTCAGCGCGCAAGCCTGCGTATTGGCGAACCCGTTCCCGAGTCCGTCTGCGACTGGGTTGGGCGCGATTGGCCGTTGCTGTGCATCAGCGCCTGCAACCCGCGTTCACAACGACTGTCGCCAATGGCGAACCGCAGGCTGATGCGTGAACTCCTGTGCGCGCTTACGGATGAGGGGCATTCCACCCGCCCCGGTGTAGGCCATATTCCCGGCAACGCCTGGCGTGAGGCTTCGATCTTCGTCTTGGCAGTCAGCGTCAACCGGGCGGATCAGTTGGCACGCCGATTCGGGCAAAACGCGATCGTCACCGCTGACGAAGGTGAATGCGTTCGCCTGCGCATTTATGCGCGCCGCTTGTGGCAGGCACTTGCTGAAGAAGCATTTGCCGATTGGGCGGGATGATGAGTTGCCATGCGCATGCAATTCTGGAAATGCGGTCGCCAAATACGCTTCTTGCCTCAACTTGGCTGAACTTCGAAAGGCGCGAGATCAGCAACAAGCCTTAGACTGCACACTCGATGCGCCGCGTGGCGGATCTGTCAAACCATTCAAGACCCGGGACGGAATCGTGAGCGAAGAAATCATCGAAGTGCGCAACTTGCGCATGGACGACTACGAAGACATGGTCAGGGTGACGCGTGATGCCTATGCCGGCATCGGTGGATTACCCTGGGGCCAACAGCACATCGGCAAGTTGCTTGATCTCTTTCCAGAAGGCCAGTTGTGTGTAACCGTAAATGACCGACCCGTCGGCTTCGCCCTCAGTTTGATCATCCTGTACAGCCAGTTCGGCGACGGCCACACCTACGAGGACATCACCGCCCGCTACACGTTTTCGACGTTCAACCGCGATGGCGATGTGCTCTACGGCCTCGATGTCATGGTTGACCCCGCGTTTCGCAACATGCGCCTGGCACGGCGTCTTTACGAAGCCCGCAAGGCGCTGTGCGAGAACCTCGGCTTGCGTGCGATTGTCGCCGGCGGCCGCATACCCGGCTACGCCGAACACGCGGATCAGATCACGCCCAAGCAGTACATCGAGAAGGTGGCACACAAGGAACTCTACGATCCGGTGCTCAGCTTCCAGATCGCCAACGGCTTCCATGTACGCAAGGTGTTGACCAACTACCTGCGTTTCGATGCCGAGTCGAAGGCCTATGCCACCCTGGTCGAATGGAACAACATCTACTACCAGGAAAATCCCGACCTGCTCAAACGCCAGCACAGTCTCGTGCGCATTGGCCTGGTGCAGTGGCAGATGCGCCAGATGGATACGCTGGAATCGCTGCTCCAGCAAACCGAGTTCTTTGTCGACGCGCTCGGTGCGGTACGTGCCGATTTCGTGCTGTTTCCCGAGTTGTTCCACATGCCGTTGATGGCGCAGTTCGGCGACCTCAGTCCGGCCGAGGCCATTCGACGATTGGCCGAGTTCACTCCGGTCATCTGCGACCGACTCAGTCAGTTGGCGGTCAACTACAACACCAACATCATTTCCGGCAGTCTGCCCTTCCTCGAAAACGGGCACCTTTACAATGTCGCCTACCTGTTGCGTCGCGACGGCAGTCGCGACGAACAGCGCAAGATCCACATTACCCCCGGCGAGCGGCGCTGGTGGGGCATGAAGGGCGGCACCCAGCTGAAGGCCTTCGATACCGACTGCGGCAAGATCGGCATCCTGATTTGCTACGACTGCGAGTTTCCCGAACTGCCGCGCCTGCTCGCCGACGAGGGTATGCAGATCCTCTTCGTCCCGTTCCTCACCGAGATGAAGAACGGCTACATGCGCGTGCGCCTGTGCGCCCGTGCCCGCGCTGTCGAGAACGAGTGCTACGTGGCGATCGCTGGTGCCGTCGGCAACCTGCCCAAGGTGCAGGCATCCGACACCCACTACGCGCAGTCGGCCGTTTTCACGCCGGCGGATTTCGCGTTTCCCGGCGACTCTATCATCAACGAGGCGGCGCCTAATTCCGAAGCGCTGCTGGTCGCCGAGGTGAATCTCGATCTGCTGCGCACCTTGCATGAACACGGCGCCGTGACCACGCTGAAGGATCGCCTGCCGGGACTTTATTCGCTCAGGTGGACTGGCGAAGCGCGCGAGTCCGGGAATTGATGAAAACCCGGGCGGCAGGGCAGATTCATTGCTTTCGCGCACCCCGGCAACGCGAAGTCGACTGCAGTCCGGCCAGCTCGCGGCGAATGCCCATCCTCGCAAACAGAAAAGCCACCCTCCCGGGCGGCTTTGCGACAACACTTGCAGCCTGGCTCAGCGGCGAATCAGGGCCAATGCGCCGAGACCGAGCAAGCCACCGAGCACGGCCAGCAACAGCCAGTTGGAATCGACCGGAACATCAATGACCGTGCAAGCGGAGTGCCTGCGGTGCTGCCGCCAATGGTCATCGGCAATCCCTGCTGGGTCGATGATCCCGTGTCGTTGAACCAACCCCAGGCACCGGAGGCGAATTGCATCGAGTTACCGGTTGTTGTCTGGCCAACGGTAGTCAGCGGCGGAGACCACGGATTCGATCCCAGGGAGCCCGCAAGCGACCAGTCGAGCCAGAAGGTGTCGGCCGGCAGATTTCATGGCGTCAGCGGCGACGGTAGGCCCACATCATCGCTGCTCCGAGCAGAAAACCGATCACGAAGAACACGCCGAGCCAAACCATCAGCGGCAGCGCGGCACTGAAAACCAGAACACTGAGGGTTGTGGTTGCACTGTTCTGCCAGATCACAAGCAGAACCAGCACGATCACGACGAGGATCGTGGCGAGGCGGAATTTGCGTACGTTACCCGGCATCGGCATCTGGATTCCTCCGGCAGACCGTGTGCAGATTGAACCCGTCCGATCTTTTGGGCAACCGGCATGTCGCCATTGTCGGCTGCGACTGCAGCTTCAGGTCGGGTGTCGTATCATCGCTCTTGCCCTTGCAAGACGACTGACCGGAGTCCGCACATCAACCCGCTTCCCTACGACGGCGCGCTGCTCGCGGCGCACGCAAACACCATCGCCGACACAGCGGGCGAGCTTGCCGCGCTGGGCTGGACGCCGGCGACCAGCAGCAATTTCTCGATGCGCCTGGATGCGCGGCATGTCGCCGTGACGGTGTCCGGGCGCGACAAAGGCAAGCTGGGTGAAGGCGACGTCATGGTGGTCGACCTCGACAATCATCCGGTTGCGACAACGCTGCGCCCTTCCGCCGAAACCGCGCTGCACACCCAGATCTATCGCCGCTTCCCGGCAGTTGGTGCTGTGCTGCATACGCATTCGCGTGCGCAGAGCGTGGCCTCGCGCCTGTTCGCGGCGACGGGCAAGGTGCGCTTCGAAGGCTGGGAGCTGCAAAAAGCGATTTCTGGTTACGACACCCACGAAAGCGTGCTCGATCTGCCGGTGTTTCCCAATACCCAGGACATGAGCGTTCTGGTCGGCCGGATCGATGCCTGGCTAGATGCCGGCAAGCCGCTGCTCGGGTATCTGATCGACGGCCACGGCATCTATGCCTGGGGCGTTGACATGGCCGAGGCGCGGCGCCATATCGAGGCTTACGAGTTCCTGCTGAACTGCGAACTGGATTTGAGGAGATTGTCTGCATGAGCCGACTTCGCATATTCGCCGAGAACGACGGCGACACGGTGCTGGCCGACCACACCCGCCACCCTGACATCACCGAAGTGCTGCGGGAAATCGGCGCACGTTTCGAGCGCTGGGAGACCACTCAGCCGATAGCGCCGGGAGCCAGCCAGAACGAAGTCATTGCCGCCTACCGCGCTGACATCGATCGCCTGATGAACGAGGAAGGCTACCGCACGGTCGACGTGGTCAGCCTGACCCCGGATCATCCCGACCGCGCCGCCTTGCGCCAGAAATTCCTTTCCGAGCACACCCACGCCGAGGATGAGGTTCGCTTCTTTGTCGCCGGTTGCGGACTGTTCACCTTGCACGTGAACGGCAAGGTCTACGAGCTATTCTGCGAAAAAGGCGACCTGATCGGCGTGCCCGGCGGCACCCGGCACTGGTTCGACATGAGTGAGGAGCCGAATTTCATCGCCATCCGCCTGTTCACGAATCCTTCCGGCTGGGTGGCCGAATTCAGCGGCGACGATATCGCGGCCAGGTTTCCGCGCATGCAACCGGTTCGGCCCGCGGCACCGGCCTGATCGGATCTATGCGCATCCGCAGACGCACGATGCATGGCCGGTGACGCCAGTGCCGCCCAGGCTTTCAACTTCGTCCACAAGAGCAACAACACATGGCCAGCATCAGTGCGATCCTTACCGACATCGAAGGCACAACGAGTTCGATCAGCTTTGTCAAGGAAGTGCTTTTTCCCTACGCCCGCAAACGCCTTCCAGCATTCGTCGTTACCCATGCCGACAAACCCGAGGTGCAGCACTGGCTGCATGAGGTCGCGCGTGAAGCCGGACTGGTTTCCGCCAGCGAGCAGGAACTCATCGAACTGCTGATCGGCTGGATCGACAGCGATCGGAAGTCAACCGCGCTCAAGGCCCTGCAAGGCATGATCTGGGCCGATGGCTATGCAAATGCGGATTTTCGTGCACACATCTATGCGGATGCCGCACGCGGCCTGCAGAAATGGTCAGCCTGCGGTTTGCGCCTTTACGTGTATTCATCCGGCTCGGTGCCGGCGCAGAAATTGCTGTTTGCCAATACCGAAGAGGGTGACCTGAGCACGGTCTTCTCCGGTTACTTCGATACCGAGACAGGCGCCAAGCGCGATTCGGCATCGTATGCGCGGATCGCCTCGGCAATCGCATTTGCACCCGCCGAAATCCTGTTCCTTTCCGACATCGCGGAAGAACTGGACGCCGCCCGCACGGCCGGCATGCAGACCATCCTGGTCGCGCGCGGAGCCGATGGATGCCCAACGGATTCGAGACACCGTTGCGTCACCGGCTTCGATGCAATCGAACCGTCGACGATCTGAATCCATGAGCTCGATCGTTTCGGTCATTCGTGATGGCATCCGGGTCACTTTCCTGCGTCGGCCGCGTGGCAATCCCGCGCTGCCAGGCGCCGACGCATTTATCGGCAGCCTGACGTTTTATCTGCTGGTCGAACTGGTCAGCGGCTGGTTCCAGTCGGAAACTCCGCGGATGCTGGTCAGCTGGGGTCTGGGCACGCTGCTCGCCGACGCCTGCCTGACCCTGATTGCGGCCTGGTTGCTGGTACGCCTGGCCGGGCGATCGGGCATCAGCTGGGCAGTCGCCGCGATCGCCCTGGCGGCCACGGCGACAACGGCATTGCTTGTTCACTGGCCCCTGCAATTCGCCGCGTTGTGGTTGATCCACGCGGGGCACAGTTGGCCAGCGCTGGTGTTGACCTGGCTTTCCGAGCTGTGGTGGTTGCTCGTGCTGTTTGCGCTTGCGCGCTGGTTGCTGCCACGTCGTCTACCGATGAACCTGCTTGCTGCCGTGCTGGCTTTCGCCGTCTCGGCAATGCCGTGGTGGTGGATTCCTGGCGCGCCCCTGATCATGCATGATCAAGTCGCCAAGGCCCGCAGCGCGACCGATGCCAGCAACAACGACGCGATCGTCGAAACCGGATTCGATGCCGAAATCGCGGACGAGGGCCTCAGCTTCGATCCCGAACAGCTCATGTTCGATCAGCCGCAGTTGCTCGGCTCGGCGATCAACGCGCTGCAGCCGCGTACGCCAGACAAGGTCAATCTGTATGTGGTCGCGTTCGCTGGCGACGGCGGTGAAAACGTGTTCCGCAATGAAGTCGAATATGCCGCGCAGTTGTTTGCGCAACGCTTCGGTGCCAGCGGGCATATCCTCGTCCTCGAAAATAATCCGGCCAGCGTTGAGATGCGGCCACTGGCGACGCTGACGAATCTGCGCATCGCGCTGGCTGCAATCGCCGAGCAGATGAATCCATCTGAAGACATCTTGCTGGTCTATCTGACCTCGCATGGATCGAAAGATCACGAACTGTATGTAGCGCTCGATCCGTTGCCACTCAATCAGATCGCACCCGAGGATCTGGCTGAAGCACTGCGCACGACGCCATCAGTGCGCTGGAAGGTGCTCATCGTAAACGCCTGCTATTCAGGCGGATTCATCGATGCATTGCGCGACGATTCGACCCTGATCATCACCGCGGCGCGCAGTGACCGTACTTCGTTCGGATGCGGATCAGAATCGGAGATCACCTACTTTGGCAAGGCATTCCTGACCGAAGCGTTGAACCAGACCACCTCGATTCCCGACGCTTTCGCCCTTGCCCGCGACAAGGTGGCGGAATGGGAGGCGCGCGATCACGAGGAGCAACAATCCGAGCCCCAGATGGCAAGCTCGCGCAGCATCGAGGCCAAACTCGAAAAGTGGAGCCGGGGCCTTCCGGCGAGCGTGCCTTTGCCGTTCTCGCCGACAGTCTCAGCCAAACCCTGAGTCGATCCAGCGAATGATCAACCGAGCAGTTTGGCCACGTCCTTGCCGATCGCCTCGGGCGTGTCGGTCGGCGCATAGCGCTTGATCACGTTGCCCTCGCGATCTACCAGGAATTTGGTGAAATTCCATTTGATCGCGCCAATCCCGAGCAGGCCGGGTTTTTCCTTCTTCAGCCAAACGTAGAGCGGATGCGTGTCGCTTCCATTGACATCGATCTTGGCGAACATCGGAAACGTGACGTCATAGGTCAGTGAGCAGAAATTCTTGATCTCGGCTTCATCGCCCGGCTCCTGGTGACCGAACTGGTCGCACGGAAAACCAAGCACCTCGAAGCCCTTGGTGTGAAATTCCTTGTGCAAGGCTTCGAGGCCAGCGTACTGCGGCGTGAATCCACACTTCGATGCGACATTCACGATCAGCAAGGCCTTGCCTTTGTATTTCGACAACGCCTGTTCCTTGCCGTCGATATCGCGCGCGGAAAAATCGTAGGCTGTAGGCATGGGAGTCCCGATTCGCTTGGTTGTTGCATAGCCTACAGCAAGTCCCTATTCGGGCAGGGTTAATGCGAGCGGGTGAAAATCGCCTGTTCAAAACCGATGGAGTGGCTCCCATGAACAAGATCCTTGCGAGTCTGACCCTGGCCTCACTGACCGTCTGCGGCACAGCCGTCATGGCGCAATCGGCAAGCGAATACCGCAGTGCCGATGGCCTGCTGATCATTCGAAGTGCCGGTACCGGATACACGCCTTCTGGCCCCGCCCCGGAATTTGCCCAACTTGACAGCAACGGGGATGGTTTCATCGACAGCACCGAGGCCGCCGGCTACAAATTGCTGGCCAATGATTTCCGCATGGCCGACAGCAACCGCGATGGCCGCATCTCGAAGCGCGAATACCAGCACTGGGCGGCCATGCCCTGATCGCTGAAGGAGTCGCAGGAAGCGCCATGATGCCCGATGCCCTGCTGCGCAATTCCGGGCAAGAGCCTCGCTCCCGCAACGGAGCTCCTGCGAGGGCGTGGACGCTGCCGCTGCGGAGCACGTCAGCGCGTCACATTGACGGCATTCCCGGCCCTAATTCGTCGCCGTCGCCTCGAGCTCCTGCCAGCGTGCATAGGCGACGTCGAGTTCGGCCTGGGTCTTGGCCATCGTCTCGTTGGCTCGGACGATGGCATCGGCTGACTGCTTGAAGAAGGCCGAATCATTCATCGCGGCAGTCAGTTCAGCAATGCGCTTTTCCAAGGTTTCGATCACGGCGGGCAGGCTTTCCAGCTCGCGCATTTCCTTGTAGGCCAGTTTGCGTTTGACCGGCACCGGCGCCAACGGTTCGGCCTTTTCAGCCGCCGCTTCATTGCGTGTCCGCATTGACATCGCCTGCGGTCGCTGGCGCAGCCACTCGGCATAGCCGCCCACATATTCACCAACCCTGCCCTCGCCCTCCAGCGCGAGTGTGCTGGTGACGACATTGTCGAGGAACTCGCGATCATGCGAGACCAGCAACAAGGTGCCCGGGTAATCGACCAGCAGTTCTTCCAGCAGCTCCAGCGTCTCGACATCAAGATCATTGGTCGGCTCATCCATGACCAGCAGATTGGATGGCTTGGCAAACAAGCGCGCGAGCAGCAGGCGGTTGCGTTCGCCACCTGACAAGGCGGAAATCGGCGCACGCGCGCGTTCCGGAGTAAACAGGAAATCCTGCAGATAGCCGATCGCATGCTTGCGCGAGCCGTTGATCTCGATGAATTCGCGCCCATCGGCAACGTTGTCGAGTGCGCTCATGTCCTCACGCAATTGCGTTCGATGCTGGTCGAAGTAGGCGATTTCGAGCTGGGTGCCAATGCGCACCTCGCCCGCATCAGGCTGCAGATCGCCGAGGAGCAGGCGGATCAAGGTCGTCTTGCCCGAGCCATTCGGGCCGATCAGGCCGATGCGATCGCCACGCATGATCGTGGTCGAGAAGTTTGCGATCAAGGTACGCCCCGGAATTGAATACGAGATTTCCCTGGCCTCGATGACCTTGCGTCCGGAGTTCTGCGCACCGCCGGCCTGCATGCGCACGTTGCCGGCCTGGTTCCTGCGTTCACTGCGTTCGCGGCGCATGGCTTCGAGTCGACGCACGCGGCCTTCGTCGCGAGTCCGGCGCGCCTTGATGCCCTGGCGAATCCAGACTTCCTCCTGGGCGAGCTTCTTGTCGAACAACGCGTTCGCCTGGGTCTCGGCATGCAGGCGTTCTTCGCGTCGGCGAAGGTAATTCTCGTAGTCGCCTGGCCAGCTGGTCAGCTTGCCGCGGTCGATCTCGATGATGCGCGTGGCCAGCGAGCGCACGAAGCGCCGGTCATGAGTGATAAAGATCACGCTGCCAGCGAAGTTCTTCAGGAACTCCTCAAGCCAGGCGATCGCCTCGATGTCGAGATGATTGGTCGGCTCGTCGAGCAGCAACACATCAGGTTCAAGCACGAGCGACTGGGCGAGCAGGACGCGGCGCTTCATGCCGCCCGATTGCGCCGAAAATTCCTCATCCTCCGGCAATTCGAGCTTGCTCAGAACCTGGGTGACGCGGCGATCGAGATCCCAGCCATTGGCGGTCTCGATGCGCGCCTGCACCTCGGCCAACACGCGCATGTCGCTGTCGTCGACAAGGTGATGGATCAGGTGATGGTACTGGGCAAGCAGCTTGCCGATATCGCCAAGCGCCTCGGCGACCACATCGAAGATCGTGCCTGCCGTGCCCTGCGGCACCTCCTGGGCCAGACGTGTGACGACGACACCCGGAGATACGCGTACCTCGCCGTCGTCCGGGCGAATTTCGCGGTCGATCAGCTTGAGCAAGGTCGACTTGCCGGCGCCATTGCGTCCGACCACGCAAACTCTCTCGCGCGGTTCCAGCGCAAATTCGACATCATCGAGCAACAAGGGCCCGCCAATGCTGTAGTCGAGTTTGCGCAATTCAATCAAGGCCATGAGGTTCGCCAGCGAAATGTTGGGGTTGGTCAGGAGTCGTCGACGTCGAGCGAATACGTTCGCGTATTCGTCCAACGGCCATGACTGGGATGCAGCGAATGCGCAGATTCCGGCTCACGCGGAAATCCGGAATTGGCGACGCGCTAGACTGTGATTCCGTATCCAACCGGGATCGGCCTGCGCCGTGCCGTCGGATCTTTCATGCCGATCCGCCCGGGTGATTCTAGCAAGCATGATCCTTCCGCCGCAGGAACTTGCCGTCAATCCATGAACATTCCCGCCGCGCAATCCCCGATCGACGCCAATGTTGCGGATATTGATCCGTCAATCCAGTGCAGTCACTGTGAAGCGACGTGCTGCCGATTGACCGTGTACGTGATGGCCGACGATCCGACCCCCGATTACCTGATCGACCAGGATGAACACGGCATGGAAGTCATGCGTCGACTTGATGACGGGTGGTGCACTGCGCTGGATCGCGAGACGATGCGCTGCACGATCTACGTGCTGCGCCCACAGGTATGTCGCGACTTCGGCATGGGCAGCGCGGATTGCCGCCAGGTGCGCGCAATCGACCGCGAGCTCGCGATCGCGGTGCTGTGAAACGCAGTGCGGAACCATGACCATGATCGGATCAGCGCGCGACCACCCGATTGCGTCCCTTCGCCTTGGCGGCATACAGCGCCTTGTCGGCTGCCTTGAGAACCTCGGCGCCGCTGCGCTCGCGCCCGCTGCGTGTGGCCAGACCGATGCTGATCGTGACACTGACCATGCTCGAATCCCTGTTTGGCCTAGATGAAGTCCGCTTTCGCACCGGCGTGGATCGAACCTTGACACGCATCGACTCGATCCGCTCGCGCAATTCCTCGCAGGATTCTTCAGCCTGTCGCCTACCTGCGCCAGTGAAAACCAGACAGAACTCCTCGCCACCGTAGCGATAGGCGCTGGCACCGCGAGTTGCCTTCAACTGCCCGGCAACCGCCTGAAGCACGCGATCCCCGGCCGCATGGCCGTGACGATCATTGAAGGCCTTGAAATGGTCGACATCGACCATGGCCAGCATGAAGTCCCCGGACAGTCGCACCAATGCCTCGTCAAGTGCGCGTCGGTTCGGCAATCCGGCGAGCCCATCGACAAAGGCCATCCGGTACGAGGTGAGCAGGATCGCCGCGACCATGATTGCGCCGGCGACTGCGAGCAGGTCACTGATCGCGCCTGCGCGCATCGTCGGCAGCAAGGCAATCGCGACCAGGATCAGCGCGAAACCCAGCGCAGACTCCATGGCAGTCCGCGCTGCCAGCCAACGTGTCCAGCACACGATCGCGCCAACAAACACCAGGCCGGCACCGACCAGTCCGGCTTTCAAGTCAAGCCAGCCGAGTGGCAGGGCATCGCGCAACAGCGGCCAGATGTGCGCAGGCGCGGCCAGGGTCAGCCAGAGCGCAACCGCGAGCGTTGTCAGCACGGCCAGATTGCGTCGAGCAAGCAGGCGGCGCTCGGGCACGGCGGCGGATGCCAGCAGCAGCCACGGTGCGAACATGCGGATTGCGTCCTCGCCCCGAATTGCGAGCACCGAATGCCCGATGCCGGTCAGGGCCAGGGATGCACTGGTCAGTATCGCCAGCACCAAGACCGCGCGATTGCGGCGAAAACCAAGCGCGAGCAGCAAGGCAATGCCATTGAGCAAGGGCGCCACCAGGGCTGGCCAGAACTCGGTCGATGTCACGATCTTTCTTTTCCCCTGCGGCGCAACTGAATGGCAGTTTCTGGAAAGGGTGGTCAGCGCAAGAGATCGTACGGGCCGCCGCGCTTGAGCGCACGCTGATAGGCCGGGCGGGCATGCATGCGCTCGAGCCAGTCCGCCAGCCTGGCGTGTTTCCGACCCAGCCCGCCACGCGCGGCGAATGCCTCGACCGGGAAGCTCATCTGGATATCGGCGGCCGTGAATTTCCTGCCGGCGAACCAGTCGCGATCCTTGAGTTCACTTTCGAGGTAGTCAAGATGCTGCTTGAGCTGGGGCTCGATGTAGCTGGTCAACACCTTGTCGGCAATGCCCTTGGCGACTGGACGCACGAAGAACGGCATGGGCTGTGTCGGCATGCGGGCAAACACCAGACTCATCAGCAAGGGAGGCATCGCCGAGCCCTCGGCGTAGTGCAGCCAATAGGTGTACCGGCGCTGTTCGGCGGAGCCGGCGCGCGGCTTGAGCTTGCCCTGGCCATACTGATCAACAAGGTATTCGACGATTGCACCGGATTCCGCCACGGTGATGTCGCCGTCGCTGATCACCGGAGACTTGCCGAGCGGGTGCACCTTGCGCAATGCAGGCGGTGCAAGCATGGTCTTGGCGTCACGCTCGTAGCGGATCACCTGGTAATCGAGTCCAAGTTCCTCGAGCAGCCAGAGCACGCGCTGCGAACGGGAATTGTTGAGGTGGTGAACCGTGATCATGGCAGTCTCGTCGCCGGGTGGATGCGGATTGTCGCGCAGAGCATGTCGGTTCGAAGGCAGACGTGGCAAGCTTCCGACCCGACCGATCCCTGCACATGCCCGGTTTCCTCGCTTGCCGATGCCGGAGATCGGCCGCGGAATCCCGAATTTCCCACTGCCTACCTGCCTCCATGTCATCGCACCGCTTCTTCCAGCTTGATGTCTTCACGCGTCGCCCCGGTGGCGGCAATCCGCTTGGCGTGGTCGTCGGCGCCGATGGCTGGAGCGATGCAGCCATGCAGGCATTCGCAAAGTGGACGGGCATCGTCGAAACGACGTTCTTGCTGCGTCCGACCACGATCGCGGCAAGCTATCGACTGCGCATCTTCACGCCGAGCTGCGAGATCGCATTTGCCGGCCATCCTTCGATCGGCAGCGCGCATGTCGCCCTGCTTTCCGGTTTCTCCAAGGCAACGGATGGCGTTCTGATCCAGGAATGCCAGGCTGGCCTGTTGCCAATCCGGGTCGAAGGCGAATCGGATCAGCGCCGGCTTTTCATCCAGGTTCCGAAGGCGAGCGTGCTCAAGACCAGGATCGAACCGAATAGCCTGCTGGCGACAACGCTGAAGAAGGTCAAACTCGGCAAATTGCCACCGGCCTTTGTCGAAGGTGGTCGTCGCTGGTGGCTGGCCGAATTCGCCGATGTCGCGGTGCTGCGCGCCTGGCAACCCGATCACGCCTCGATTCGCAAGATCGCGCTCGATAGCGACAGTCTCGGCCTCTGCGTCTTCGCGCGCTGCGACGAGCCGGGTCACGACCTCGTGGTACGCGCTTTTCCGGCCGGTGTCGGCATCATCGAAGATCCCGCATCGGGCGCGGCAAACGGACTCGTTGCGGCCTACATCGCGCATGCTGAACCGCAAGGGCCACTGGCTCGCGGCTATACCGTCAGTCAGGGCCGCGAGATCGGTCACGATGCCGAACTGACCCTGCGCATCGACCTCGATGCAACCGTCTGGGTCGGTGGGCCGACGCAGACCGTGGTCAGTGGCGTGGTGGAGTGGCCGAAGCAGGAGTGAGCGTTATTGCCGAACGCACTCTTCGCAGGAGGCCCTTCATGGGCGATGTCCTTCGATTGGACTACGAGAAGAAAAGCATCGTGGCTAAAGCTGCTTCCTACAAAGAGCGGGCGAACGGCGGCGCGGGCTTCAATGGCGGGTTTCGCTTGCCGCTTCGTTGTAGGAGGCAGCTTTAGCCGCGATGCATTTCGAACAGAGTGAGGGGAAACCAATCGCCGCCGCATTCACTCTGCGACAAACCTGCTCACTCCGGCGTCACATGAGGGCCTATTCTCCAGCCAGCTCAATTCGACGACGCCCGTGATCCAGCCAACTACGAAGCGGCAACGCATGGGAGTGATCGAAGCCCGCGCCGCCGATCGTGGCGGAATCGAAGTCCGTACGTCAACGACGTCCGTGATCCAGCCAGATCTCCAAACCCTGCGCATTCAATTCAATATCCGAAGCAAGCAGTTCCATCATGCGATGGTGCGGCAACGAGCAACCATGGTCCCTGGCACGACCAAGATAGAGTTCCGCCAGTTTTTCCTTCAGGAATCCGTGTCGATCCGGTTGTCCGGCGCTTGATTCAGCGATCACGACCATCGCATCAATCTGCTCGAACAACTCCCGGCCCAGACGCTCGACATTGCTGACCCGGCTGTAATGGGTCAGGAACATCGCATCCGGCTTGAACAGCAGCATGCGTGCAATCGAGCCCTTCAGCGCGACGGGATCAAACTGCACCGGTGTCGTGGTCGGCAGGATGAAGGCTCCGTTTGCAGTATCGAATTCGCGATAGGACAGGCCGAAGGTGTCGCCGCAGAAGAACGAACGGCTGCGCTCATCCCAGACCGAAAAATGATGTCGCGCATGACCCGGTGTATCGAGGCAGCGCAGCGGCCGGCCAGCGAAATCGATGATCGCCTCATCGCGAATTTCGACAACCCGTTCTGCCGGAACCGGAACAAGCTCGCCATAGGTTCGTTGCACTTCGTCGGCGCCGTAGACCGATGATGCGCTGGCCACCAGCCGCGCCGGATTGATCATGTGCGGCGCGCCGCGCGGATGCACGGCCAGTCGGGCATTTGGCAACTGCCGGATGATCTCGCCGGCGCCGCCGGCATGGTCGAGATGCACGTGGGTAACGATCACGTAGTCGACCGCTTCGCGGGAGATGCCTTTGGCATCAAGCTCGGCGAGCAGGAATGGAATCGAGTAATTGGTGCCGACATCGATGAAGGCCGCACGCCCGCGCTCGACGATCAGGTGGCTGGCATCGAAGCACGGGCGATGGAAGCCGGTGTCGATCGCCGTGATGCCGTGTTCGAAATCCATGAGTGCGTCGCTGCGAGTGTCGGTTGGCCGCCCATGATCGCAGAGCGAGCGGCGAAGGGAAACGCGGCAACCCGGCCGAGCAGACCCCGGCATGCTGCCAGAAAGAACCGCAGCTGACGGAATCTGACGAGCGAAATCCCCTTGACCCCGGGATTCGCGAGCGTTGCAGCCCTATGCGAAACGCAGACTTTGGCGGAGTGCGGTCGCAAATGACCGCGGCTCACTGCGGCGCACGCTGACATCGGGGGTTTCGTGCCAGTCGGCGCAGGCCTGAATCGCTTTGGCGATCGCCTCGGTCATGCTGTCTGCAGGCTTGATGCCGACTTCGAGGTGGATACTCTTGACCTCGAACACACCTTCGCTGCGATGTGCCTTGGCGTCGAGACGCCCGACCAGCTCACCGCGATGCAGGATCGGCAGGACGAAATACCCGTAACGACGTTTCGCCTCGGGCACATAGCATTCGATGGTGTAGTTGAAACCGAACATCGTGCTGGCGCGGGCACGATCCCAGACCACCGGATCGAATGGTGACAACAAGGTCGTGTGGGTTGCACGCAGCTTGCCGGCGATGGCCTGTTGCGCGCGTGCGGCATGTTCACGATGCACGTAGGCCGGATTTTCCCAGCCAAGAACCTTGAGGCGCAGCAACTCGCCTGCGTTGACCAGGTCATCCAGATCGCCATCCTTGTGCCGTGGTCGCGTGCGGTAATAGTCGGCGATCCAGCGCGCCTGGGTGATGCCGAGTGCCTTGACCGAATCCACGATCAGGCGACGCTCGATGTCGGCCACGTTGAGCGTGTCGGTGCCGGGTTCCGCATCCATGCGCGCGATGACACGCTCGCTGAGATCGTAGACGCGCTGGAATCGTTCGCGTCGCGAGACCATCAATTCGCCGCGGACGAACAGGGCCTCAAGCCAGCGTTTTTCGTCCTTCCAGCCCCACCAGCCAGTCTTGACCCGCTTGCTTGTCCCGAAATCGGAAGCCTTGGCCGGGCCTTGCTCGCGGATGCGGGCAAGCACCGCATCCATGCCGGCGCGCTGCGCACCTTGGGCGCGTGCGGCATGTTTGCTCGCCCAATGATTGTCACGTGCGCCGCAGGCCTGATGCGCGCGATGCAGGGCAAACGCCGAAACCGGCATGAAACAGGCTTCATGCGACCATCCTTCAAAGATCCTGCCCTGCGCCAGGGCCTGATCGAGCCAGTCGGCCGGGTAGTGCCCAAGCCGTGAGAACAGCACCAGGTATGGACTGCGTGCGACAACGTGGATGGTGTCGATCTGCAACAAGCGCATGCGCTCGATTGTTGCCAGCAGATCGGCCCGGCCCACCCGTGCGGGCGGCCTGCGCAGCAGACCCTGGATATCGAGGTGCAGGTTGCGCGCCTGCTGTGCGCTGAGGCTGGGCAAGCATTCGCGGAAAGTACTCATGATGCACGCAAGATGCGAATCTGCCGAGCTCAGGGCAATGGCGGATCGAAACCGTCGCGGTAAATCAGGTCGTCGAGTTCAGCTGCACCGATGTCACAGCGCATCGCCTGCGGGCGCGTGATTCCGCGCGCATCGGTTGCTTCACAAGCGCCAGGGTCGCCAACCGGGGCGGGACTGCCGCGCTCGATGGCAGGGCTGTTGACGGTTGGCAGGAATACCTCGACGGTACCGCCATAGTTCGCGAATGGTTGCAACAGGGGGTTGATCGGCTGCGCTGAATTGCCGACCTGATCACCGGTCTGCGCATTGCTCAATGTGCAGGCATGTCCGATATTGCCGATCAGGTTGTAACCTGCGGAATCCAGGGTGCCGCCAGGCCCGACCGCACAATCAGGATTCACCAGCGCGTTGCCGCCAAGGCTGAGATCGACGTTGCGCGCGATGATGCTGTTGGATATCGAAACGCTGGCGTTGGCGACGAGGGCGCCGTCGCCAATGTCGTCGAGGTCGCTGTCGGCAATATTCTGGCTCAGGGTCACGTTGTTGAACGAAGCCGCGGCATTGAGCACGGCGACCGAGCCCGAGCCGGTGCTGGTATTGGAATCGAAGGTGACGTTGCGTATCGAGCTGACGCCCGTGCCGGATGTCCAGATCGCACCACCTTCGGAAGCGTCGTTGGCATGGAACACCGAGTTCTCGACGTCCAGCGTACCCATTGAGGCTATGGCGGCACCCTGGTCTGCGCCGTTGCCGGTGAACGAGCAATCCGTGACCAGCAGGATCACGCCGGCATTGTTCAGAATGGCGCCGCCGAGCAATCCGGCGCCATTGCGCACGGTCACGCCTTGCAAGGTCACGCTGATTGGCTGTCCCGCGCCGGGCAAGGCCAGGTCGAATACGCGGTCGTCACGGTCGCCACGGATGCGCGTGACGTCGGCGCCGGCACCGCGCAGAACCAGGCTGCTGCGCACGTCAAGGTCGCCGCTGGCATTCGCGTCCTCGCCGGCGCCGGCCAACTCGAGGCGGTATTCCCCTGCCGCCAGCATGATCTCGTCTGCACCGTTGCCGCCTGTGCAGCCCATGAACGCGGAATCGGTATTTGCCGCAGTGATCGCTTCGCGCAAACCGCATTGGCCATCGTCGGCGATTGAATCGGCAGTTGTCGTCACGGCGATTGTGGCTGCAAAGGCATTTCCGGCCAGAATGGCAGGCAACAACGATGCCGTCAGCCGCGGGGTGAAATTTGCTGTTTTCATGCACACATCCTTGAATTCTTTGCGTTCGAGGTCAAGTTTGTGTCCAGGCACGGCGGGCAAGACCTTCGCGTGTCGTTGCTTGTGGCCATCGTGCGATAATCAATTCCTTTCCGGCACGGTCTTACCCGCATCGCGCCGCATATCTTCCTGGAGGCTTTTCCATGTCCGGTATCGTCATCGTCGGAGCCAAGCGCACCGCCATTGGTTCCTTCCTCGGCCAGTTCACTGGCGTCCCCACCACGAGCCTCGGCGCCACCGCCATCAAGGCCGCGCTGGCGCAATCCGGCGTTCCGGCCGCCGATGTCTCCGAAGTCATCATGGGCTGTGTGCTGCCCGCCAATCTGGGCCAGGCACCCGCACGTCAGGCCGCGCTCGCCGCCGGTCTGCCTGCGTCGACCGGTTGCACCACGATCAACAAGGTCTGCGGCTCGGGCATGAAGGCGATCATGCTGGCACATGACCTGATCAAGGCCGGTTCAGCCCATATCGTGGTCGCCGGCGGCATGGAGTCGATGACCAATGCGCCGCACATGCTGCCGAATTCGCGTACCGGCAATCGCTACGGCAATTTCAATGCGGTCGACCACATGGCCTGGGACGGTCTGACCAACCCCTACGACGGCCAGTCGATGGGTGTGTTCGCCGAAGCCACCGCCGACAAGTACAAGTTCACGCGGGCAGAGCAGGATGCATTCGCGATCGAATCGGTCAAACGCGCGCAGGCCGCGATCGCATCCGGCGCGTTCACCGACGAGATCGCTGCGGTCACCGTGTCGACGCGCAAGGGCGATGTCGAGTTCACCACGGACGAACAACCGGGCAAATCCGACATCAGCAAGGTTCCGACCCTGAAACCGGCCTTCCGCAAGGATGGCGGCACGGTCACGGCGGCCAGCTCATCGAGCATCTCCGATGGCGCGGCCGCGACCATCGTCATGTCGACGGATGAAGCAGCCAGGCGTGGCTACAAGCCACTCGCCACGATCGTCGGCCATGCGACCAATTCGCAGGAACCGGAATGGTTCACCACCGCGCCAGTCGGTGCCATCAAGCGCGTGCTCGAACAGGTCGGCTGGAAGATCGAGAATGTCGATTTGTTTGAGATCAACGAGGCGTTTGCAGTGGTTGCGATGGCTCCAATTCGAGAACTCGGCATTCCGCACGAGAAGATCAACGTCAACGGCGGCGCCTGTGCATTGGGCCATCCGATCGGCGCATCCGGCGCACGCCTGGTTGTCACCCTGATCAACGCGCTAAAAGCCCGTGGCGGCAAGCGCGGAGTGGCCAGCCTGTGCATCGGCGGTGGCGAGGCAACCGCGATCGCAATCGAAGTTGCGTAACGATTTGTTGCTGTTTCAGCAGATACAGTATGCTCAGCAGCTTGTCATCGACACCAGATAAGCCAAGCAGTTGTGTGCCTGGTCACGGAAGTTGCCAATGCGGCGGGCAGCCCACCGAACACCCTGATGCGCCGCTTCAACTTGAGGGGACACCATGAAATTCACCCGTATTCTCCTGGCTTCGGCACTGGCTCTCGGGCTGGCCGCTTGCGACAACTCCCAGAAGGACGCTCAGCAGGCTGCGGATGCCGCAGCGAAGGCAGCTCAGGAAGCGGCAGCTGCGACACAGAAAGCTGCCGACGAGGCCGCCATGGCCGCCAAGACTGCTGCTGACGCCACTAGCGCCGCCGTTGACGGCGCCGCCACGGCAACCATGGATGCGGCTGCCGATGCCGCTGACAGCGCCAAGCAGGCGGCTGGCGATGCTGCTGATGCAGCAAGCAAGGCCGCAGACACGGCGAAGGAAGCCGTCGAAGAGAAGAAGGACGACGACGCCAAGCATTGATTCTGCTTCCAGAGTCACGATTCGCCGGCCGCCCTGTGCGGCCGGTTTCGTTTGCCGGATTCGTTGCTGGCAAACCACGACTCGCTGTGATCTGATCCAACGGTTTTCTTCGAAGCACGACCGCCATGCCCTGCATTCAATCCCGGATTGATCCTCGCTCACCCGATTTCCTTGCCAACGCCGAGCATCTGCGCGGCCTGGTCGATGATCTCAAGCAGCAACTCCGCACAACCTCCCAGGGCGGCGGCGAGAAGGCCCGCAGCAAGCACACCGAGCGCGGCAAGTTGCTGCCACGCGAGCGTATCCGTGCCCTGCTCGATCCCGGCTCGCCCTTCCTCGAACTTTCGCCACTTGCCGCGCACGGCATGTATGGCGACGCCGCACCGTGCGCGGGCCTGATTACCGGCATCGGTCGGGTCAGGGGACAGGAAGTGCTGGTGGTCGCCAATGACGCGACGGTCAAGGGCGGCACCTATTTCCCGATCACCGTGAAGAAGCATCTGCGCGCTCAGGAAGTTGCGCTGGAAAATCGCCTTCCGTGCATCTATCTGGTCGATTCAGGCGGCGCCTATCTGCCGCTGCAGGACGATGTGTTTCCGGACAAGGAGCATTTCGGGCGCATCTTCTACAACCAGGCACGCATGAGCGCGCTTGGCATTGCCCAGATCGCCGTGGTCATGGGCTCGTGCACCGCCGGCGGCGCTTATGTTCCGGCGATGAGCGACGAGACCATCATCGTCAAGGAACAGGGCACGATCTTTCTCGGCGGCCCGCCTCTGGTCAAGGCTGCCACCGGTGAAATTGTCGATGCCGAATCCCTTGGTGGCGCCGACGTGCATACCTCGGTTTCCGGCGTGGCCGATCATTTCGCCGAAAACGACACGCACGCGCTGAGCATCGCGCGTGAGCTGGTTGGCAACCTCAATCGCAGCAAGGCCATGCCGCTTGCGCTTGTCGAACCCCGCGAACCAGCGTATGCCGCCGACGAGATTTACGGCATTGTGCCGCGCGAGACGCGCATCCCGTTCGATATCCGCGAACTGATCGCGCGCATCGTCGATGGTTCGGAATTCACCGAATTCAAGGCACGCTACGCGAAGACCCTGATCACCGGCTTCGCGCATATCCATGGCTATCCCATCGGCATCGTTGCCAACAACGGCATCCTGTTTGCCGAATCGGCGCTCAAGGGCGCGCACTTCATCGAGCTGTGCAACCAGCGCAACATTCCGCTCGTGTTCCTGCAGAACATCACCGGCTTCATGGTCGGGCGCAAGTACGAAAATGCCGGTATCGCCAGGGACGGTGCGAAAATGGTCACCGCCGTGGCCTGCTCGCACGTACCGAAATTCACGGTTGTCATCGGCGGCAGTTTCGGTGCCGGCAACTACGCGATGTGCGGTCGCGCCTACGGCGCGCGGTTTCTCTGGATGTGGCCGAACTCGCGCATCAGCGTAATGGGTGGCGAGCAGGCGGCCAGCGTGCTGGCCACGGTCAAGCGCGATGGTCTCGAAGGCGCAGGCAAGACCTGGTCGGCCGAGGCGGAAGCCGAATTCAAGACACCGATCCGCGAGCAATACGAACATCAGGGGCATCCCTACTATGCCAGCGCCCGACTCTGGGACGACGGCATCATTGATCCGGTCGATACCCGTCGCGTGCTTGGACTTGCGATCTCCGCCTCGCTCAATGCGCCGATCGAAGCCGGCCGCTACGGCGTCTTCCGCATGTGATAATTGGTAGCAAAAATCCTTGTATTCAATTGGTTATGCGATATTTCTCGAATCGTTCTCGTGTTGTCGCCAGTTCCCTGGCGATCATTTTCTGGATGCCGATGGTCGCCGAAGCGAGCGAGCCGATGGCGGCATGGCTGCAAACCCGCGACCAGAACCCGTTCGTGCTTGCCAGCGGACTTCCGCTGGCGCCTTCGATTCCGTCCGCGCAGCGCTGGCAGGTCGATGCCACGTTCAACATTGCCAACACCGAACTCGAACAATTCGGCGGCAATTCATCGCTGCTGTTTGACGCGGAGACTCACGAATCCCGGATCAGCGCGGCCTACGCGTTCAACGACCAATGGAGCCTGCGCGCATCGCTTGGCCATCTGTCGGTCGGCGACGGGTTTCTGGACGGGCCGATCGAACGCTTCCACCGCACATTCGGATTCGACAATGGCGATCGTGGTCGACTCGGCACCTCGGCACCGGCGATCGAGGTGCGCGGCAGCGGCGCGGCGCCTTACTCGCTGGAGCACGCCACATCAGGGGTTGCACCGTTGCTGGTTGACCTGACCCGCCGGTGGACGTTCGACAACCAGGACATGGCCGGCATTTCGCTCGGCACCAAATTTGCGACCGGCAGCGTGAGCCGATTGACCGACAGTGGCAGCACGGATGTTTCATTGTCCGCCTTCACCCTGATCCAGGTCGGCGAACGCACGGCCTTCGGTGCACGCGCAGGAGCCCTGCTGCGAACCGGCAACGACCTGCTCGATGAGCATGCCCGCAGTCTGGTGCCGTTCGCCAGCATTCTGCTGCGCTATCGGCTCGGCGAAAACTGGAGCGCACTGTTGCAATCCGACGCGCATGGCGCGCTCTACCGGCAGCTTCCGGATTTCCTCGGCAGCACCAGCAATCAACTCAATTTCGGCTTGAGCCGACGCATCGGCAAGCGCTCCGAGTTTCAGCTCACCATGGCTGAAGACCTGCCCGCATTGCATTCGTCCGATGTCGCCCTGACCCTCAATTGGCGCCTGGCCGCTGAACCGTGAACCTGCGACAACCCGTCACTGCCTTTTCCCTTTAGATTCAGCAGAACGGAACTACCTTGATGGTCGAATCGACATCCGCACCAGCCGTGGTGCCTGGCGATCAAACCCTACCCTCAAGGAGATCAACCCCATGCGCAACCTACTCATAGCGGCCTCATTTCTGCTCGCCTCGTCCTCGGCATTCGCCGCGTGCTCGGTCGACGTCGACGGCAACGACGCCATGCAGTTCGACGTCAAGGCCATCGAGATCCCAAGTACCTGCAAGGATTTCACTGTCAACCTGACCCATTCCGGCAAGATGCCCAAGGCGGCCATGGGCCACAACTGGGTGCTGACCAAGACCGCCGACATGCAGGCCGTCGCCAATGACGGTGCAACGGCCGGACTGGCCAAGGATTACGTCAAGTCCGACGACGCACGCGTGCTTGCCCACACCAAGGTCATTGGTGCCGGCGAAACCGCGTCGATCACCTTCCCGGTCAGCAAACTGGCTGCGGACGGCAAGTACTCGTTCTTCTGCTCGTTCCCGGGTCATTGGGCGCTGATGAAGGGCACGGTCACTCTCAAGTAAGGTCATTCCACGACTCGGATTCCGAGTGGTGTTATGGGACAATCCGGGGCCGCGGCAACGCTGCGGCCCCGTAGCTCAGCTGGATAGAGCGTCCCCCTCCTAAGGGGAAGGTCGCCCGTTCGAATCGGGCCGGGGTCGCCATCTGAAACAATGGCTTGCCGCCACCATCGAATTCAGCCTGCCAAGTCCTGGCGAATGCCGCAAGCGGATCCTTGTGCTGGTGCGCCAGGCAGATGGCTGGCGCTTGCGCGCGCAAGCCGCCGTCGCCCGCTTCACACACCGATTCCCGCTCGTTCGATACCTGCAGCGCGCCGGCCACTCGCAGCGATTTCGCCATCGGGATATTCGATGCGGCGTTGAACGCGAATCCCCTATGTTGTTGCGGGCCGTGGCTATCTGATTCAGATCAAAGCGGGTTCCGAGCGGATGTATCATGATCAAGCAGAATGGCTTCGGCTGATTGCGCCAGGCTTTTCTGTCATCCGCATTGCCAGTACGGAAGATCCCTTGATCTCACTGCAGGACTTTTCAGGATTGTTGAAGGCTGCGCGCGAGCAGGCCGAGCCGCAACGCCTGCTGTTCGTGTTTGCCGCCGCCGAATTGCCGCGCGATGCCAGCAGCGAGGAGAAGCTGGCCTTTGAACGAGGCGAAGGCGGCACTCTGACACCGACTCTTTGCGTCGACAAGGCAGCCGCCGATGTCCACGATTTTGCCTCGCTCGCCGCGGAATCAGCACATACCGGCATCGGCTGGGACATCCTGTTTGTCGCAGCGCTTCCCGGCCATGGGGGTCATCCGCCCAGTGCGGATGAGGCGGTGCAACCGCTGCGCCTGATGGTCGAGGCGATCAAGGGAGGTCGCATCGCGAGTTTCCTTGCGGTCAACCGCGAAGGTGAGCTGGTTCAACTGGCGCGCGCATGATCAGACCGCCCATCAAATCGCACGCGGCCATGCTTCCCGGTCATTTGCAGGATCCGTTACTTCGGCGCTTCTGGAGGAACCCATGAATACGCAATCGCTACCTGTCGAGCCGCGCGGGCGCACCCCTCTTTGGGTCGCATTCTGGATCTACGGCGTGGTCTTCAGCCATTTGTTCTTCGGTGCGATCCTGTACTTCTACCGGGACACAAGCACGCCGATGCTGGCCGGGCTGTTCCTGGCCTTCCTGCTCTACACGGCGTGGATCATGCACACGATCTGGATCGATGCCCTCAATGTCAGGAACGAGACTTGGGGCTATCTCGCCCGCTGGCTGACCGTGGCCTGGGCGCTCAACGCGGTGCTCGTATCGGGCTTCCTCTTCCTCGGCCACATCGGCAAGGTCACCCTGCCATTCTGAACGGGGATCGCCTGTGGCAACCCGGCACACAAGCGACGACATGGCTGCCAACGATGCATCCGCCACGCGCTTCATGGCCGCACTGAAGCATCTTTCGCCCGCGTATTTCGGCCTGGTCATGTCGACCGGCATCGTCTCGTTGGCCGCCAACCTGCTCGGCTTCGGCGTGCCGGCGCGCATCCTGTTTGCGCTGAATATCGTGTTCTACGGAGTGCTGTGGACGCTTTATGGCCTGCGCCTTGCTCGGTACCGCAAGGTTTTTTTCGGCGACATGGCCGACCATCTGCGTGGTCCCGGTTTCTTTACCCTGGTCGCGGCCACCAGCCTGCTCGGCAGTCAGGCGCTCCTGCTCGCCGACAGCATCCCCGCGGCAACGGTTCTGTGGGGCCTGGCCGTGCTGCTCTGGCTGACCCTGACCTATACGTTCTTCACCTTGCTCACCGTCAAGGAACACAAGCCGCCACTCAACGAAGGCATCAACGGAGGCTGGTTGCTGGCGGTAGTCGCAACCCAGTCACTGGCTGTGCTGAGTGCGCTGCTGGCGGCGCGAATCGGCCAACCCGGCAAGCTTGAGCTCAATTTCTTCGCCCTGTCGATGTGGCTTTGGGGCGGCATGCTCTACATCTGGATGATGTCACTGATTTTCTATCGCTACACCTTCTTTCGCTTCTCGCCAGCCGATCTGTCGCCGCCGTACTGGATCAACATGGGCGCGATGGCAATCTCGACCCTGGCCGGATCGCTGCTGCTCGTCAACACCAGGGACGCCCCGTTCCTCGAATCACTGGTGCCGTTCCTGAAAGGATTCACCGTGTTCTACTGGGCAACCGGCACCTGGTGGATACCGATGCTGCTGGTGCTTGGCGTCTGGCGTCACATCTACAAGCGCTTTCCGCTCAGCTACGATCCGTTGTACTGGGGTGCGGTGTTTCCACTCGGCATGTACGCCGCCTGCACCCATGAAATGCGCCTGGCAATGGGCTTTGATTTCCTCGCCTGGCTGCCGCAGGTATTTCTGCTGCTGGCGGCCTGTGCCTGGCTGACGACATTTGTCGGCATGCTGCGTGCGCTGTGGCATGCCTTGCGTCGGCAGCCGTCACTCGCTATCCCGGATGGCTGACACCGGGGAAGCGTGGCCAGCGGCTTGGGCAAGCGGCCGGATGTCGTCGGGCGAGGCGAGAATTCAGTTGATCGACGTCATGTGCTCGGGCTGAACGCGATCGAACTCAGGCGCGAGCAATGACCCTCACCCGTGCAGCGACCGAGTACTGTTGACCTGCATCAAGGACAGGCGCTTGCGGCTGAAGGCATCATTTCCCGCCGCTTGGCCTGGGCATCCTGGTCGAGCTGACAATTCTACGTTTTACCCACTTGTACGACTGCCTGGGTGAATCCCCCGCCCCTGAATCCAATGGCGATGATGAACGACGCAGACACCTGCCCTGCACCGCAGTGGCACCCCGGCCTTGAAGAACAATACGCGGCACTGTCGGATCGGCTGGAATCGATGGTTCCGTGCCTTGAGATTCCCATGCACCTGCCATGGATCGATGCCATCCAGCGCCTGAAGCACCAGCGCGGTGCGCTAATCATGGCGCACAGCTACCAGTCACCGGAGATCTTCCACGGCGTGGCCGACATCACCGGCGATTCGCTGGCCCTGGCCCAGGCCGCCACCGATTGCGACAGCGAGCTGATCGTTCTCTGCGGAGTCCACTTCATGGCCGAAAGTGCCAAGCTGCTGGCTCCGCAAAAACGCGTGCTGATTCCCGACCCCGAAGCGGGCTGTTCGCTGGCGAGGTCAATCAATGCCGCCGATGTGCGTGGCCTGCGCGAACGTCACCCCGGCGTACCGGTGGTCAGCTATGTCAACACCACCGCCGAAGTCAAAGCCGAGTCCGATGCCTGCTGCACGTCGGCGAATGCCGTCCAGGTGGTCGAGGCGATGGGTGCCGACAAGGTGATATTTCTGCCGGATCGCTATCTCGGCCAATGGGTGGCGACGCAGACACGGGTCGAACTGGTACTGTGGAACGGCACCTGCGAAGTCCACGAAACCTTCACCGCGCGCCAGGCCCGGCATACACGTGAACAGTTCAAGGCAAAACTGGTGGCGCATCCGGAATGTGCGCCCGAGGTACTCGCCGAAGCGGACTTCGTCGGCTCGACCACGGCGATGGGACGCTGGCTCGAGCGCGAGCGGCCCGAACGCGTGGCCATGATCACCGAATGTTCGATGGCCGACAACCTGCGCAACCAGTTTCCACAAATTGAGTTCATCAAGCCGTGCAATCTGTGTCCGCACATGAAGCGCATCACCTTGCCGAACATTTACGCCTGCCTGCGCGACCTGCGCCACGAAATCAGCATCGCACCAGCGGTGGCCGCCCGCGCCCGCGCCAGCCTGGAACGCATGCTGGCGATTGGCCGTCAGGAATCCGTTTGATGAAGAGCGACACGCCGATCGTCGTGGTCGGTGGCGGCATGGCCGGGCTGTGCACGGCACTGGCGGCCGCACCGCGACCGGTTGTGCTGCTCAGCCGCGCCGCCGATGGTACTGGTTGTGCCAGCGCACTGGCCCAGGGCGGCATTGCCGCCGCGATCGGCGTCGGTGACAGCATCGATGCGCATGTGGCGGATACTCTGATTGCCGGAGCCAGGCACAACGATCCTCGCCGCGTGCGCATGCTCGCCGCTGCGGCAGCCGGGGCCATTGAATGGTTGCAGGAGCACGGCGTCGAATTCGATCGTGCCGGCAAGCACCTGCAATTGGGACGCGAAGGCGGCCATCGTCGCGCCCGCATCGTGCATGCCGGAGGCGACGCCAGCGGCGCACGCGTGATGGGCGCACTGAGCGCCGCAGTCCGCGTGGCCACGCATATCGACTGGCGCAGTGGCGTCGAGGTGGATGCCTTGCTCTTGCGCGATGGCCACGTTGCCGGTGTGCGCCTTGATCAGGGCGGACACAACGAGATCCTGATGGCATCGGCGGTCGTGCTGGCCACCGGCGGCATCGGCGCATTGTTCGCCCGCACTACCAATCCACCTGGCGCGGATGGCTCGGGCCTCGCCCTGGCGGTGGCCGCCGGCGCACGTCTGCAGGATCTGGAATTCATGCAGTTTCATCCCACGGCGCTGGATCTGGATGCAGGCTCGCTGCCGCTGGTCACCGAAGCGTTGCGCGGGGCTGGCGCACGCCTGCGCGATGGCAATGGCAAGGCGATCATGGACGGTCTGCATCCACTCGTCGATCTCGCGCCACGCGACATCGTCGCCCGCCGCGTATGGCAGGCAAGTCAGGCCGGTGGTTCCGTCCTACTCGATGCGCGCGGACTGAACATCGACTGGGAGCAGGCCTTCCCGACCGTGTTCGCCACTTGCCAGAGTCATGGCATCGATCCGCGCCAGATGCCCATTCCGGTCAGCGCGGCTGCCCATTTCCACATGGGCGGATTGCATGCCGACGATCTTGGAAGAACCAGCCTTGACGGCCTCCACGCGGTCGGCGAAGTGGCCTGCAATGGACTGCATGGCGCCAATCGACTGGCCAGCAATTCGTTGCTCGAATGCGTCGTGTTCGGGCGTCGCCTGGGCGCCCATCTGAGCGCACAGGAATCCATTCGCCAGGGTGGCGAACCCTTGATCGTCGAGCGTGGCGCGGGGTTGGGTCGTGAAGATCTGCAGGTACTGCGCGAAGTAATGTGGCGCGCCGCCGGCCCGATGCGCACGGCACACGGCATGCAGCACGGCATCGATATTCTCTCTCCCCTGCAGGCGCGTGGCTGGCAGGCCCGGCTGGGACAACAACTGCTTGCTGCGGCATTGCGGCGAACGACCAGTATCGGCGCGCACTGGCGTGACGACAACACGGCAACCAGACCCAACTCGCAATTGGTTGCTGCTTGAGCGCTACCGCGCATCACTGCACGTGCAGGCAAGCCGGTCGTAGCATCGCATCGCTGGTGATGAACAGGTGGCGGGCAGCGCCTGAATGCGGCTTGTGGATACCCGATGAACAACCTTCTCTTGTCTTGCTTGAAACACCACGCCGCGCGCGGACATGAGGATGAGCCATCCACCGCTTCCCGACCGCCCAGGATTTTCAAGAAATGGATATCCTCGCCAACGACTACCCCGAAAAGATCCTTGGCAAGCACGAAGCCCGCGGCCTTCAGCGCAGACACCGAGCACTTCTCCCGCGTCGTGGATCGCGCGGTTCTCGAACATCATGCAAGATTGAGCGGCCTGCCTCTGTAGTTGGCGACTCTGCCCAAGCACCATAGTCTGCTGCGCAAGGTCGGGGTCAACCCGACCCTGCTGGATGTGGCCATTGACCTCGACTCCGCCGCATTGTCACTGGATGAACTGTGTAAGCGAGCCAGGCCGTTGGTGCAACCTAGCCACCTCGATCGGCTGGCGGCTGATCAATGCATTTTCTGCCGCTCAGGCGATGCAACACGGCAACGTCAGTCTTTCCGACGACGTGCTCGATGATCTGGGCGAGCTGGTCTTGCGCAATGGAGGCGAAGTGGCGATCGTGCCAGCCGAACGCGTGCCGACCCAGAGCGGGCTGGCGGCAATTCAGTGGTTCTGATATTTCCATTGACAGGGATCGCGTCATGGTATTTTGCGCGTGGCGCGAAATCGCCTGTTTCCATTTGCGCCCTGGATCAGGCTGAGCATTGACCCCATCATGATCCATCGCTGGTGATGACGACCCGATCCGTTAGCCAAGACACAGCCGCCAGCTTGCCGATAGACATCGTCTCGATCCAGTCGCAATTGTTCTACTGGCATGTCGGCAACAGCGTGGCTGTGCCGACTCTGCAGGGTTTTGGACTTCGCGTGGCGGCCGTGCCCAGCGTCATCCTGAGCAAAACTCCGCACTATCCCAGCATCCATGGTGGAGCGCTGCCGCTGGACTGGTTCGCGGGCTATCTCGATGACCTTATTGCACGTGACGCACTGGCTCGGGCCAGAACCGTTCTGGTCGGCTATCTCGGCAATCCGGAACAAATCGAACTGATCACCCGCTGGCTTGGGCGTGCATTGGTAGTGCAGCCCGCGTTGCGCGTGCAAGTCGATCCGGTCATCGGCGACTTCGACCATGGCATCTACGTCGACCCGCGCATGACCTCCGCCTGGCGCCGGCTGCTGCCGCATGCGCATGGCTTGACCCCCAATCATTTCGAACTTGAGCAACTCAGCGAGTGCACGCTGTCCAGCCTCGATGACTGCATCGACGCCGCCCGCAGCCTGTTGACCGGCGCCACCGAGTGGGTCGTGGTGACCAGTGCCGCACCGCGCATCTGGAGTGCCAGCGAGATGCATGTGCTCGCCGTGAGCCGCGATCAGCACAAAGTCTTCACCCACCCGCGCGTCGCCTGCGAGGTCAAGGGCGGCGGTGACCTGTTCAGCGCCCATTTGACCGGCTGGATCCTTGCCGGCAAGCCGCTGTTCGAAGCGGTCGACCGGGCCAGCCATGACGTGCTCTGGATCCTGAACCGTACGCGTCGACTGGGATGGGAAGAGTTGGCCCTGGCGTTCCCCGCAACGCCCCGCGCCGACCGCTGACAACGCGCCAATTGCCGACCGCCGCCTGCTCCGCGCATCGTGTGCGTCGAAGCAAGGCGCTCAATGGAATTCGAACCGCTATCGATTGGCGGCACCCGGCACCGGCCGCAACCGTGTGCGACCGGGCCGGATAACCTTGTCTTCAATCGTCCGGCAGGACGGCTGCTCCCTCGCGCGCCTGTCGGCCGAGCAGGCCAAGCATGGACAGCGCCATCGCCAGCCCACGGCGTGCATCGTCATCGCGATTGAGTCGCCGCAGCGCCTGCCACAAGGTGGGCGGCTCTTTTTCCGCACCCGCCTGGGCAATGGCATAGTCCATCGCATTACTGATGTTGAATGCGCCTGCGACGACGTTTTCGTAGCCCTTCATCAACTTCTGGATCATCGCGTCATCGGCCATGTCGACGACATCCGATACTGCCGACAGCAGATCAACCAGATTGTGCAAGCGCTGGCCTTGCAGCAGTGGCGCAAGCTTGCCGACCAGATCGGCAATGCCTTGCACCGTAGCCGGATCATTCAACTGCGGGTTGCTGCGCAGCAGCGCATCAAACGACGTGTTCTGGGTCATTTCGGTAGTCATGTTGTTCTCCTTGTTCAAACCACGCCGCGGGCTACGGACCAATACACGCCGCGATTGAATGCCTTGCGCATCAGGCCGCCAATCTTGGTCGCCGGTGTCGGTATCACATCGGAATCGTAGTCGTACCAGAGTGGCATGCCGGCATCGAGACCCATCTGCGCGATTGCCTGCACCTTGCCGTCATACGCGGCCACGGTATTGCCCACGCGCATCAATCCGGCAATGTTGTCGCAGATCACCGGCGACTGGTTGTGGCAACTGCCGCCAGCTTTGCTGATCGGCAGATCGACGGTATCGCCCATCACGAACACGTTGGCGAATCCTTCCAACTGCAGGCTCTCGCGATCCGTCGGCAACCAGCCCTCGTTGTTGGGGGCCTGGGAGATGCCCGAGTTGAGCACCGCGTCGACCGCACGGATCGGCGGGGTCTGCATGAGGATGTCGAATTCAGTGGACTCGCCCTCTTCCGAGTAGGCCACCTTGGCTTCGGCATCGACCCGCGAAAGGGTGAAGCCGCGCTGGTGCTTGATGCCCTTCGACTCGAACACGGTCGGCAGCACTTCGCCAACCGGTCGTTGCAGGAACAGGCAGTTGCGCAACAGTTGCGAGACGGTCGGATAGGTATAGACGATCTCGATCTGGTCGCGCACACCGCGCTTGCGCAGGAAATCATCCAGCATCAGCGTGGTTTCCATCGGCGCGATGCCGCACTGGTGCGGCACGTTGGGCGTCTGCGGAAAGGTCACGCCGATGAAGATGCGGCCTTTCTCGATGGTGCGCAGCTTGTGATAAAGCTGCATGGCCGGATCGTGTTGATAGAAATGATCACCGGCTTCCTTCAACCCGGGAATGCGCTCGGGCGAGGGAATGCAGCCGGTTGAGACGACCAGATAGTCGTAACGGTGATCCTTGCCCGAAGCCAGGCGCAGACGGCTGTCCTTGAAATCAAACCCCTGCACCTCGTCCAGCAGCAGGTTCACTTCCGGTCGCAGCAGCGTGTGCAAGCGTCGACGCAGTTCGTTCTTGTAGAACATGCCGAACGCCACGTACATGAAGGCCGGCTTGTAGTAGTGCCATGGACTGTTGGAGATCAGACTGACGCGTGCCTTGCCGGCACGAATCTCCGGCAGCAGTTTGGCGACAAGGTTGTTGGCGGTCATGGTGCCGCCAATTCCTCCGCCGACAACGACGATGTCCTGGATGCTCATTATTCCTATACTCCCGTAGTAGACGGTGATTGAAGCGGATTTTCCATAGTCTCGGGTAGCGCCTGGCCAGCCCGATTGAAGAGTTTCCGCATTGCCTGAAACGGCAGCAGAATCGACCCATGACGCAAAGGAACGCCCTTGATCAATGAGAATATTTCCATTTCTCTCCACTCGCAGTAAGTCGCATTGCCATCAAGAATGGCCTGCACCTGTTCTTCCAGGCGCCGCAGAGTGGCCAGATCCAAATCCAATGCATGCCTGGCGAAGATGGCCGTCGAGGCCTGTCCCAACGAACAGGCTCGCACGCGATAGCCGATCTCGCTGACCCGCGCGTTCTCTATTCGCGCATCGAGAGTCAACTGACTCCCACACTCCGTGCTATGGATCGTTACCGAGTCCGCAGGGGGTACCGACAGTCGCCGATCCTTGCGCACCTCCAAGCTGTACTGCTTGAGCGCCGGATACAGCGCAGCGAGATCAGCGGAAACATTTCGATTCATCATGTGGCCCCGTTGCAGGGTCGCACTTGACCATAGCCGATGCGGCCAGCAAAGGCCAATCGGCGGCACTGAATCGCCTGTGGTGGACTGTCGCATCCGCCACACAGATATGGCTGGACAGACAGCACCGGAGTACATAAGTTGTCGAATGTCCACACAGCGGCAAAGCAGGGAAATACACCATGCAAGTCGGTTACTCTGACGCGTTCGGCCACTCCGCTGCGGCGCATCTGGTTTTCTATGTTTCGGATCAGCCTGCCAGCGTGGCGTTCTATCGCCTCGTGCTGGGCTTCGAGCCACGTCTGGATGTCCCTGGCATGTCCGAGTTCAGCCTGCCCGGCGGAGCCATTCTCGGGCTGATGCCGGAATCAGGCATTCGTCGGTTGCTTGGTTCGAGCCTGCCCGATCCTGCACTCGCGCGCGGCATTCCGAGAGCCGAGCTCTACCTGCTCGTCGCCCACCCGAACGTGCTTCATCGGCGTGCGCTCGCTGCAGGCGCAACCGAATTGGCTCCGCTGATGGCGCGCGACTGGGGACACACAGTGAGCTACGTGCTCGATCCGGACGGCCATGTGCTCGCCTTCGCACGACTGTCGTCGCCGACGCCAACGATGGCCTGAATCACCCCGCGACATGGATCGCGTTGCGAACCCGGCTAGAGCCGGGTTCGCCGTCGAACGATGCCGCTTCAGCGCTTCGCGCTGGCTGAAGCCTGGTCGATTTGGGCAGCATCGATGATTTCCGGAAGGTCGGTTTCGCGGCCGATCTGCGGGAAGTGCGCGCGCTCCATGCGGCGGATGGCGAAGTGCATCCAGGCCAGTGCGGCCGCGACCACCACGAACAGCAGCATGAAGCAACTGGTCCACACGCCGGTCAGATCATTCATCACACCAAAGGCAATCGGCAGGATGAAACCGCCGAGACCACCGATCATGCCGACCACACCGCCGACCGAACCGACGTGCGACGGGTAGTAGACCGGGATGTGCTTGTATACGGCGGCCTTGCCGAGCGACATGAAGAACCCCAGCACGAATACCAGCACGGTGAACGGGATCAGGCCGATGGCCAGACGAAAGCTGATGTCTCCGTTGATGCCTTTGACGATGTACTGGGTATCCGGATAGGCGAGGATGAAGGTGCACAGGGTGGATACGCCGAACGTCCAGTACATGACGCTGCGCGCGCCGACCTTGTCCGACAGCCAGCCACCGACGATGCGAAACAGGCTGGCCGGGATCGAATAGGCCGCTGCGAACAGGCCGGCAGTGCGTACATCAAGCCCGTAGGCGCCGGTGAGGAAGTGCGGCAGCCACAAGGCCAGCGCGACAAATCCACCGAATACGAAAAAATAGTAAAGCGAGAAACGCCAGACCTGGATGTTCCCCAGCGGCTCCATCTGTTGACGGAACGACATCGGCCTGGCTCCGGACTTGCGCCGCTCGGCCAGCGACGGATCATCCTGGCTGAACAGGTAGAACAGCACGGCGGTAACGGCAATGCCGACTGACCAGATCCTGGCCACCATGATCCAGCCCGCGGCGACCATCACCATCGGTGCCAGCAACTTGGTCACCGCTGCGCCGACGTTGCCGGCGCCAAAGATCCCCAGTGCGGTGCCCTGACGGTTGGTCGGAAACCATTTCGAGACATAGGCCACGCCGACCGAGAACGAGCCGCCGGCAAGGCCGACAAACAGCGCGGCAATGATGAATTGCGGATAGCTGTGTGCCCAGGTCAGCATCCAGGTTGCCGCCGCAGCGCACAACATGACCGCGGTCAGCACGATGCGACCACCATACTGATCGGCCCAGATACCAAGGAACAACCGGGTCAGCGAGCCGGTCAGGATGGGCGTGGCAATGAGCAGGCCGAACGCCGTCTCATTGAGGCCGAGATCCTTCTTGATCTGGATGCCGATGATCGAAAAGATCGTCCACACCGCAAAACACACGGTGAAGGCGAAGGTGCTGAGCCACATTGCGCGCTGCTGCTGCGCGTTGGAAACCTGCTCGATGTCGTACATGCCGTTGTTTCCGGGAGTAAAGGGTCGCGGGATCCGATTCGAAGGATGCAGCTCGCAATCAAGCGGCGGCGGCCTCGATCTCATCCAGGCCACGCACTTCGTAGCGCTCCTGCAGGATCAGCAGGTAGTGCTGCAGCTCGCGCTGGCGTACCTGTAGTTCGAGGTAGTCGGCGATTTGCGCATGCGCCTCGACGAACTCCTGGGCGACGCCGGCCTCGATCTCATCGACGCTGACCACGTGATAGCCCCAGCGTGATTCCACCGGAAAGCCGGCCAAGCCGGCGCGCAGGCGGAATATCTGGCGATCAAACTCCGGCGTGGTCTGGCCGCGCTCAAGCCAGCCCAGCTCTCCACCCTGCTCTTTCGACGGGCAATCCGAAAAGCGTGCCGCGAAATCGGTGAACAGCACCGGGGCGGCCTGCAACTCGGCGATCAGACGCTCGCCTTCGGAACGCATGGCCAGGCGAGAACCGACATCATCAGGAGCTGCCGCGAGCAGGATGTGGCGGATGCGGACCCGGTCCGGCGTATGGAAGCGTTCGCGGTTCTGCTCGAAGTAACGCCGGCAATCGTCTTCGCTCGGTACACGCTGCTCGACCTCGGTTTCCAGCAGGCTGCGGATCGCCGCCTCCTCCAGTGTTTCGCGACCGACTGGCTCAAGCGTCTCGGCCAGACCCAGGCGCTCAACCTCACGGCACAGCAACTCGCGCACGACCAGCGCGCGCGCCGCATCGGCACGCGACTGCTCGGGCTTGATCGCGCGGTGATGTTGCATTTCCTGGGCGATGTCGGACTCACTGATCGGCGTGTCGGCGACGAACAGCAGGCACGGCGACGGACGCCCAAGACTGCGCGGGCCCTCACCGGTATCCGCGTCGTGTGCGTGGGCATCCTCGGTAACCGAATTCCGTGAATCGATCACCGTAATCGGCAAGCTGCGTGGCATGCGCTTGGGCTCGGTCATGGCTTAAACCTTCGAGCCGTAACGCAGGGCGGCCTGGCGCCGACGCACGACCTGATATGGCCGCCACAGGTAGCTGACCGGAATGCTCCAGATATGCACGAGGCGGGTGAACGGAGCGACCAGGAACAACGTCATGCCAAGGAAGATGTGCGCCTTGTAGACCCAGCTCACGCCGACGACGAAGTCGGCGGCACCGCCACGGAAGGTGACGATACGCTGCGCCCACTCACTGAGCAGGATCATCACGCTGCCATCCAGGTGATGGGATGAAAGCAGGATCGTGTACAGACCGAGCAGCAACTGCGCCAGCAACAACACCAGCACGATGGTGTCACCCGTGGTACCGGTGGCACGAATGCGTGGATTGAACAGACGCCGCCACAGCAGCATGAGCAGGCCGATCAGGCAGACCACACCGAAGACACCACCGGCAACCATGGCAAGGAGTTGCTTTTGCGGCGCCGTGATGATGTGTTCATAGACCGAATGCGGGGTCAGCAAACCGATCAGGTGACCACCGAGAATGGCCAGAATGCCCAAATGGAACAGGTTGCTGGCGATGCGCATGCCGCGGCTGGAAAGCATCTGGCTGGATCCGGTGCGCCAGGTGTACATGGCCCGGTCGTAACGTGCCCAGCTGCCGACGAACAGCACAGCCAGTGCGATGTAGGGATAGATCTGGAACGCAAACAGGTTCAGTGAATCACTCATGGCTGCACCTCCTGGTTGACCTGGGCACGCAGCTTGGGACGGCCGCCAGGCGAACAATTTTCATCCGGCGCTTCACTGCCGAAGCGCACCGCTTCTTCTTCCCACAGCTTGTCCATGGCCTCGGGCGTGTCGTCACGCGGCTCTTCGCTGGCACGACGGCGAAAAAGTTCGATCTCAAGCTTGCCTTCGGCCATCTCGACGAGGATCTCGAACAACACCGCATAGGGACTCTTGCGCTCGCCGGCCCGCGCGGCCAGCAGGCCGACAATATGGTTGACGTGATGCAGCCAGTCGCGAGCCTCTTCGGCCGGTCGCTGCGAGAGGTATTCGAGCAGCAGCGGCAGATAGTCGGGCAACTCCTTGGCGGCCATCTCGAAACCATTCTTGCGATAGGTTTCGATCAGATCGACCATCGCCTGGCCGCGATCACGCGACTCGCCGTGGATATGCTCGAACAGCAGCAGGCTCATCGAGCGACCGCGATCAAACAGGCTGAGCCAGTCGTCCTGGGCGGTCAGCGTGTCGGTGTCGAGCAAGCCGCCTGTGAAGGCCACAAGGTCGCGTCGCCGACTGGCGGAAAGACCGGCTTCTTCAGCGGCCGCGAGGAGTTCGTCGCGATGTCCCCACAACTCGTCCTGCGGGTAGTCCATCAATACACCGATCAGCTTGAGCACTTTCACGAGGTCACCTCCTCTTTCTTCTCCTGGCGATTCGGCGGCACGCTGTAGGTGGTGATGCGCCGCTCACCAAAGATGTCGGCCGGGCTGTCACCGCTGCAGCCGTTGCCAAAGGTGAAGCCACAGCCGCCGCGCTCGCCGTAGGCATCATCGGCATATTCGCGATGCGCGGAGGGAATGACGAAGCGATCTTCGTAATTGGCGATGGCAAGATAGCGATACATGTCTTCAGCCTGGGCGACCGTGAGACCGGCCTGCTCAAGCACCTTGAGGTCTTCGACGCCGTCGACGTTCTTGGCCCGGCGCCAGGCGCGCATTGCCATCATCCTTTCCAGCGCGCGGATCACCGGCGCTTCATCGCCGGCGGTCAGCATGTTGGCCAGATAGCGCACCGGAATGCGCAGCGAGGCAATATCCGGCAGCTCGCCCGTCATGCCGATACGGCCTCGCTCGGCAGCCGACTGGATCGGTGACAGTGGCGGCACGTACCAGACCATCGGCAAGGTGCGGTATTCCGGATGCAGCGGCAGTGCCAGCTTCCAGTCGATCGCCAGCTTGTACACCGGCGATGCCTTGGCACCTTCCAGCCAGCTATCCGGAATGCCTTCCTTGCGCGCCGCCTCGATCACCTTGGGATCGAACGGATCGAGGAAAATGTCGAGATGGGCCTGATACAGATCCTTCTCGGCCGGCACCGACGCCGCTTCCTGGATGCGATCGGCGTCGTACAGCATCACACCGAGATAGCGGATGCGTCCGACACAGGTTTCCGAGCAGACCGTCGGCTCGCCCATCTCGATGCGCGGATAACAGAAAATGCATTTTTCCGACTTGCCGCTCTTCCAGTTGTAGTAGATCTTCTTGTACGGGCACGCCGATACGCACATGCGCCAGCCGCGGCACTTGTCCTGGTCGATGAGGACGATGCCGTCTTCCTCGCGCTTGTAGATCGCACCCGATGGACAGGCTGACACGCAGGCCGGATTCAGGCAGTGCTCGCACAGGCGCGGCAGGTACATCATGAAGGTCTTCTCGAACGCGCCGTAGATTTCCTTCTGCACGCCATTGAAGTTGACATCCTTGGCGCGCTTGGCGAACTCGGTACCGAGAATTTCCTCCCAGTTCGGACCCCAATGGATCTTCTGCATGCGCTGGCCGGTGATCTGCGAACGCGGCCGCGCGGTGGGCTGGTGCTTGAGGTCGGGTGCCTCATGCAGATGCTGATAGTCGAAATCGAACGGCTCGTAGTAGTCGTCGATCTGCGGCAGATCCGGGTTGGCGAAGATCTTCGCCAGCATGCGCCAGCGACCACCGGCCTTGGGCACCAGTTTGCCGGCGCGGGTACGCACCCAGCCGCCGTTCCATTTTTCCTGATTTTCCCATTCCTTCGGATAGCCGACGCCGGGCTTGGTCTCGACATTGTTGAACCAGGCGTATTCGACCCCTTCGCGTGAGGTCCAGACGTTCTTGCAGGTGATCGAGCAAGTGTGGCAACCGATGCACTTGTCGAGGTTCAAGACCATGGCTATCTGTGCGCGGACTTTCATTACGCAATCTCCTCGGCGGTCTTCGCTGGGGCTTCGCCATCCAGCCAGTCGATCATCTTCATCTTGCGCACGATGACGAACTCATCGCGGTTGGTGCCGCAGGTACCGTAGTAGTTGAACCCGTAGGACAACTGCGCGTAGCCACCGATCATGTGCGTCGGCTTGACCACGGTGCGGGTCACCGAGTTGTGGATGCCGCCACGGGTACCGGTAATTTCCGAACCGGGAATATTGATGATGCGTTCCTGGGCGTGATACATCATCGCCATGCCCGGCATCACGCGCTGACTGACCACCGCGCGTGCGGTGATCGCGCCATTGACATTGAACAGCTCGATCCAGTCGTTGTCGACAATACCGGCCGCGCGCGCATCGTCCTCGCTGACCCACACAATCGGCCCGCCACGCGACAGTGTCTGCATGATCAGATTGTCGCTGTAGGTGCTGTGGATACCCCACTTCTGATGCGGCGTGATCCAGTTGAGCACGATCTCCTTGTTGCCGTTGCCGCGTTTGTCGAGCAGCGGCTTGATGGTCTTCGTGTCGACCGGTGGCCGGTACTGCATGAAGCCTTCGCCAAAGGCAACCATCCACTCGTGATCCTGGTAGAACTGCTGACGACCGGTCAGCGTGCGCCATGGAATGAACTCGTGGACATTGGTGTAGCCGGCGTTGTAGCTGACGTGGTCGTCCTCAAGACCCGACCAGATCGGCGAAGAAATGATCTTGCGTGGCTGCGCGACGATGTCGCGGAAGCGGATCGCCTCGTGTTCCTTGCCCTTGGCCAGATGGGTGTGGTCACGGCCGGTGAAGATGCCGAGTGACTCCCAGGCCTTGACCGCGACGTGACCGTTGGTTTCCGGGGCCAGATGCAGAACCACTTCACAAGCATCGATTGCCGATTCGATCTGCGGTCGGCCCTTGCTGACGCCCTCCTCACGCACGCTGCGGTTGAGCTTGCCGAGGAAGTCGACTTCGTCCTGGGTATCCCAGTTGATACCCTTGCCACCATTACCGAGCTTGTCGAGCAAGGGCCCGAGTGAGGTGAACTTCTTGTACAGATTGGGATAGTCACGCTCGACCACGCTGATCGATGGCATGGTTCGGCCCGGAATCGGCTCGCACTCGCCTTTTTTCCAGTCGCGCACGTCGAACGGCATAGCCAGTTCGCCCGGGGTGTCATGCAGGGTCGGCACCAGCACCACATCCTGTTCGACGCCAAGCACGCCGGGCGCCATCTCGCTGACCGCGCGTGCGATGCCCTTGAAAATGTCCCAGTCGCTGCGTGATTCCCAAGCCGGATCCACCGCCTGGGTCAGCGGATGGATGAACGGATGCATGTCCGAGGTATTGAGGTCGTTCTTCTCGTACCAGGTTGCAGTCGGCAGCACCACATCGGAGTAGAGCGCGGTGGTGCACATGCGGAAATCGAGGGTGACCAGCAGATCGAGCTTGCCTTCGGGCGCCTCGTCACGCCATTTGATCTCCTCGGGCTTGACCTCGCCCATTTCACCGAGATCCTTGCCCTGCAAACCATGCTTGGTGCCGAGCATGTGCCGCATCATGTACTCGTGGCCCTTGCCCGAGGAACCGAGCAGATTCGAGCGCCAGACAAACATGGCACGCGGGAAGTTCTGCGGCGAATCCGGATCGGCAAAGGCAAAATCGAGATCACCCGACTTCAGCTTGGCGACCACGTAATCGGCGGCCGACTGCCCGGACTTCGCGGCATCGCGGGCGACCTGCAACGGATTGCGGTCGAGCTGAGGCGCGCAAGGCAACCAGCCCATGCGCACAGCACGCAGGTTGAAGTCGGCCAGCGAACCCGAGTATTTCTTCGGGTCGGCCAGCGGCGACAGCAATTCCTCGACCCTGACCTTCTCGTAGCGCCACTGGTCGGTATTGAAATAGTAGTAGGAGGTGCCGTTCATCTGGCGTGGCGGACGGCTCCAGTCCAGGCCAAATGCCAGCGGCTGCCAGCCAGTCTGCGGACGCAATTTTTCCTGGCCGACGTAGTGCGCCCAGCCACCACCGGTCTGACCGACGCAACCGCACATGATCAGCATGTTGATCAGGCCGCGGTAGTTCATGTCGTTGTGGAACCAGTGGTTCATGCCGGCGCCGACGATGATCATGCTGCGGCCGTGAGTCTTGTCGGCGGTACGGGCGAACTCGCGGGCGACTTCGATCACGTCGAGACGCGGCACGCCGGTGATTTTTTCCTGCCAGGCCGGTGTGCCCGGCACATTGTCATCGAAACTGGCGGCGACGTTGCCACCGCCGAAACCGCGATCGACTCCGTACTGCGCCAGCAGCAGATCGTAGACGGTGGCCACCGCCCACTCCTTGCCATCGGCGAGTTGCAGCTTGCGCACCGGGATATTGCGCTCCAACACATCCTCGAACTTCGAAGACGTCCAGTGATCGTGCTCGATGCCACCGAAGTACGGAAAGCTGACCGACTCGATGCCCTGGGCGAAATCCTTGAGGCTTAGACGCAGGCGGGTTTCGCGACCGGCACTGTCTTTTTGCTCAATGTTCCATTTGCCCTTCTCGCCCCAGCGAAAACCGACCGAGCCGTTCGGAATCGCCAGCTCACCGCTGTTCTCGTCAAAGGCCAGGGTCTTCCACTCGGGATTGTTCGCCTCGCCGAGACCGCCGAGATCGCTGGCGCGCAGGAAGCGCTCCGGCACCAGGCGACCATCAGCGCGCTTTTCCAGACGCACCAGCAGCGGCATGTCCGAATACTGGCGGCAGTAGTCGGTGAAATACTGCGAGGGCTTGTCGACGTGGAATTCTTTCAGGATCACATGGCCGAAGGCGAACGCCAGCGCGGCATCGGTGCCCTGCTTGGGATGCAGCCAGTGATCGGTCAGTTTGGCGACTTCGGAATAGTCGGGACACACCGAAACGGTCTTGGTGCCGTTGTAACGTGCCTCGGTGAAGAAGTGGGCGTCGGGGGTGCGCGTCTGCGGCACATTGGAACCCCACGCGATGATGTAGCGGCTGTTGTACCAGTCGGCCGATTCCGGCACATCGGTCTGCTCGCCCCAGACCTGCGGCGAGGATGGCGGCAGATCGCAATACCAGTCATAGAACGACAGGCAGGCACCGCCGAGCAAGGACAAATAGCGTGCGCCAGCGGCATAGGAAATCATCGACATCGCCGGGATCGGCGAAAAGCCGATCACGCGATCCGGACCGTACTGCTTGGTCGTATAAAGATTCGAGGCGGCGATGATCTCGTTGGCTTCATCCCAGCGCACGCGGGCGAAGCCGCCCATGCCGCGACGGGTCTTGTATTCCCTGGCCTTGACCGGATCCTCGACGATGCTGGCCCAGGCCTCGACCGGCGACATCGACTTGCGCGCCGCGCGCCACATGCGCAGCAGCGCGCCGCGCACCAGCGGATACTTCAGCCGGTTGGCGCTGTACAGATACCAGGAGTAGCTGGCACCGCGCGGGCAACCACGCGGTTCGTGATTGGGCAGATCCGGGCGCGTGCGCGGATAGTCGGTCTGCTGGGTCTCCCAGGTGACCAGGCCGTTCTTGACGTAGATCTTCCAGCTGCACGAACCGGTGCAGTTCACGCCATGCGTGGAACGCACGACCTTGTCGTACTGCCAGCGCGCTCGATAGCCATCCTCCCAGTCGCGATCCTCGCTGCGCGTGGTGCCATGGCCATCGGCGAAAGTCGTGCGCTCGCGCTTGAAAAACTGCAGGCGATCAAGGAAATAGCTCATCGTGACGTCCTCTTGCAATTATCGGGTTGAACAGGCACTGCGGCCGGTTCGACGCGGAAAACCATATCAAAGTTCAGCAAGGTGCTTCCGCACCCCGGCGGAAGTACCACCACCAGGTGATCGCGATACAGGTGAAATAAAAGCCAATAAATCCATAAAGCGCGAATTCCGGCCCGCCGGTCAGGGCGATCGACGAACCGTAGCTCTTGGGAATGAAGAAGCCGCCGTAGGCACCCACTGCCGAGGAGAATCCGATGACCGCGGCCGATTCTATTCCAGCGCGGCGTGCGGCCAGGGCCTTGTCCTCGGCACTCGGCTGCGGCCCCAGCTCACGTTCGCGCATGCTGCGAAAGATCACCGGAATCATGCGGAAAGTCGATGCGTTGCCGATGCCGGTCAACACAAACAAGACCATGAAAATGACCAGGAAGCCGACGAAGTTGCCCGCTGAACCATTACCTGGCAGGAAGTGCAAGACGCCGAAAACCGATACCGTCATCAACACGAATACCCAGAACGTCAGCATCGCGCCGCCGAGCTTGTCCGCCAGCCAGCCGCCGAGTGGCCGGGCCAGCGCGCCAACCAGCGGCCCGAGAAAGGCGTAGCTGAGCGCATTGATGTCGGGGAACTGGGTCTTGATCAGCATCGGGAAGCCGGCCGAATAACCGATGAAGCTGCCGAAGGTGCCGGTGTAAAGCCAGCAGATCAGCCAGTTGTGCTTGCGCCGGAAGATCACCGACTGCTCGGCGAAACTGGAGCGCGCGGCCTCCAGGTCGTTCATGCCGAACCATGCCGCCAGCGTGCACACGAACAGGAATGGCAGCCATATGAAGCCCGCGTTCTGCAGATACAGCGTGCCGCCATCGGCGGTGGTTTGCGGCGCACCGACCAGCGTCCCGAACACACCCGCCGTGATCACCAGCGGAATGAAGAACTGGGTGACCGATACACCGACATTGCCGAGACCGGCGTTCATGCCCAGCGCATAGCCCTGCTTCGCCTTGGGAAAGAAGAACGAGATATTCGACATCGACGAGGCAAAGTTGCCACCACCCAGGCCACACAGGATGGCAATCGCCATGAAGTGCCAGAACGGTGTCGCCGTGTCCTGCACGGCAAAGCCCAGCCACAGCGCGGGAATCATCAACAACGCGGTAGAAATCGCTGTCCAGCGCCGACCACCGAAGATCGGCACCAGGAATGCGTAGAAGATGCGCAAGGTTGCGCCGGAAAGGCCGGGCAGCGCGGTCAGCCAGAACAGCTGATCGGTATCGAACTGGAAACCGATCTTCGGCAGGCTGACCACGACCACCGAAAACACCATCCAGATGGCGAATGCGAGCAGCAGCGCGGGAATGGAGATGGCCAGGTTGCGATTGGCGATCCTGCTGCCCTTGGCGGACCAGAACGCGGGATCCTCGGGGTGCCAGTCATGCAGAACCTTGCGGCCGTGCCTCGATTCCTGCCCGGTGCTTGCCATTGTGTCGCCTCGTTTGGGGGGTCAACGATTGCAGGCAGCGCCGCGTCGATGATTGCGGCGCTGCATCAGCCGATAGCGTAGGCACTGTCATCCAGCGAAGCTTTGACCTCGGTCAATCGCCGTCTCGCAGCCGTTGCGGGTGGCAAACCTGATTCATCGAAAAAAGCGCAAGTAGCGAGATCGCCAATGACCCGGGAGATTCAGATCCGTGGGGCGATCCTGGCCCATGAAGCTAGCCTGGAAACCGTCTCGATGGGAGCAGGCAGCTGCCCGCAAAGGCTCGCGCCGCCTCATTTTCAGCGCATTCAACAGTGCAGTGAAGGGTGCCTTTGCGAGTCGATCCGAAGCTCGGCAGGCAACTCACGCGGACTCCCGGCTCGGTGATCAGGAATCGTCTGTGGCACCCGGCAGCGGCGAGGCTTGCGGCGATTCGCCACGTCGCCGCGGTCCGCGCACTTGCAGGCTGTCGCGCACATCGACCTCGAACTGAACACTCAGTCCGACGCCCTCGGCCACGGTCACCGCAAAGGCCAGGGCATCCCGGCAAGGCAATCGAGCCACATAGTCGCGCAAGCGTCCCTCGGGAAGCAGCACGCGCCAGCGGTCAGGAAGAACTTCCAGCATCACCTGCTTGCCCGCATGCAAGCCGATGGCCTGCGAGAAGTACCGATCGGCCGTGATTTGTGTTCGACCCTCAAGCATCTCGCCAGCGAGCAGACACGAAAGCTCGGCTTCATCGATACGAAAGCGCAGGGATTGGCCCTGAATCTGCAGTTTCATCACGCTTCCTTCGTTGTCCTGGCGGTCTCCGCGCCCTCGCCGCGAGCACGCGCTTGTGCGGCATCAAGAAGCACGCCGCGACCCTCCAGCCCATGCACCTCGATCAGGGTGCCGGCGGGCAGATACCGGGCATCTTCCGCAAGCACCGCCCAGGCATTGGCAAGCAGCAGCGGCAGGATGCGAAACGATTCCTGCCCTTGCAGCAGACGTACGCTGAGTCGCGCATCCGCATCGATCTGCACGCAGGCCTTCTGCAGAAAGCGAAAGCCTGCTTTCTTCTGCACGCCTTCGGCCAGCGGCAGTCGCAAGGGCTGTTCGGATGGCTGGCCAAGCAGGGCACGCAGCGCCGGCTCGACGAAGAAGCGCATGCCGACCGCACCGGCGACCGGGTTTCCGGGCAGCCCGAAATACAACTGGCCTCCCCGGAGTTGCCCGAAAAGCAGCGGTTTGCCAGGCCGGATCGCAACCTTGTGAAACACGATCTGCGCACCGATCCCGCGCAATGCATCGGCAATGAAATCATGGCGTCCCATCGACACCGCACCTGTGCTCAGCAGCACCCGTGCGCCCGCGGCCAGGCTGCGCTCAAGCGCGGCAAGGAATTCCGCAGGAACGTCGCTGACAGTCTGCGCATGCACGACCCGCGCGCCGGCTTCACGCAGGCGATCGGAAAGGTAAGGCCCGTTGCTGTTGCGAATCTGGCCCGCGGCAAGTGGCTGGCCAGGATCATCGATCAGTTCACGCCCGGTGCTGAGCAGGGCCACCGGAACAGGTCCGCGAACAGCGACCGAGGCCATGCCCAGCGCGGCCAGCAGCATGTGCGCGGCAGGCGTGACTGTTGAACCCGCGTGCAATACGCACTGTCCCCTGGGCACATCCTGGCCATGGCGACGCACATGCGCGCCCGGCTGCACCGGCGCATCGAGACGGATGCGCCAGGGACGCTCCTCGATCTGTTCGAGAATGCATACCTGCTCGATCGGAATAACCGCATCGAAACCAGCTGGCAGGCTGGCCCCGGTCATGATCTCGCAGGCGTCGCCGCCCGCCGGCGGTATCGGCGCGCGATTGCTGCCGTCACCCGCGGCCTGTGATCCGACTACCGTGAATTCGCTCCCGGCCGGCAGCGTCTTGCCAGCGCAGACGAGGGCGAAACCATCCATGGCCGAGTTGTCGAACGGCGGCAGATCCGCCGCTGCGCGCACATTCTCGGCAAGAATGCCTCCAAGCGCCTGCGCCAGAGGTAGTTCATGCGGCGGCAGCGGCGCACATTGCGCGAGAATCTGCTGCAGAGCAGCGCCATAGCGGATCACGAATCACCCTGCCCCGACGCATTGCTGACGTCATCTGCAGGCACGCTAAAAACATGCGCACAACGAAACCCGGGGGCGGCGCGCGATAGCCTGTTGCCGAATTCCATGCATCCTCCGGATCCGCTGCGCGCCAGGTTGGCGGCCAGCGACGCCATGTTCGACGCCCGCCGCAATATCGGCATTGATTCGAGTCAAAGCGCGGGCGCCTGACCAAACCGGATATGACAAACCCGTACTCAGGCGGCCAAACGGGTTACCTTGATCACGCGCACGTCGTCAGCGAAATCGAGCAACATGCGCCGCACGCGTTCCTGCCAGACGCGGGCAAAGTCCCGCTTCTGCGCCTCGCTGGCGGAATCCTGCATGATCGCGGTGAGCAGGGGGCGCATCTGCGGGTCACCGGGCACCGGTGCGGTATCCAGTTCCACGGCGACGCTGTCGCCAGTGTCGCGGCGACGGAAACCGATCGCATCGGATTCGTGGCGCCCGGCGAAGCTCAACAGGCCATCGCGGGCATGGCGTCCGCCGAGTCCCTGGAAGCCATTCTCACCAGCCGCACCGGTCAGCAAGGTCAGCACCTGGGCGACCACCCCTGTGGTTCCGTGGTGTGCGGGTGCCGGCATCGCCACCTCGATCATGCCGCGCTCGGCTGGCCCGTCGGGATACAGCACGCGCAGCGCGGCACGTCCACTGAGGAAGGCGCCGGCAACCGTTGGACAGGAATGCCCGGCCAGACGCACGGCATCGGCGTAGCAATAATCGAGCAATCCACCATCGGACGCGCCGAGCAGCTGTGCCAGCCGGTCAAACGTGCGGACTACAGGCGCCTGATTGTAGAAGTCTGGAAAATTCATCGAAATGTCTCCGGTGGACATGCGGCGCGTCAGCGCTCGGCAAGATTCGGTAATGCGAATCATTATCATATACCGGCAACAGGATCGATCCAAGCATCTTCAACCCGATTCCGTACCGACAACCGAAACCGTGGATGGCTCGGATCGCTGTCGACTGACCACAAACCAGGTCGGAGTGGATGCCGGATCCTTCCCGCGCTACTCGAATCCATTTGCGAAAACGCATTCGCCCGGTTCGCCACAGCCGGAACCCGGGAACGGATCGGAATAGCGCACATCACCAAGGAAAGCGACATCGGTCAGTGTGCCCATGAAAACGACCAGCGCCTGCTTCTGCGCAACGCTCAAATTCAACCGAATCGGATTTCCGTTCGGCAGGCGCAAGCGGTTATCGAGGTTTGCATGCGCCTTGACGCCCGAGTTGTAGTGCTCGACGACCTGCTCAAGCGTGGCGAAGCGCCCGTCATGCATGTACGGGGCCCGTACCGCGATATTTCGCAACGATGGCGTCTTGAACGAGCCGAGAAAATTTGGCGTGGCAAACGTTTCAAACGCCCCCTGATCGGCGCTCGTATCAAGATCAAGTCCGTTGTTCAACGGACCGTTCTGCTCGTTGACGAAGGCTTCCGTGGCGTGACAGCCGCCGCAGCCGGCACCACCTGCCTGAGGTGCGGTAAGGAACAGGGACTTGCCCTGATTCTCCTGCATCGTGAAATTGGGGAAAGGCTGGTTGACGTTGTTGACCATGGCGCGGCCCTGATCGTAGCGGCTGGTGATCGATACCAGGCTGCGCACGAATTGCGCGATCGCCTTGCCAATGCGATCGGCGCTGATCGCCGGATCGCCGAACGCGGCGTCGAACAGCGCCGGGTAATAGCTCTTCTGCGCAAGCCGGGTTTCCAGATCGACCAGTGTCATGCCCATCTCGATCGGATCCTGAATAGGCATCAATGCCTGAATTTCCATGGTCTGCGCGCGCTCGTCCCAGAATGCCCGGCCTCGCTGGTAGAAGCGCGCATTGGTCAGTCCCATCGAATGACGTCGCGTATGACCGCCATCAAACCCCGTGCTCAAGGTGCTTGCATCCGAAAACCCATGCATCGGCTGATGGCATGAACCACAGGACACCGTTCCATTGAAGCTGAGGCTCTTGTCATAGAAGAGCACCCGCCCCAGCGTTGCTCCGGTATTGGTGGTCGGGTTGTCGGACGGCGTGTTGTCATGATCAATCACCGCGATCTGGGTCGGTGATCCGGGCACTGCCGGCACAAAGAAATAGCCTGGCAGCGGCACGAAATAGTCATACGGCGGTGACGGTAGAACCGGCGCACCCTGGTCAGCGTGGACATTGCCGAAAATCAGGCAGCCAACAAGCAACCGCACGCATGGATGGATGAATGCCACGGGAATCTCCTGCGCATGTGAAATTGAACTTGCCGACAGCGCGGCAAGCCCTGATCGACAGGCACTCTGCGACCACCTTGTGCAGACGGTGCGCAAGAATCATGGAGATCCTGTGGACTTGTCGATTGACGGGTTGCGCAACCGCGATCGCGTGCAGGCAAAGAGCCTTCAGGCGCGTCCGGCAACGAGGTGCCGAGGCTCAGTCAGCCGGTTTCACCGGCAACACGGGAATCGCCAGACTGCGATCGGCATCACCACTAGCCCCGGTCAACATGTTGGCCGGCATGTACCCGGAATCGCCGACCGCAATAACCTTGAAGCTGCCATCTGCCTCAACGCGGATCTGGGTGATGCTGGCGTGATGAACCGACATTTCCAGCCAGGCCCGGGTATCCACGCCTAGCACACGGGTGGTCAGATAACGGATCACGTTGCCGTGGCAGACATACATTTCGTTGCGCTCGGCAGCTTCGGCCGGTTTGAAATGTGCGTCGAACAGCCGATCGAGCTGGGCCTTGCACGCGGCCAGTTGCTCGGGCTTGTCATCCCGGGTGATTTCGGTGCGACGCGTCGGTGGGGTGCACTCCTCCAGATCATCGAGCACGCTGAACGTCCGCCCCGGAAAATCTTCGCCAATGATCGCCGCTGTGTCGCGGGCGCGCTGCAGAGGACTGGCATACAGGGCATCGAAATGAATCGGCATGGAAGCCAGTCGTGTTCCGACCAGATGCGCCTGGGCAACCCCGATCGGCGAAAGCCCGGGGCCGAGCTTCTTGTCTGCGGTCGGATCAGACACGTAATTGCCATGTCGAACGAGAAAAATGTTGCGCACATGACTTGCAGCTGGATCGCCAGCAGCGGCAAGCATCGGCAAAGCCAGCAGGAAAATGCCAAAAACGGCGAGCGCGATGGCCCTGGAATTGATTCGGTTCACGTGCGCGCTCCTGCAGGATTCCGGAGAGGATGAAGACTACCGCATCGGCGCATCAGAATTCCGATGGCGACCGCGAGGATCAGCGAACGGCAAGCTGACAAGCCGGGCGCCGCGCAAGGCAGGCGTCAGCGAATTGTTCGACGACATGTATTGATCGCCGAACAGCACTTCGCCGGCCAACGCTGTGCACCCCGGTTCGCTTCGGGCCATCGGCCATGATCGGGTGCCACTCCGCCTGTAGACGGATTATCCCGTCTGCTCGAGTTATCTAGACTGCAGCATTCCCCGCTTCGAGATCGAAACGGGGCATCCAGGAAAAAAACCATGTCTCGATTGCTCCGACGTACCGCCATCGCAGCGGCATTCAACATTGCCGCCTTCAGCTCACCTGTTGCGCTCGCCGACGACCTTCTTGAAAGCCAGGACGAGTCCAGGCATTACAGCGGCGCATCAACCGGATCGGATCACCAGGCGCGCATTCCAGGTGACGGCGAAACACCCTGGCAAACCGACGCGATTCACGTGACCGCACGCGGAACCGCGAACGACTGGCCCTCGGCACTGGCAACCGATGTCGTGACCTACGCCGATGCCATCGCAGCACCTTCCGATTTCCAGGATCTGATCACGCGTGTGCCGGGCGTTGGCGCAACCGGCCAGAACGGCATTTTCGAGACCTTCTCGATCCGCGGCAGTGGCGCCAATGGCATCCTGATCCTGGTCGGCGGCATGCCGATCACGGCGCAACGGCGTGCTGGCGTGCCGGTCGCCTTTGTCGAACCGTCCCTGCTTGGTGACATCACCGTCACCCGCGGCCCGGCGGTCGTGCATTTCGGTGCCGGCGCCCTCGGCGGTGCAATCTCGATAGAGCCACGCTGGTTTGAGTCGCCCTTTTTCCAGGCGGGGTATGCCAGCTCGGGCAACGAGGGCACGCTGACCGCTGGCACCGGTTCGGAAAACTTCTCGGTGGCCGCATCGCGGCATCAGGCAGGAGACAGCAAAGCCCCGAACGGCACCCCATTGAACACCAGTTTCGAAAGGGAAAGCGCCTCGCTGCAGTACCGTACGAAGCTTGGCGATTTCGATCTCGACATGCTCCTGCTGCCTTCGCGCACCGAGAACATCGGCAAGTCGAACTCGCGTTATCCGACGCGCGACACGACCTACCCGGAGGACAGCCACGCGCTCGGCCGCGTGCGCCTGCGCAATGCCGATGGTTTCGAGGCAACCCTGCATGCACACGACCAGTACCTCGGAACGTACAACCAGAGACCGGGCTCACCCGACTCCTTCGCCGCGATCAGCAGCACGGATGTCGGCGGCACCGCACAACGAACCTTTCAGTCCGGCAATTTCATCAGCAACATCGGCGTTGAATACCTCGGCCGGCGCAACGTCAATGGCTACGACGCACGCGGTTCGGTGCTCAATCGTGTCTACAGTCTGCGTGATGGCCAGGAGGATGCGTGGTCACTGTTCGCCGTGACCGATTGGCGTGCGACCGGACAGCTAGGCTTCGAACTCGGCGCACGCACAACCTCGATCAAGCAGAAACAGGCCGGCGCACACTCAAGCAACAACGATCAGGCATTCACCGGCGGGGCGATCTGGACAGCGAACGACTGGAGTCGCTGGACGCTGAATCTCGCCTCGGGCTACCGCTTTCCCACCCTCGAGGAGCGCTTCTTCACCGGCGTCACCGCACAAGGTGAAATCGTCGGCAACCCCAGCCTTGGCGCCGAACATTCCGAAGGCATTGATCTTGGCTACGCGCTCAATGCAGGCAATTGGGGCGGTGAAATCCATGTCTGGCGCACCGAGGTCAAAGAGCTCATCCAGCTGGTCGACCTGAGTCCCGATGTCAACGGCTATACGAACGTCGGCAAGGCCCGATTGCACGGCGCTGAGGCCGCGCTCGGCTGGTCGCCGAACAGTGAATTCACGCTTCGCAGCAGCCTTTCCGTGGTTCGCGGCGAGGACAACACCGGCCAGACGCTGTATGGAATTCCACCACTCAGCGCCGATCTCGAAGCACGCTATCAGTCGACCAAGATCGAGTTGGGCGCGCGCTACAACCATCGCTGGAAGGTCGATCGCCCGGGATTCGAAGAACGCGAACGCAATGCCGTCGATATCGTCGATGCAGATGCGCGCTACCACTTCACACCGTCGCTCAACGTCCAGCTCTACGTGCGCAACTTGCTCGACAAGCAGTACTTCGCTACCGCCGACGAGCTGTCGACGTTTGCACCGGAGCGTTCGGTCGGCGTCAATTTGAACTGGACGTTGCACTAAGGATTGCTCTGCCTCACGGCAGCCCCACCCGAGGTGATTTCGCCGTGCGGATGGCCACCAGCGCATTCGCAGTCCGGAACTTGATACGACCGATCGGACAGCGATCGGTATTCCCGGCTATTGTGTGTGGTTCGTCCGCCATCGTCCCGGAGACAATCATGAGCAATGCCATCAACCGCCAGTTCAAACTGGCCAGGCGCCCGATTGGCATGGTCAAGCGCAGCGATTTCGATTTCGTCGAAGCGCCGATGCCGAGTGCCGTTGATGGCGAGATCCTCGTCAAGGTGTTGTATATCTCGATTGATCCGGCGATGCGCGGCTGGATGAATGAGGGCAAATCGTATATCCCGCCGGTCGGTATCGGCGAAGTCATGCGCGCCGGCGCTGCTGGCGTGGTCGTCGCCTCGAACAACCCGGCGTTCACCGTCGGCGAGCATGTGACCGGTGCACTTGGCGTGCAGGACTATGCGGTTTCCAACGGCAAGGGATTGATCAAGATCGATCCGAAGCTCGCACCCTTGCCGGTCTATCTCGGCACACTCGGCATGCCGGGCATGACCGCCTACTTCGGCATTCTCGAAGTCGGCCAACTCAAGGAGGGTGAAACCGTGGTCGTCTCGGGCGCAGCCGGCGCTGTCGGCCAGGTTGTCGGCCAGATCGCGAAGATCAAGGGCTGCCATGTTGTCGGCATCGCCGGCGGTGCCGACAAGTGCCGCTACATCACCGATGAGCTCGGCTTCGACGCCGCCATCGACTACAAGAACGAGGACGTCAAGGAAGCCCTCAAGCAGCATTGCCCGAAAGGCATCGATGTCTATTTCGACAATGTCGGCGGCGAGATTCTTGATGCGGCACTGTCACGCCTCGCCATGCACGCGCGCATTGTCATCTGCGGTGCCATCTCGCAATACAACAACACCGAAGCCGTGAAAGGCCCGAGCAACTATCTGTCCCTGCTCGTCAATCGCGCATCGATGAAAGGCATGGTCGTTTTCGACTACGCCTCGCGCTACGCCGAAGCAGCCAGCGTGATGGCCAACTGGATGCAGCAAGGCAGGCTGAAAACCCGCGAGGATATCGTCGAAGGTCTCGAAACCTTTCCGGAAACCCTGCTCAAGCTGTTCAAGGGCGAGAACACCGGCAAGCTTGTGCTGAAAGTCGCCGAAGCCGGACCTGCTCGACGGGATCAGATGGATAGGTCAATCCTGCACAGCTGATTCGACCCGAATTCGAGCAATACGCACTTCAGGCAACAGCTAACGATGCGCGCAAGCATCCTGGCATCCCAATACGCATTGATTCAACGCAACGTCTTGGCCGGATAAGCGCCACTGGTCAGCACCCAATCAGTCGTGGGTCGCTCCTCCACAGTCAAGCAGTCATCGAAAAATGTTGCCTCCGCCGATACCTCGCCAGCAGACGAGGCCACGACGGTGAAGTCCTCGGAAACATACTCTTGACTCTTGACCGAAAATTCGAGACCGATCGGTAATTGTTCGTCGATGGGCGCGTTGAAGTGAACCCGGTATTTGCACCCCGGATACTCCGCACGTCCAACATTGCCGACCTGCTCAACCGACGTCAGGCGCACGTCCAGCGGCGTCGAACGCAGATAGGCGAGATACTCGGCCGGCAATGTCGGCAGTCCTGAGGCCGGCAATTTCTCATCATCTCTGGCCAGCAGGAAAGAACCATGGCCTTCCTTTCTTGGTTCTGATCCCTGATGGATGGCATTGACGAACTTGATCATCTCGTCATCCGCGAGCAGGTAGCGGCGTGCACCCCATCGCACCAGAGTTACGCTCGACGGAAAAGTCCCGATCAAAATCCCGGCATCGTTCCCGTTGCGACGACTGAATCGAAAGGCGAGCCGCCCGCCGCCAAGGTCATCGATATCGCCTTCGTTTGAACCGTATACGCCGACGCAACCCAGCCAGGTCGCAGCAACGCCCGCATCCGGCGCAATGGCCATGACAACATTCTCACCGAGCCCGTCACCTTCGTAATACTCACCCGCCCACTCGACTGCCTGCGGAGATTGAAGCGCTTGCATGACCGCCGTACGGCGGCGAACGACGGCGACCGGCACACCGCCATTCTGTTCTTCCAGCATGCGGTCGTGCATCGGCCCGGCGAACTCGATCGTGGCGGTCGCGAACACCGACATTGTCGTCAGAATCGCGGTGATACCCAATCCGACAAGAAACAGGCTGATGGCCGCGATCCATGCGAAGCTCAATCGCGGCTTTCGCGGATTCATCATGATTCTCTTTCCATAATTACAAAGATTATGCGGCACCTGAAAGTCTCCGAGCAATGAATACCGAAACTGCCTAAAACATCCGTGAGCATGTTGCGCACTGCCGGTTGAAACGAGACCTTGGCCGGCTGGGCACTGGCAGCGGCCTTTTGCAGGCTCCTCGCGAATTCATGGGTCGCGAATCAGAGGCTATTTGCGCCGCACACACGAATTCGCAGACCAGTCGAAAAACCCCTCCAATCTCCTGGAGTGGTGTCCCGCAAATAGCTGGGTGGAATCGCGCCGCGGATTCGGTTCCGAGACAAGGCGCGAGGAAGAGGCATAGTGGGGCTATGGTGACGACCAGCAACGCAGGATCGGGGCCGAAGACCAAGCGAGTTTGCCTCGTTATTTGTGGGGCACCACACTAGCCCGGCGCCAACCAGACGAATGGCTCCCACGGCAGATTGCGCAAAACGGCAAAGGCAACGATCAGCGGTAGCCAAAGTCGTGCATCCGACACTCTGGTTATCCATGCCCGATGCGGATTCGGACTGTTCCAAAGTATCAATGGAAGCAGCGCAAGCGCGACAACGGCCAGCGGGTTCATTTGCATCGCCAGCATGAGATTCCCATGCAGCAGCGCATGCAGCGCCCGTGTGGTTCCGCAACCCGGGCAATACAGATGGGTCAGCGCGTGAAAGAAACACGGCGGCAGCACACTCGTTGCGGAAAACGGATCGAACAGGAGCAGGATTCCGGCGATGACCAAAGCCACCACGGCAAGCACAATCGCCGGCCAGCGGGGATGCCGCAGGCAGGTCTGGCTGATCATGCGAACGTGCAACGCCGTCGATTTCCGAGCTATCGATGACCCAGGGTCGCACCGACAATCACCAGTGCGACATAACCAACGACAAACAGCACACCGATGCCAAACGAGACCCAGCTCCAAGTCGCCGCACTGCGCGAGGAAGCCTGGGCACCGGCGACGTCACCGGCACCGAGCTTGCTGTCGACCTGGGCGGCGTAGACGATCGCGACGATGCCGGTCGGCAGGCAGCAGAACAAGGTTGCAAGGATGGCCCAGACCAGATTGTTGCTGACCGCCACGCGTTGCGACGCAGGCGCCGACGCGCCGAGTCCGTACTCCCGCTCGATCTTTGGCATCGCCGTGCCGCAGCGAATGCAATGGACAGCGGTATCGGTATTCTCTGAACCACATTTCGGACAGAACATGCGTTGCGCTTCCCCGGTTGCGACGACGGTCGCCTGGCACTTTCTACCATGAAAATCGAATATCCGGGTCAGCCAATCAACCGTGGCATGCACCTGCGACGTCCACAACGTGAAACCCGCGAAGGGGATTCCGGCGTGTACATCGGCACAGCAGGGCCTGACACGTGAGCGAGTGATCAGCCCGACAGGCGCAGGAGACCGGAACGAAGTTGCCGGCATTTCTTCTTCCAGCCGCCACAATCAGGTATCACATCCCTGCATGCCGCCGTTGCGGCATCGCTTACGCGCTGCTGGCGAGCACGTTGACACTCAGCGCGATGATGATGACATTGAAGAAGAAGGCGATCACGGCGTGGGCCAGTGCCACGCGGCGGATGCTGCGCTCGCTGATCTGCACATCAGAAACCTGAAAGGTCATGCCGATGACGAAGGCGAAATAGATGAAATCCCAGTAGTCCGGTTCCTTCGTGCCCGGGAATTCGAGTCCACTGTTCTTGCCACTGCCGTCGCCGTAATACTCATGCGCGTAATGCAGCGCGAAAAGTGTGTTGAGGAACATCCAGGTCAACAGCAGGCTGCAGGCGGCCAGCACAACTTCGATCATGCCGCCGCTGCGGCTCGCATGCAGCTCGATGGCCAGGGCGATCAGCGCGACGGCAGCGACCGCCGCGCCGCTGATCAGGAAGCTCCAATAGCTCTCATCCTCCTTGCGCGCGCGTCGCCGCATCGATTGGGTTTCGGCGCGAACGATCATGTGCAGGGTCGCGCCGAGAAAGATCACGGCAGCAATATCGAACGCAAGCAGGATGCCGAGCACGGGTCGAATGCCACCCAGCACAAAGGCGCTCAGGAGCACGACAAAAATCACCGCGCATGCGCTCAGGCGCGGATGTCGGCGCATCAGACGCCAACGCCTGTTCGGCGCGCGGCCGCTGGATTCTCCGGATTCCGGTATCGTCATACGGATTAATCCTGACTGGAAACAGGTGTGTCGATCATACCCGGTGCGGCACTTCGGCCCAGCTTTCTTCTCCCGACTTGCCAGGTTCCCTTGTGGCGCTGGTGCCAGTTTGCGGATACAGGAAGATTGAACCAAGCAATCCGCCTTGCTCCTGATCCTTGCAAGCTTGGCTTTGAATGCGATCAAGGCCGCTCGCCTCGCCACGATTCCCGACTCGCCGGGTGATGTTTCATCGGCAGGTTTCGGCACTGCGCCGCTTGCGCAGTTTACCGAGTCGGCTTGACGCCGCCGTTGGCAGGTTTGCTGGAATAACTCAGCCGATACACCGCGCCGGCCTGATCGTCGGAGACAAGCAGTGCGCCGTCTGGCATGACCAGTACGTCGACGGGTCGACCCCAACTCTTCTCATCCGCCATGAATCCTTCGATCAGCGGCTCATAGCCGATAACGCGGGAGCCGTCGATTCGCGCCGCCATCACCCGATAGCCGGATTTCTTCGAACGATTCCACGAACCATGTTCGGCAATTATTGCCGCGCCGCGATACGCGGAGGGGAACATCGTGCCGGCGTAGAAACGCATGCCGAGCGCGGCGACATGTGCCCCGAGCTTGAGCACGGGAGGGGTGTAGTCCGCGCAGTCCCTGCCCTTGCCGAATTCCGGATCCAGCGTATCGCCCTGATGGCAATACGGAAAACCGAAATGCTCACCCCTGCGGATGACCTGGTTGAGTTCGTCGGACGGCAACTCGTCGCCGAGCATGTCGCGGCCGTTGTCGGTGAACCAGAGTTGTCTTGTGGCCGGTTGCCAATCGAAGCCGACCGTGTTGCGAATGCCGAAGGCGACATCCTCGCGCCCACTGCCATCCGCATTCATGCGCAGGATCTTCGCGTAGCCGTCACGATCGCAGATATTGCACGGCGCACCGATGGGCACGTAGAGCTTGCCATCGGGGCCGAACGCGATGAACTTCCAGCCGTGATGGGTCTCGGTCGGCAGGTCGGAGACCACGACCTCGGCTTTCGGCGGATGCTCAAGTCGATTTTCGATGTCGCGCAGGACCAGCATCTGGCTGACCGCCGATACATACAGATCGCCATCTCGGAAGGCAACACCAACTGGCATGTTCAGACCATTCGCGATCACGCGCACCTTGTCCGCACGCCCGTCATGATCGACATCGGTCAACGCATAGACCTTGCCCGCGCTGCGCGAGCCGACAAAAACCGTGCCGTTCGCCCCGATCGCAAGTGCCCGCGCATTCGGCACATCGGCCGAATAGATCGCGACCCGGAAGCCCGCCGGCACACGCAGTCTCTCGATCAGCGGCAAATCCCTTGAATAGGCGGGTGCTGCGATTGCAGCAAGCAGACTGCCAAGCACGATCAGGCCGGAGCCGAATGCATGGATTGATGGGTTCATAGGTTGCCTCCACGTTGCGCCATGTGACGTCATTGTCACCGCTGGCGCACAACATGACACGACAACGGAATGACCTTCGCTTGGCGTGATCGATCCACACGAGAGATCGCCAGCCGCCAGCATCCGGCTTGTCAGACTTTCTTCAGAAATTCCGATTTCAGCATCATCGCGCCACCGTTGACCTTGCCTTCCACATCGTGATCGCCACCCACCACGCGGATGCCGCGCACCTTGGTGCCCTGCTTGATCACCTGTGATGAACCGCGCACCTTGAGATCCTTGATCAGCACGACATCATCGCCGTCGGCAAGCACATTGCCATTGGAATCCTTGATGACCACCGAATCGTCATCACCCGACGCTTCAACGGCGGCGATCAGCCACTCATGTCCGCAATCGGCACAGACGTAGTTCTCCGCATCGGGATAGGTGTTTTCCATCGAGCAAACGGGGCACGCGGGAATATCGGACATCGGACTTCTGCGATTTGTGGGAGCGACCATTTTAGCCGCTCTTTGTATTCCGCGCCCGGATGTCATGACACAAAGCGCAAGGGCGGGCGGATGTTCCCGGCTCAACCACGCAGAAATTACATCGAATGGATGACCTTCGATTCGCGCAAGTCCGACAGACGCGTGCAACCGGTCAGGGCCATGGCGACCTGCATTTCCTTGCGCAGGATATCCAGCATGTGCGCAACGCCGGCTTCGCCACCGGCTGCAAGCGCGTAGGCCCAGGCGCGGCCCAGCAAACAACCATCGGCACCGAGCGCGAGCGCCTTGACCACGTCGAGCCCGCTGCGGATGCCGCCGTCGAACAGGATCTGCATGCGACCGTCAACGGCAGCGGCAATCTCCGGCAGAACCGAAATCGTCGACGCCACGCCATCGAGCTGACGGCCGCCGTGATTGGAGACAACGAGACCATCGAAACCCATGTCGGCCGCCGTGCGTGCGTCCTCGACATCGAGTACGCCCTTGATGACGATCTTCCCGGACCAGTTCTCGCGCAGCCAGTCGAGATCCTGCCAGCGCACCGACGGATCAAACTGCGCATCGACCCAGCTGCGGAACTCGGCCAGATCCTGCGCCTCGGGCAAGGCGCCGTGCAGGTTTCCGAATACCAGCGGCTTGCCGCGCAGGCCGACATCGACCAGCCAACGCGGGTGCGAAAGCAGATCCCAGGCGCGGACCATGCGGGCCCGGGCATTGTTGCCCCCGCTCATGCCGTTGCGCGTATCGCGATAGCGCGCACCCATCACGGCCAGATCGACGGTGAACATCAGCACTTCGCAGCCGAGCGATTGCGCGCGCCGGAGCAATTCGCGGGCATAGCCGCGATCGCGCAGCACATAAAGCTGATACCAGAACGCTGATCCGACCGCCGCGTGAACCTCGTCCATCGAACAGATTGAAACGGTTGATTCGCAGAACGCGATGCCGGCATCCCTGGCCGCCCTTGCCGCCTGCACCTCGCCACGCCGCGCGAACATGCCAGCTAGGCCAACCGGCCCGAGCACCACAGGCAATTGCATGGCTTGGCCGATCAGCTCGGTACGCAGATCGATGTTCGACACATCGCGCAGGACGCGCTGGCGCAAGCGCACGCGCTGCAGATCCGCCACGTTCGCGCGCAAGCTGCATTCATCGTAGGCACCGCCATCGACATAGTCGAACAACTGCCGTGGCAAACGGCGGCGTGCCAGCTCGCGGTAATCCGATACCGACGCGGGCTGCAGGAATCGGGGACGGATTTCAGACATTGGAAATCTCCGCGGACGTTGCATCATGCTGCTTGAGTACCGACCAAGGATCCCCGCGATTTCGTCAGAGATCAATCACGCGATGATCCGCGATCGCTTCGGGCTGGGTTACGATGCCGCGCTTTGATGCATCACGCTTGCCTTGGTCGCTGCAGGAGATTGTCCGACGTGCCTCGTTATACCGGTCCGCTGCTCGTTTGCGCCGTGGGCGAATCATTGCTGGCGGCGCGCGATTCCGGTGCGTCGGAATGGAGCGGTTCGCTCGATCTCGGAATGTCGACCACATCCGCGCGCCTGGCCGAGGATTACTGGAGCTGGCAAGGCCAGCAACAACCGTATCCCGGCAAGCTGAAGGATCGAACCATCTATTACTGCGACGCCGATGGGTTTGTCGCGGTGTCGCGGTTTTCCGGTTCGCTGATCAAACTCGTGCCGACCGAATGGGGCGCGCCAACGTTCGAGATCGACGGCATCAAGATGCTGCCGACCTCGAAGCAATCACCATTCGAGGATGCGCGGCGCAAGGTGGCCCTGATCGATCCACGCGGAAAGCGCGTGCTCGATACCTGTGGCGGACTCGGCTACTTCGCGGCCTGTTGCCTCGAAGCCGGCGTCGCCCGGATCGACTCATACGAGAAGAATGCCGACGTGCTTTGGCTGCGCACGCTCAATCCATGGTCACCCGATCCGGATTCACCCGCCAACAGCGGCCGACTGTATCTCGACCATGCCGACGTGTCCGCAGCGATTGCCGGCATTGCCGATGCATCGGTCGATGCCCTGCTGCATGATCCACCCCGATTCGGCATCGCCGGCGAACTCTATTCGCTGGCCTTCTACGATCAGCTCGCGCGCGTCCTGCGTCGCGGCGGCAAGCTGTTCCACTACACCGGCAGCCCGAACAAGCTGACCAGCGGACGCGATGTGCCGCGCGAGGTCAGCAAGCGCCTGGAAAATGCAGGCTTCAAAGCCCAGCTTGCCCTCGACGGCGTGCTGGCGACACGCCGTTGACGCGCATGATCCCAGGCGGAATATGGCCGCATTGCAACTCCGCCCTTCGCGCCACCGAACACCCACGGAGCACCCCATGAATCACATCGTCATCTCCAGTTTCGAAAACGTCGAAACCGGCGACATGCAATCACAAGGAGAATCGATCAACTTGTTTGAGTCCGAAGCGTCCGCGCGCGCTCATTTTGCAAGGCGTTCAGCACAGCTTGACGCAGCGATCACCGTCGCACGCACAGAGACACCCGAGGCCAGCTTCATCACCTGGCTGTTGATCCTGCGCATGCCGCTCGAGGTCAACGACCTCGACGAAGCACTCGAAGATCTGGAACTGGTTATCGAGGAAACCGAAGAAATCGACGATCCGTTCGGCGAACTGGTGGTTGCCTATGAAGGCTGCCGGCACGATGCGAAAGGCAAGCTCGAATACCCGCAGGCCGCGGCGCTCAAGGGCCTTGAAGCCTGGTTGACCTGAAACCAGCATTCCCGACCGTGTGCCGTGTCACTCGAATCACGGGAACCAAAGCTGGAGCCGATTTTCCAGGCGCATCAACGCGTACTCTGAGCAGTGTTCCTTGATCAGCCGCTATCCGCGTTGCGAAATGTCCCACATGACCGACAACCCGGCTTGTGCCGAGACCAAAACCCCGGAGACAAGTATTCCGCCCCGCATCCACATGGCAGCAGCAAAATGTCCGGGTTGGGCGACCCGCGGGTTCCCAACGCGCGGGAGTTGTGCGCCTTGACCTCGATCAAGGCCGGGCCAGTGCCGGCGATGCAGACTCGCCGTCACCGATTGCCCGCCCCCGATCGCCTCGCGGTACCTCGATGAACGCCAACACGCCGAAGCTCGTCCCGCCCGGGCCGACGATCCACACCGGCCCTGCCCTGGCTCGTTCGCCGGCTGCAGGCGTGCGCTATCAGCCTCATTTCGACTTCACGCTGTCGGTGCGCGGCAAACCGACTGAGCTGCCGGTAATGGCATTCCTGCGCACTTCGTATCCGAGCATGCCGCTGGCGCAGGTGGACAGCCTGTTTGGTTTCGTCGAGCGCTGCACGCTGTATGGCGGACGTTTCTTTCGCGTCCCTCAACTTACCGATGCCGATGTGCAGGCGATGTACGCGCACCACATTGGCGTGCGTATCCCGCTGACCAACCACACCGTGGATGAGGACGAATACGCCAGCTATGCCTGGATGTTCGAAAAGTACCACCTGCCAGGCAACGCGGTCATCGTCACCAACGACAAGCTCGCGCGCTGGATCCGGCGCGATTTTCCGCACTACCGCATCGAGGCCAGCGTCATCAAGGAGATCGACAGCCACGAGAAAATCGACCGCGCGATGGAGCTGTACGACACCATCGTGCTGCCAATGCGCATCAACCAGGATGAGGAGTTTCTGCGCGCAATCGGCGACAAGTCGCGCATCACCCTGTTTGCCAACGCCGGCTGCGCGCTGACCTGCCCGTCCAAGATCTGCTACCCCTCGGTGTCCAAGGCAAACAAGATCGGAAGTCCCGCGAAGTTGCTGTGTTCGGTGCCGTTCAAGGCGCGCGAGGCAATCGGCATGATCGACTTCGATCTCGACCAGCTCGGCGCCCTGGGATTCTCCCGCTTCAAGATGCTGCGCGAGCGCCCGGGTGCAGGCAGCGGCTACTGAGTCCTGGAATCGGGGCCACGGAGTCGGGGCGTCTCACCCGGTTCCTGATCTTGTCAGGCGCAAAGCACCCACGATTCGCACGGAAATCGGGGTCACGGAAATCGGGGGCGGAGTAGCCGTGAATTCCATTTTGGCGGTTCGCCAGTGGAACTGCGGGTCGCGAACCTCAACACGCACTACTCCGATGCCAAACCCGCACTCTGCACGGGTGTTGTTCAAGGGATGCAAATGCCATCGGCCTTTGGCGGAATTGCGCAGTAGAGGTTCAGTACTGCGCTGATGTTCACGGACGAGCCGCTGGCGGAGGGTCCGTGCATCGACGTCGACAGGCGGATGAAATCCTTGCGCTGGCCCAGACGTTCCAAGGCTTGGCGGGCCTCCACTTCGTTTGGCGCGACGGCTTTCAAATGAATCTTGTCACCGTCCAGGCGTACTTCGTGCACGATCACCAGCGGACCTAGCAAGTTGTCGATCACACCACGCACCTGCACCTCGCTGTAGGCGCCTGATGCGGCCGGATCGCCGGCCGGACATACGCTGCGCTGACCCGGAATCTCGCACGCGAAGCGCAGTTGCACGGAGAACTTGTGGCCGCCATCGCGGGGTAGCGAGCTTCCGCCGTCAACATAGGTGAACTCGCCGGATTCATTGAGCAGACGCGCGACTTCACGCGCCGAAGCAGGATCAGGTGCCATGCCTTCAAGACGCGCACCCTTTTTCCACAATGCAACCTTGGTGATGCGGATCGATGCCGGCAGATACCGTGCGACGACGTCGGCGACCCGTTCGCTCGGATCCTGTGCGAGCGCCTCTGCGGCGACCGTGGCCGAAGGCAAGCTCGAGTCGGAAGTCGGGAGTACCGGCGCTGGGCCTGCACGCCGAAGTACCTCGTCACGCAGCGCACGCGTCGCGACTCGCGTGGCCTCACTTAATGGCTGCGGATCCACCTGACCCACCGGCACCTCGAGGCGATTGATCGATCCTTCGATTTCGATAGGGTATCGTTTGGCAACCGCTCCGGGCGCGCGCGCCGGCTGGTAGTAGCCCGCCTTGGTATCGGCATCGATGCGGATTGCCCACTGGGTACCCGTCGTTGTCGCCGAAACACCGACTTGGGACGCATGGAAACCCTGAAGGAACATCGCACTTCCGCTGTCTGAGCTGCCCACTTGCAGAAAATCAACCTGGCCGCTGCCGCCCACGCGCGCCGGCGCGTTGGCGTGGATCGAAAGCAGCCCGATGTTGACCTGCTCCAGCCACACGCGCAGGCCGGCACTCGGATTGAGTGTGATCCGCAGCGTCGGCTGGCGCACCTGATCGACAAGCAGGGAAAGACCATCGCCACCCAGCAGCAAATCGTGCCCGGTGGCGAGCTGCACGGTGAAGCACGCCGCGCCCGTGACGACATTGTCCGACGACCGCCGCACCGGCGTGATCGACACGCCGCACGAGCCGAGACCCGGACAGGCCTGAGCATGATCGGTGGCCAGGACCACGTCGCGCGGCGCCGGCTGCTCGTTCGGATTGGCGTCGAGCACGCGCGAGCGCTCGACCACGATAACCTCGCGCGTACCCGGAAACACGCGATTCTCGCTGCCGGAAACGACACGCACGACGCAGTCCGCCGCGGTGATCTGCAGATGTCGGAGATTGCCCAACTGCCCCGCTTCAGGCGCCCAGGGTCGATCGGTCGACTGGCGCACGCGTGCCGACTGACTCAAGTACGACTCGGGCGAGGAAGGCAGCGACGCACCCGCGGCCCACAGTGGCGATGCCAGTAGCGCCATCAGCGCACCCAACTGCGACACGAGCATTCCAACGGGGCGTTTGGCGGCTGGCATCGATCCTGTTACCTGCGAATGGCGAATAACCCACTATCTCACATGCCTTGCAGTGTTCGCCGCCTGCACAAACCAGAATCTGGGGGGGGTGCCCCCGGGACGACTCGCAAACGGCAGCAGGCCGACTGGCCCCGCTTCTCGCACAAACAGCGACTACGGCGCCAGAAATTGCCGCGCAGGCACGGGCGAAACGAAGGTGACGCGCCCCTCGCCTCCAACCCAAATCTCATATTCGAAATTCTGGATCATGTGTCCGTAGGCCACTTCCTTTGAACCGTAGTTGGCGCCGACGCGAATCGTGTGTCGGCCCCCGGCCAATGGCGCGATCAGCAGCCAGTAGCCATCACTCGCCGCCATGATTTTCTGGTTGCTGTCGTCGTTGGGCTCATCGGCAAACAGCTGGAAGCAGCCCTTGCTGCGCACCCTGAACCGCATGACCTTATCGACCTGGACGTCGTCGATGAAAACGATCGCGCTGACGAGATTGTCGTTGATGACTGCCGTGCCGTCCTGCATTTCCTTGCAGCTTGGAATTCGATTCTTGTCCCGGGTTCTCGGCGAATGCTGGATCAGATTGATGACCGGAAGGAACAGATACTTGCCCTTCGGCACGACACATTCGCGCTTGGCATCGAAGCTGCCGTCGGTACCTGCCAGGAACCAGACCGGGCCAGCCTGGCCGACGTCGCAGAGGCGACCATCCGGATCCTTGTAAGGTGGAATTAGCTGGGCGAAGGCCCATTTCCACCAATCCGCGCTCAGATCCGCATAGCCACGGCCCTCGACCCGTGCGGTCAGTGGCAATACCGGCGATACCGGCTTTGCGCTGACGGCAGCCGGAAAAACGGTCACGACTGCGGAGAGAAGGCAGATCACGATAGTCAGCATGCGTTGCATCGCGCTTTATCCAAAGGTGGCCATGTTGCGCTCAACTATACTCGCTGGCTGCGGCCGATTCATGCGCATTCACTGCCCAGGGAGGGTTCGCAACTGATCCAGTCCGCGCCAGCCTCGACGGCTGCAAGAATCAGAAGACAAACCCATGCTTGCATCCGCACAAAACCCGCACGGCAACGATTCCGGCGACCCATTGCCCGCCAGAAATTGTCGGCGTTCCGGCAGTCAAGGCCGTAAGTTGCCGCCATTCCCCTTGCGCCAGACATCGAGGCGACTGCCCCTGTTTTTGTCAGGGAATGTATAGTGCGCCCGGCATGGTGGGCGCGGTGCCCAGCCACGAATCGCGGAGAGATGTCATGGGTCTTGTTCAGGCAGTGGTGGGTTCGATTGGCGGCGCACTCGCCGACCAGTGGAAGGATTTCTACACGGTTCCGGCTGGTTTGGCGGGGACGGCGGCACTGTTCGCTGCAGTTCCACAAGGCACCAATGCCGGACGCGGATCGAATACAAAGAGCTCCTCGAACATCATTACCAATGGTTCGAAGATCGTCGTTCCCGAAGGTTACGGGTTGCTGCTGTTCCAGGATGGCGCGATCACCGGCTTCGCGGCCGAGCCTGGCGGGTACGAGTGGCGATCGGACGACCTCAACTCGAAGTCGATCTTCTCGGGCGGCGGTCTGGTCGATTCGCTCCTCATGCAGAGCTGGGAGCGTTTCAAGTTCGGCGGCCAGCCGGGCTCGCAGCAGGCCGCTTTCTTTGTCTCGCTGAAGGAACTGCCGGACAACCGCTTCGGAACGCAATCGGAAATCTACTGGGATGACGGCTTCCTCGGCACCCAGGTCGGCGCGGTAACGCGCGGCTCCTACACGATGAAGATCGTCGATCCGATCCTGTTCGTGAAGAACTTCGTGCCGGCCAAGTATCTTCAGCCCGGACAGGTCTTCGATTTCACCGACATCGACAATGCCGCCGCCAGCCAACTCTTCAATGAAGTGGTGGGGTCACTCGCACCGGCGTTCAGCCTGTACTCGAACGACCCGAGCAAGGGCAATCGCATTACCAAGCTGCAGCAGGATTCGATCGGCTTTGCCAGGAGCCTGTCCGAAGCGGTGGAGAATGCCTATCAGTGGAAGTCCGATCGTGGCCTGGCCATCGTCAAGACCGCCATCGTTTCCATCGAGTACGACGCAAACACGCGCGAACTGCTCAAGACCGTGCAACGCGCCGACGCGCTGTCGGGTGCGCGTGGCAATTCCAATCTGCAGGCCAGCGTCGCACAAGGCATGCAGTCGGCCGGCGAAAACACCGGCGCGGCGGGCATGATGGGCCTGGGCATGGCCTCGGGCATGATGGGCGGCATTGGCAGCTTGCAGCAACCGGTTGCACCGGCCGCGCCGGCCGCCGAAGACCCGATCGCGAAATTGAAGAAGGCCAAGGAAATGCTCGATCTCGGCCTGATCACGCAGGCCGACTACGACACGGCCAAAGCCAAGGCACTGGGTCTGTAAGCCACCAACCGCGGAACGACCATGTCGAATGCCAACAATCCGCCGCCAGTGCCGCCCTACACCGGCCCTGGTTCTCCTCAGGACGTGCCACCCGTGCCGGGCAGTTTTCCCATCGATCCGGCCACCCTGCCCGAACCGATCCGCGATGAATTGCTGGCGCCCGACCCGGTCGCCATCGACACGTCCGCCAAGGAGCTCAAGGACGGTCTCAACCGCTGCCCGAAATGCGGCTCAACCGAAATCCGGCAGAAGCCGGGCAGCGATCTGCTGATCTGCCTGTACTGCCGCAACGAATGGCAGGGCATGCGCATCGAGGAGGAATTCGGTCTCGGCGCAGGCATCGACCAGCTCAAGGGCACGATCATTGCCTCCGGCGCGCGGGACATCGCCACCGACACCGCCAGTCTGATGAGCTTCAAGTGCACCGGCTGCGGCGCCGAGGTAACGGTCAATATCGAAAACGCGATGACGGCGCGCTGCCACTGGTGCCGCCACGTCTTCGGCGTCAACGAGCAGGTGGCGAACGGCGCGGTGCCCGACGCGGTACTGCCCTTCCACATCAAGAAGGACGACGCGGTCGCGCGCATTCGCCAGTTCGTGGACAAGCGGCGGCTATTCGCACTGAAGGAATTCAAGGAAGAATTCACGCCCGAGAACGTCATCGGCGTGTACCTGCCGTACATGATCGTCGATGGCAACGCGAGTGCCGACGTCGCCGGCAAGGGCGAGATCAAGACCCGCGAGTACACGAGGGGCAGCGGCGACAAGAAGAAGACCTACTACGATGCCGATGTGTACCAGGTTCGACGGCACGTGGATTTCACCGTGGACGATCTGCCGCTGGAATCCTCCCGCGAACGCGGCAACCTGGATACGCGCACCAACACCAACAACATCATCAACACGATCCTGCCATTCGACACCAAGAACGCGGTGAAGTGGAATGCGTCCTTCCTGGCGGGCTTCAGCACGGAAAAACGCAATCAGGATGTGGAGCAGCTGCGCCCACGTCTGGAGGAGCAGTTGCTGTCGATCGCCCGCGCCCAGGTCGAGGAATCGGTGGAACGCTACGATCGCGGTGTGCGCTGGGAGCAGGAAGGCCTCAATGTCCACGGCACGCGCTGGGTGTCGATGTACCTGCCGGTCTGGCTCTATTCCTACCACGAGACCGGCGGCAACGGCGGCATGCTGCACTACATTGCGGTCAACGGCCGCACCGGCGAGACCATGGGCAGCGTGCCGGTGCAGCAGTGGAAGCTGCTCACGGCCGCGCTCACCGTCGGTACCTTTCTCGAAGGGATTGCACTCTGGATACTTGGGAGCACGTCATGAGCGATGATGGCGGACTATGGCTGCTTGCGATGGGCCCAGCCGGCGCAACGGGGCTGTATTGGTTGCTGTATCGGTACTACCGCAACACCGACAAATCGCACGCCTTCGAGCGCGAAACGGCCGTCGATGCCAAGCCGGTGACCGGCTCGGAGCAGAAAGTCGACGAGGTGAAAGGCACGCAGGAGACGCGCATTCGTGGCGACAACGTGCGCGAGTACCGCCAGCGCGTGCAGCGTATCGAGGGCGATGCCGGGCCGGAAATCTAGGCGATCGAAATCGTGCAACGCTTTCAACCGCTGGATCAACGAGCGCAACCCGGGTCAGGCGAAGATCCATCCGAGGCCGGGGCCAATGCCATTCGGGTCAGCGACGATCGGCCTCCCACAGAAATCATGCCAGCCTGAAGAGCAAGCTCCCATTTTGGTTTTGTCTGTTTTCGTCCCTGCTTTCGCGCAGGCCTGCGGAAATCGTGATCGTCGGAGGCCATGCACCGAACACATTTTTCCGAAATCCGCGTCGCGATCGCCGCGCCTGCCAAGCCGACGTTGCAATCAGGATTCTGGCATCGGGTTGCTTTCGCTTTTCCCTGCATCCTCGAACAAGGGAATGATTACCCCAGACTCCACGGTGAACTTGATCACCACTCTACCCACACGGACTTTCCCCGGCCTGTTTGCGGAGCTCGCCGATGCCTCGTCGGAGCCGTTGGTTGCGCCATCCACCATGACCGTCAGGGAGTATTTGCCATCCACCAGCGAGTCCAGCACGTCGACGACTCCATCAGCATGACGTTCGCTGCGCAGCAACGTGGGCTCGTTCGACGTGGAAGCATGTCCGGCCCTGGCATAACTCGCCGCGGCCGCACCGCCGCCCGCACCCCCGGGCAGGGACGATACCGAAGACACCGCGGCGGAAATGACTGCTCCGCCCGGCAGCGCGCCGCCAAGCAGAGAGGCGCCTTGGGCCAGGGTGCCAGAGCGCACTATTTCAACGCTGGCGGCTGAGAGTGGTGCCAGCAACGTACCGTCAAAGTCGACACGTACGCCTTGCCCGCCCGGAAAAGCCAACCCGCACCCCTGCGCTCCACAGACAATCGTGATGGTGGACGTGCCACCTGGCCCCGTCTTGCCCTCCGGCTGCTTGCTGGGTGACACCACCCCGTCTTGAACGACTTTTTCGCCAAACGTCGCCCCCTGGGTCTGCTTCGGCACGGTGACGTTCATCGAAATCCGGTTGGGCATCCCGGCGTTGATCCCATTGACCCCGATGGCTTGCGCCCCCATGCACGTGAGCAAGAGTGTCGCTGCCACGGCCTGCAAACCAAACATTCCAGATTTCATGCGCATGTGACGACCTCGTTTGGGGTGAAACGATGCGGATTCTTCGCTGCGCAGCAGGCCAGAGGAACCCGCAGAATGGTTCGCTGAGCATGCGACCAGTCGACGCTCATCGTCAATCCATGGGGGACGAAAGCGGGGGCAAAGTGTATTTCCGGACACGTCTTGGGCCCAGATCGATTCCGCACCCGTATCAAAGCGCAGCTATCGATCCACGCGGGGCCAGCAAAGATCGGACACCCACGGAAATCGTGCCAAGCTGAAGTGCAAGCAAGGTTAGGCCATGGCCCCAATTTTGCGGATCTGACTGATAGCTCTGCATCAGCCAACCGCCCGATTGCGGCCCGATGTCTTGGCCTGATAGAGGCACTCGTCGGCGCGCTTGAGCCAGCCACTGTAGCTTTCACCGGCTGCCCATTGCGCCATCCCGATGCTGGCCGTGACCGCTCGCCCGGGAACGAACCGGCTTGACCCGATAGCGTTGATCAGATCCTGCGCCACTCTCTGCGCCAGATCTAGCGGCGTATTGAACAACACGACAAGGAATTCCTCGCCGCCGGTTCGAAATACGCGGTCGGATCGGCGCATGCGATCGCGAATCAGCGCAGCGATGCCGCGAAGCACGTCGTCACCGATGGCGTGACCCAACTGGTCATTGATATCCTTGAAATGATCAACGTCGATGGCAAGGAGCGTCATTGGCAGGCCACCGCGACGGCCCAGCTCAGTCGCCTGTTCCAGCGTTTCGTGCAGCAGCATCCGGTTGAGCAAACCGGTCAGGGAGTCGGTCACCGCCTGCGACTTAAGTTGCTTCTGCTGATTCGAAATGACCCGTATGAACAACGCCGCCATGACACTCACTGTCAGCAGGGTGGCCGTCAGTCGCGCCGCAATCGAGTTGTCGAGCAGCCACCAGAATTGCGGAACAACCAGCGCCAAAAGCGCGCCATTGGCAATCCAAGCCTTCCGCTCGGGTAGCATGAAGTAGAACAGGATCAATGACGGATAACACCAGAGTGCGCCAATGATTCCCTGAAGATGAAGCACAATCACCAGTTCGAATGTGATTGTAGGAACCAGGGTCAACAGGGTGAGCATGGGTACATAGCGGCCGCGCGCTATGACGAACGCGTTGGCGGCAAGCAGCAGGATTACGCCGAGCGAGCTCGCCGCCAGCGTGAAATTGCCCTGCAGCATGTGGTTGATCGAAAACGGCGTGAGCGCGAGGAAGCCGGTAAAGGCGACGCCGAACGTCGCCTTGGGGCGAAAATCATAACGATCGCGCAGGGGATGATCGGCTTTCATCACGCTCGGAGTATTCGATCCATCGGCCACTGCTGACCCCCAAGTTCAAGCTGATCGTCCATTTACGAACTCCCGGCGGGAGTTCAGCCCAACTCTGGCCGTCTCGCCTCCACGTCACTCTGTTATGGCCATTCCCGCAAGTACCCGGGAAAAGGTGTCAGTGCCATTCCAATTTAACCCCTGTTTGGAGAGGCATGATGCCAAGACCCCGAGCTTTTTCGAGCTTTACAGCAACTCGTTGTTGCACAGCAAGAAACGGGCCACCGTGAGGAAAGGCGAATTCAGCCCCCGGAAATTCGAAAATCCCCAAGGAATCAATGCCCAACGCGAGAACTTCCGCTGGCAAAGAATACGGCCGCGAAGGCGTGGAAGTTCACTGCAGTCACTCGCGCGTCCGGATATGCCGGGATACTGGCGACTGGAATCAGCACGGGTGTGCAAATTCTCCGGCTGCCGACAGCAGATGAGCAGCGGGGAATTCGGCGGATGTCATGCCGACGCCGGTTCGGCGACTGCCGCAGAGCCTCGGAGTTCTGATCTGACCAGTCTTGATCGCCCCTTCCAAAACAGAAGGCTAAACCGAGGTCAGAGTGAAGTTTCCGAACACGCCTTTGGCCCAGATCGATTCCGCACCCGTATCAAAGCGCAGCTATCGATCCACGCGGGGCCAGCAAAGATCGGACGCTCAAGGAAACTGCGCCCAGCTGAAGAGCAAGCTTCGAAAAGCGCACTCTGACGCGGGGGCTTGAAAAACGATGCTACAAAGCCAGGCCCTGGCCCCGGGCTTGCCCGTCGCCACCCCATTTCTTGTTCGACTTCCGCCACAGCCTTGCTTGGATACATGGCTGTGGCACACCTTGCCTGACGCGGTCGCAGGTGACACTGCCTGAAAATGTATTGCTTGATTTCTCAGCTCGTCGCACTATTCCAACCACCACGCTGCATCAGGTTCAAATTTCCGTTGCAGGGGGCATCAAGAATTTTTCGTCGGATCAGGTGAGCAGACATGGCCAGGCATTCCCTATTTCTTCTGATTCTTCTCTGTGCAAGCGCTTGGGTTCGTGCTGAGACTCCGATTGATGTTGTCAGCCTGATCAAGGCACGCGATTTCACTTCGCTTGAAGCGCACTTCGGCGCAGTCCAGTCAAGTTTCGAGCAAGGCAAGACAGACGAGTACGGATTGCTCGACGCCTACCGGCCACTCTACATGCAACGCGATGTGCTCTCGGAAGAGTTGAAGGCGTGGACCACTCAGTTCCCGAAATCCTATTTTGCGCATCTCGCGCGTGGTACCTACTACCGCAAGCTCGGCGAGCTCAACCGTGGAACCGCAGTCGCAAGCGAGGTTCCAACATCGACGATGTCCTACATGAATCAGATGTTCGAGATCTCGGAACAAGAACTCAAGACGGCCATGCCGCTGAGCAAGAATTCCTATCTGGCCGCTCTCAATCTCATCAACATCGCTCGGTACAATTCAGACAAGAAGGCTTCGGATCGCTATCTTGCTGCGGGTAACAAGCTGCTGCCAGGAAACATGCTTTTGCGGGCGCGCTACCTTGACCACCTGAAACCACGGTGGGGCGGCTCCTATGAAGCCATGACGGCCTTCGTCAAACGCAGCAAGGCGCAAGGTCTGGACAGCAGCCAGCTCGGCTTGCTCTCGGCTATGATCAACGAGGATCAGGGTTTCGTTGCAGAGGCAGCCGGAGATCTTGAGCTGGCCGTGAAAAAATATAAACTGGCGCTCTTTCAGGCGCAAGACGCCAATCCCAGACTGCAGCGGGATTATCTAAATGCCGCCGTCTATGCATGCCAAAGTGGCGCGCTGGGCGATATGAAGTGTCCTTGACTCCAGCGTATGACTGTGGGAACCCGGCGCAACGTGCTTGCCAGATCCGGAATGGAAGCGGATTGACTTCGGGATATGCTGCCAGCCTCAGTAGCCTGAGGAGTCCCTTGCTCACCATTCCTCGGCTTCAGCAGATAGCGGGTATCCCGGGTGCTTGTTCCGGGCCATCCGGAAAAATCATGCTTCCAAGCCAGACCTGCCTCTGGTCTTGTTCCCGCTTGCCACTAATGTGGTACCCCACAAATAGCTAGGCAAACTCGCTTGGTCTTCGGCCCCGATCCTGCGTTGCTCGTCGTCACCATAGCTGATCTTGCCCTCATTTCCCGGACACCCGTCTAAGCGACTCGGGATAGCTCGAATGCTTCAGGGCTGAAGTATCCGAGCAGGGAGTGGAGTCGCTGTCGATTGTAGTAGACCTCGATGTATTCGAACACGTGTGCTTGGGCAGCATCGCGCGTATCGAATCGTTCGCCGTGGATGGCTTCGACTTTCAGGCTGTGATTCCAGCTTTCCATTGCGGCATTGTCGTAGCAGTTGCCCCTGGCGCTCATGCTGCAAATCATGCCGTACTCATCGAGCAGCTTGCGGTGCTCTTTCGAGCAGTATTGACTCCCGCGATCGGAATGCACGATCACACCGCGAGGTCGTTGGCGGTTGAAGATGGCCATGCGCAACGCATCGCAAACCAGTGTTGCGGTCATGCGTGACGACATCGACCAGCCCACAACGCGGCGGGCGTACAAGTCCAATACCACCGCCAAGTACATCCAGCCCTCATCGGTCGGAATGTAAGTGATATCGGAAACCCACTTCTGATTCGGTCGCTCGGCAGTAAAGTTCTGCTGCAGCAGATTCGGTGCGACCGGCAAGGAGTGTTTCGAGTTTGTCGTTGCTTTGAACTTGCGTGCGGCCTTGGCGCGCAGGCCTTGTCTACGCATGCTTTGGGCCACTTGATGGCGGCAGCAACGATGGTCCTGTGCTTTCAGGCGTCGTACCACGCGGGGTGAGCCTGCGCGGCCTTTCTCAGCGACAAAAGCTGCCTGGACTTGGACATCGAGCAGCGCTCGCTTTTGTTCGGCGGATGAGGGTGCTCGGTTGCGCCATCCGTAGTATCCGCTCGGCGAAATACTTAACACCCGACACATCAAGCGGACCTTGAACTGGTCTTCATGGGAATGAATCATGGCGTACTTCACTTGGGTTGTTTCGCGAAGTACGCCGCCGCTTTTTTTAGAGGCTCTTCGTGGAAACGTGTGGGTGATTTGAGCGAGTTGAAGTCTCTGTAGCCAT